>JAZGDE010000099.1:0-2911 GCA_036477295.1 Bacteroidota bacterium | reverse complement strand
TCCAGGAACGACAGCCCCATCTCATGCGAGTGGGGCTGTTCTCTTTCATGAGTGAGCGTTACGAAGAGCCTCGCGGAATCTCTGGACCGTTTGCTCGATATCCGAGTCCGTGTGCGCAGCGGAAATGAATGCCGTCTCGAACTGGGAGGGGGGGAGGAAAATCCTTCTCTCGAGCATCGCCCTGTAGTAAGAAGCAAACAGGCCCATATCGCACTGTTTGGCGGAGTCGTAGTCGTTCACTTCCTTGGCCGTGAAAAACAGCGTGAACATTGAGCCGACGCGGTTGAGTGTGGCCGGTATTTGCAGCTCTTTGACCACGGATGTGATACCATCCGCTAGTAGCTGTGATTTTTTTTCAAGTCGAGTGTAAAATCCTTTGTCCTCGGAAATCAAGCTCAGCGTCTCATATCCAGCAGCCAGCGCGACGGGGTTGCCAGAAAGTGTTCCAGCCTGATACATCGGTCCGCTCGGAGCCACCATTTCCATAATATCCAGTCTCCCCCCGTACGCTCCAACCGGCAATCCACCGCCGATGATTTTCCCCAGTGTTGTCAGGTCAGCGTGAACAGCGTATAGTTCCTGAGCCCCTCCGCGCGCGAGTCGAAACCCGGTGATAATCTCGTCGACGATGAAGACAATTCCTTCTCTCGTGCAGATTTCCCGAAGGCCTTGAAGGAATCCAGGCTTTGGCGCGACGCAGCCCATGTTCCCAGCAACCGGTTCCACGATGATTGCTGCAATTTGAGATTCGTGCTGCGAGACGAGCGAGCCAACGGAATCGAGGTCGTTATACCTCGCGTTCAGCGTGCTGCTCGCGACTGCCTGTGGAACTCCCGGCGAGTCCGGAATGCCGAGCGTCGATGCCCCTGAGCCTGCTTTGATGAGAAAAGAATCTGCGTGGCCGTGGTAACAGCCTGCGAACTTAATCACCTTCTCCTTTCCGGTATAGGCACGGGCGAGACGAAGGGCGCTCATCGTTGCTTCGGTGCCGGAATTGACCATCCGGACCATTTCTACTGACGGCATGAGATGACAGATCATCTCCGCCATCTTGACCTCGAGCTCGGTCGATGCACCGAAGCTTGTCCCGTGCTCCGCAGTTTTCCTAATTGCCTCGAGGACTTTTGGATGGGCATGACCGAGGATCATCGGTCCCCAGGATCCTACATAGTCGATGTACTCGTTTCCGTCGACGTCCCAGACTCTAGAACCGCTGGCCCTGGAAAGAAAGAGAGGATTTCTCCCTACAGATTTGAACGCACGGACGGGGGAGTTGACGCCGCCGGGGATGCGGCGCTGAGCACGTCGAAAAAGCTCCTCAGATTTCTCGGTCAGCATGTGGGGTCGAGGACTGACGAACGGGCGTACTTCCTTCAGGTCGTTTACCCTCACCCCTGGCGTCGCTCCCGCCTTGATACCCCTCTCCCGAGTCGGGAGAGGGGGTAGGGGGTGAGGGTCTCATCAGCATGGGAGAGGAATCTACACCTCAGGGTCCACGGGGAAAGGACAGCTTCTTACCGGGCACCAAGAATTCTTGCTGCATCCTTCGCGAAATAGGTGAGAATGAGGTCTGCTCCTGCTCGCTTGATGGCCGTGAGGACTTCCATCATGACGCGCTGCTCATCGATCCAACCGTTGCGACCCGCGGCTTTGATCATGGAGTATTCGCCGCTGACGTTGTACGCCGCGGTGGGCATTTGGAAGCGGTCTTTCACTCTGCGAATGACGTCGAGATAAGGGAGTGCGGGCTTCACCATCACGATGTCCGCACCTTCCTCGATGTCGAGGGCCACTTCACGCAAGGCTTCGTCGGAGTTCGCCGGGTCCATCTGGTGCGAGCGACGGTCCCCGAATTTTGGTGTCGATTCTGCCGCCTCGCGAAATGGGCCGTAGAAGCCGGAAGCGTATTTTGCAGCATACGACATAATGGGGACATTCTGAAAACCGTTCTCATCCAGGATGGTCCGGATGGCTTTCACACGGCCGTCGAACATATCGGAAGGTGCCACCATATCTGCGCCTGCCTGAGCGTGCGTCAGTGCTTCTTTTGAAAGCAGCTCCACAGACTCGTCGTTGAGGATTTCGCCGTCCTTCACGATGCCGCAGTGACCGTGCGATGTGTACTCGCAGAGACAGACGTCGGTGATGACGACGAGTTCCGGGATTTCTTTTTTGATCGAGCGGATGGCCATCTGGATGATGCCTGCTTCATCGTAGGCCTCTGATCCCACCTCATCTTTATGTTCAGGGATGCCAAAGAGGATGACAGCCGGGATGGCCAGCTTCTTGACTTCCAAACATTCCCGTACTGTCTGATCGATCGACATTTGGTACACCCCGGGCATCGACTTGACCTCTCGTTTGACGTTCGTGCCGGGTACGACGAAGAGAGGGTAGATGAAGTCGTTCTTGGAAAGTTCTGTCTCCCGTACCATCTCACGGAAGAGCCCCTTCGTACGGAGCCGGCGGAGGCGCGTGGAGGGAAAGGTTGGGGCTTTGATTTCAACGTTAGCCATAGTTATCATCCATGTATGTGAGACTATCGCTCAGTAATATAGGCCGAGAACGGATGAAGGTCAAACGTATCGTTTAACGGGTTGCTTTAAGGAGTGATTGCGTTCAACACTCCCGTTCCCTCTTCTTATTCTCCATAAGAGATTTAAGGAGCTCCCCTTTTGTGCCTAGAATCCCGGCCAGATTGTCAAAGTAGTTGTTGTCGAAACGTTGTACAACAAGCCTCCCACATTGCCCGATGAATGCAACTTTCGTCCCTCTTCGTTAACCGGTATTTCTTTCGTATCCTTGCTGGGATAACAACTTGTCCCTTTGATGTCACGATTGAGATATCCATTTATGTACCCGCTTTCATGATAAGAATAGAATACACAAGTATTTCAACTGCAAGTCTGAT
>JAZGDE010000098.1:0-4284 GCA_036477295.1 Bacteroidota bacterium | reverse complement strand
AGAAAACTCGTTTTTGTACACCGGGGCTGTATTTCCCGAAAACCAAAAATCGAGCGCCGTACCTTCCTCGCTACCGGCTCCCGGAGAAAGGAAGCCGAATTCATGGCCAATGTCCTGCGACCCGTCGGCTTCTTCCAGATCCACACCCCGCCGCATCGGATCAGCATTCACGGTGTTGGTCGAAAGGTTCGCCTGAATCACTTCCTCATCCACATGCCAGATCAGGATTCCCCCATCGAAGAATTCCCCGGCTGGTGAAACTCCGCCGGGAAGGCTCCAGTCATAGTCATCCACATCGGTCACAACACCAGACACCTCGCTGACATCGAACGCGTTGAACCCTACGGTGTCGCGCAGGAAGGTTTTCTGAATTGTCGCTCCGTTGAAAACCATCGTCACCGTCTGTCCGTCTTTGAGTGGATCACGGTTGCGGTTTTCGACCAGAAAATATTCCCGCGCACTGATCGGTATGCGAAAAATAGTGCTGTCGCTGCCACTCAACCCGGCAGCACGCGCCGTGAACGCTGTCGCCCCAGGCGATGCAACGATCGGGTCAACCCATCCCAGATAGACCTTTTCCCAAGCGGAGGGCTCTGGAGGAAACAACCCGGAGAAGCTGAAGATCGATTGACCGTCCATCAAGCCGAAACGCCCGATCGCGGTACGGCCCGTGTTCGTGTCGAACAAATCTGGCAGCCCTAGAAAACTCCCGAGGCTGGCACAAAGCAGTCCGTTAATACTAAGCTGAAGAAGCTCATCTCCTGTAATCGTCGGAATCGTCCGGCTCTCGGTCTCGGGGAGAATCATGGAGTGATCGATGAAAAAAGATCCGCCGTCCACCGGCACGCCGCGAAAGCTCTTCCCGTAGAAGCTTTTCAATGGCTCAAGTCCGATGAAGACGGACGGGATGTCCAGTGGCGTCGGATCAAAGCCAAGGATGCTCACCAGGTCGATGTCTCGACCGACACCAGCATGGAACACCGTAAAAACGTCGAATACTGAGAAATCGATTTCCGGATGAAGCGAGTCGGCGGCGCGCCAAGCATCCACCAGAAGATCTCCGAGCACTCGGTTCGGCCCCTCCTTCGGCGGACTGTATGCCTCCATCGGCTGCGACAAGGTGATGACGTCATTCAAGACCTCACTGCGGATGATTATTCTTCCTTCGGACACATTTCCGAAGTAGCTCTGGAGGAACGTGAGGTGACTCAGGAAATAGGAGCGGTCATGAGGAGGCGCGTCGATGATGAGGGCGGTGCTGCTTGAAAGGTCGAACGTTCCAGTTCCCGTGGTTCGTGAGTCGGCGTCCTCTTGAAATTCTACCATGATCGCGAGCAGGCGGAGTGTATCCCCACGACCTGCGGTCTCATAGAGAACTCGGGACACGCCGTGGGGCTTCCCGCTTCCTTCAAAAACAAAATCACCCCCTGTCAGAACGAGGGGGTGATTGAACTGCTGTGCAAAACTGATCGAGGTGGATACGAAGCTAGCAAGAAGAACAGATTTCACGTTCACGCTCGGGTGCAGGATCTTCCTCTCATTCCGTCATCTCGACGAGCCATGTATCCTAAAGGCACTCCTTTCCGAAGGAACACTTTGGCGAAGCCACCTGGGAAGCGGTCACTTTCCCGAAGGGACTCCTTCGGAGCGTGACACTTCGTGGCGTGTCGGACCAACCCGATGTGTCGATAGACCCGTCGCGAGTCGTCGACAAGTCATGCACCACCCCATCCGATGAGGAGTGTAAAGCGAAGCGTATCTGAGAGGGGATGATTCTCTTCGAAGGTGGAGATATAGCTGAAATCAAAACCGTACATGCTGTACCGAATGCCGGCCCCAAAACTCAGGAACTTCCTGTTACCGAACTGGGGATCTTCCCAGAAGTATCCCATTCGAAGCGCAATCAACCTCGGCCGACCGTACCAATACTCGAGACCGGTGGACACGTTCGCTTTTCGGAGACCGCCGTCACCCCACGCTGTGAAGATGGCCTTGTAGAACGGATCTGGCGGCTTCGGCTCTTCAACAGCCCCTCCGGTCGTATCGGCTCGGTGCTTCCGGATGAGCAGACGGCTGAAATCAAGTGTGTAAGTAATGTTATTGAAATCAGATTGGAGAACATCGAACGCAAGACCCAGGCGGAAGTTCGTCGGCAGTGGGTCCGCTTGCGCCGCATCGATGTAGGTCACCTTCGGGCCGAGGTTGGAAAGATTGACCCCAAAACCGAATCGATCGTCGAGCTGCAACCCAAGCAATGGAATACGCAAATGGGTCGGCCGCCACAGCGTGGCAATGTCAAAGCTGATCGTCGATGCCCTTCCACTACCCTCCTCCTGCCCCGCCCCGATCGGGGACAGGTTGCTGTGAATGAAGCGGAGGTTGACCCCGAGGCCCAAACTGTTCGATACTCGCGCCCCATAGCCGGCCGTAATTGCAAAATCAAAACTCTTAAACCTTCCAATCTCCTCCGGGCCAGTCGGACCCGTTTGGATGAATTCCCCAAAATTCAGGTAGGTGACGCTCGCTCCGAATGTGCCTCCCCAGTAGGGCACGGGATACCGGAAGTTCAAGTACTCATAGAACAAATCCGACTGACCGAACTGCGGCAGCCAGTTGGCGTGAGTAATCGAAATCTCCGTACCTTCGTCCATCTGGAATGCCAGACCAGCCGGATTCCAGAAAATCGAGGCCGCATCATCCGCTAATGCTACTCCGGACTCGCCCATGCCGCTTGCACGGGAATTCGGAGAGATCAACAAAAAGGGAACAGCAGATTCGCCCTGGCCAAACGCCGTAAGTGGGAGCACCGACAAGAGAATAATGGAGGCAAGCCCCGATGCGATCGCGGCAAGTCCACATGTGCCCGCTAATCCCTTCATCGTGTGATGAAACATAACGGTCAACCTCCGCTCATACTTTATAGTGTGTGACCAAATTCTCTTCCCCAGACTGATATACCGACACTCTGAAGAAGAGGTTTATTAATGTAGCATCTTTCGCTCTGAGAATCAAGGCAAGAAAATGTGCCAAATCCTCCATCTACCGTAGAACGGTCAATTTTCCAAGTGATTCATCCCTCAACTCTCCCTCCTGCGTCTTCACGATCACCTTATAAAAGTAAACTCCGTTTGCAAGTTCGTCGCCATCGCGGTCGCGGCCGTTCCACGGAATCCGAACAAACCGATCGGTAATGCCGCGAGTCTGGAGTGCCTCGATCAATCGACCTGCGATCGTATAAATCTTGATCTCGACGTCCAGCGGCAAGAGCTGATTGTGCTGAAACGTGAATGTCGTAGATCCTGAAAACGGGTTCGGGAAATTATAGACGTTCGCTACCTTCAGTTGGCCGCTGGACGCGACGGAGAAAAACACCTCACGAGTATTTGAATTGTTGTAGACGTCCCACGCTCGCACCCGAATTGAATGATGTCCCGGTGCAAGATCGCTGAGCTGATACTCCACAACGCCCTCCTGGAAGCTGTCGATCTTTCCCTTGTAGAATTCCGTCAGGTCGACACTCTGCGCACTGTTATCGACCCACGCTTCGATTCGGTGGCCGATCGCCGTGCCCGAAATATTGATTCCGTTCTCGTCAAAAAGGTCCACGATCAGCACTGCGTTCTCCGCCACCATGTCGCCTGATCGGAAACTGCGCTTATCGAGGAAGATGTCAATCCGCGGCCCGTCGATATCGGCAGCCGCAGACGAATCCGTTCCTCCGACGATGATGTTTTGCGTGAAACCACTACCGTCGGCACCGTCGTTCCAGAAGTAGACGGTGATACGACCATTCCGGTTCTCATAGGAAATGTCTTTCGGCACCACAAACGAGGCGGAAAATCGTCCGTTCGTGATCGAATTTTCGCCCCGGTAGATCGTCCCACCCGGGACACTAAAATTCAAAACCACCTGACCGTCCGGGATCGACCGAGATCGCTCGGAATCCAGCACAACCATCAATGCTCGCCCGTCGAAGTCAGTCCACTCCGTTCCATCTGACTTCCTCACCGTCCCGTCAACAGTGATCCGGCTCAGCGCCTTGAGCTGCACGGGCGTCTCCAGTGTACGACCATTAATGCTGTCGATCGTCGCTACGTTCGGCGGAACCACGAGCCGCATGATCGGGTCACCGAGCAAGAAGTATTTTTGATCATTCTGGGAGGTAAACAGCTGCTTCAAGTTGAAGAGCGCACGCCCGAGCCGTTGGGTGCAACCCTGAACGTCGCGCATAAAGAGTCGGTCAAAAAACGCGTAGTTGAATTGAGCATTGCTCGAAGAGAACAC
>JAZGDE010000097.1:0-7632 GCA_036477295.1 Bacteroidota bacterium | reverse complement strand
AGCGGCTCCGTAGTTACCTGTTCTTCTTTGATTCCGAAGGACGCACTCCCGAATACTTGAAAAAGGCCAGCGCTTCGATTTCGCCGGACGTTCTTCACCGTCTTTTGCCGGACGAAAAGACCACAATCAAAGAGGTTTCTTTGATTAACGGAGACTTCGGCAACCACGCGTTTCGTCGCGGAACCGTTTCGATGGACTCGCTACAAGTCGTGCCTCCCACCCTCTCTGACTATGTCCAAGTGTGCTCAACTGCAACCGGTAGCGTGAGGACTCAAGTGTCGGGAAGAGAGGAAACCCGGAGGCGCTACCTCAGTTTTACTCGAGGCCGCCTGTCGGAACGCACTACACCGATCATCGAATACCCAGAGTTCGAGGAATGGTTGGAGGCGATCAGCAAAGCCCTTAACGACGATGCTGTGAGTGGCGATGACACACTGCTGCGATATGCGAAGCCTCACAAATTTGAGGTGACGGAAGAACCACGTCATATCTTGTTCGACATCGCGTCTGAGGCGCTCGATGCCACAGGCTTGGTTGGCCCAACTCCCAGATTGAACGTTGATAAGCTCTGGCTCGTCGAAAAGGGTAAGTTTTACGGCGAGATTGACGACAAACCGTTTGAGGCGCGAATTTCATTAAATCCGGAAACCCAGAGGTTCGAGGTTGAGTCGGAGCAATTAGACAAAGTATTCATCCGCGATACGTACAAAGTCTTCACCAAATACCTGAACGAATCGCAGAACTTTCGCATCCTCCTGGGAACATCGAGCGTTTACACCCAGGGGAGATTCTTCACTCCAAACCTACTGCCGTGGAAGGGCGGCGGCAGTCGGCTTAACATTCACAAAATTGTCTTTGGCTGTGCCGGACTGGAGGGAATCAAGTCAGAGAAGGGTGACATCACCGGCTGGTCGAAGGATTCCGTGTTCGGGGCGATTTGCGACAAATCCCAAGTTTTTGCTTCAGCTAACTGGACGCCTGAGATACTCGTGTGCAACGACGTGGGTAACCCGGAAATCGCGGACTTCTTCGGTCTTTGCGAAACAACAAAGCGCATCGTGATGATTCATGGCAAGACTGCCAAGGAAAGCAGTTCAATGTCTGCGTCAGCATTTTACGAGGTATGCAGTCAAGCGGTGCGCTACCTTGGATTTTTCAATTCGACTGATACCGAAACCAAACTAACCACGAAGAAGATTTCGGACGACTGGTGTCCCGATAAAGCGAAGCACCCAAAGTTGAAACGGGTTGTCTGGGCCAAGAGAAACCCGACACCGGGGGAAATCTCAAGAAAATTCACGGCGGCGATTGAAGACCCCACATTCAGCCGTGAAGTGTGGTTGGTGATGGGAAATGGTCTTTCGCAAAAGCTATTCGAGCAGGCGGTGGGTAAAACAAAACCCAAACCGAACGAACGGGAGATGTCGTTTCTCTTCCAGTCGACATGGTGCGCGGTCGCATCAGTTGGCGCGTCACTCAGAGTCTTTTGCATGCGATAACGATACAGTAGCATGAACATGGGTTGTGGGTCAGCCTTGCCTTATTGCTATTTGCGAAGTGTTCTATAATCCGGGTCAAACACGGGATACCTCAAGTCATGAATTCAACTATTTCCCTTCTGAAAAACCAAGTCTTTTGTTGTTTACTCTCGTAGGATTTTGCTTATGTACCGGAAATTGACAAGCGAGCACGAACCCGCATAAGATTTACCCCGATTTTAAATCTGGAATACCGGGCTACGCGACAAGGCAGTCGTGACGCCGAGCGATGGCAGCTGCTGCTGGAACCTTGAAAAGCCATAAAAGTCGCAACGTCCCGTATGACGTAAGACGGTGGGCTGATGTCTACGCTCAATCCCCTGCGGCCATAATGGGATTATGCCGGTCAGCCATAACGGAATTATGCAGACCAGTATTTGTCGGCCGCACGAGTTTCGAAAAACTAGTGACAAGTGCTGGTAAAGCTTAGGGAATCGGTGTTGACTTCTAAAATTGCTGGACCATAATAGATCGGTCAATAGATTCAATAGTTCGCTAAGTCAGGACGGGATATGTGGATTGGACAAGCCAATGAATGATGTCCCCAATCTTGGGTTATACCTAAAGCTCTTCAGAGGGAGGGAGGACTACTTCGCACAACAAGGCGAGGATTGGTACTTCCCCGTCCCGAAGGCTCTCGATGAGATCTACCTGAATCGTCACTTGGAAGGAGATGCGACGTTTGGTCTCTACGTGCTGAATCGCGAAAGTTGTTGCCATCTCGTCTGCATTGATATCGACATTCCCAAAAGCGACCTCGGCGAGGTCGATTTCGCCAATCCAAGTGAGAAACACGGCTACCTGAAACATAAGCTCGACGCAGTTCTGGAAGCATTGTCCGGAACGCTTGGCGTGCCCCCCGAATCCATCTTGTTGGAGGAGACCGGCGGGCGGGGCTACCACATCTGGGTCTTTTTTTCAGGACCGGTGCAGGGCCGGACCGCTGTAACATTTGGTAAGATGCTGAATGCCCGTTTGGATTTCGAGATTGAGTTTTTTCCGAAGCAAGGCCGTCTCACTCCAAACCGCAAGTATGGCAACCTCATAAAGCTTCCCTTGGGGATCCACCAGAAGTACGGCTCACGGAGTTCATTCTTCTGCCTATCATCGCAGGGGCTGCAGGCAATCAGTGGCATAGCAGAGAACTTGGCGCATCTTCGAGTCCTTGTGCCCTTGGACCCTGAAGTTCTCGATAGATCTATCGCTGCCTTCGCGAAGGAGTTGCCCCTTCAGGACGAAGCTCCCACTCCCATGATCAGGCCTGATCAGCAACGTCCACAATTCGAGGGCGACTCGGCCACACTCATCACCCAATGCACTGCGATGCACAATCTGAGGGCCAGAGCCGAGGCTGGCAGCCGCCTTTCTCATTCCGAAGCCTTCCACTTCGCCGACGTCATGCTCTCTGTTCCCGACGGAGTGGATATTGTTCACGACACCATGCGTCTCTCTTTTGCGGCCGACTATGACCGGAACCGGGCGCAGAACGAAATTGAGAGGATCATGCCCCTTTATCCCCCAAGCTGTTTGACGCTTGTGAGGAAAGGAGTGTGCCCTCGCTATTGCAAGGAAAGCGTCCGCAAGAGGAATGAAGACCCTTTGGTTTCCGGCACAACCCCTTGTTCAGTTTGGCTGCGGAGAATGCCCGCAAAACCCATAACTGACGCCGAGAACCTCGTGAATAGAATCGGAGCAGCAGAGAATTTGAAGCGAGCCTTCTTCCAGCTTAGGCAGTATCACGAGCATGAAGATGCTCTCTTCTTTGACCCTTTCGACTTCGAGCACTTCGAAGGCCGCCTGGACGCCAACTGCGCAATCCTGGCGAAAGCTCTGCGTGACCGCAGCGAAATCCCGTTCGTCAGATACATGCCAGTGTCAGTCCCAAAGAAGATCAACGAAGCACAAGAGCTTGAATACCGGGAAATGTCGTACTCAACGGTCTATGACCAGGCGCCAATCCAAGCCATCTTCAATGTCGTTGCTCCAATTGTTGAGAGCGAGTTTCAGAGCACGTCTTATGGCTATCTCTGGAACGCAGACACAGGCTCTCCTTACCGCATTTTCGAGGACTGGCGGGAAGCTTACCCACGTTTTCGAAATGACATAATGGCGGCGCTAGAACGACATCCGAATGGATTCCATGTCTGTTTCGACATTAAGGGATACTACGATCACGTTGACCACAGTATCCTTCTTGAGCAACTCCGTAAATTCATCCCTGATACGTACGTGTATCAGATGATCGAACGCAGGGTCCGAGCGTACACGTTTACTACACAGGGAGGATGTGGACTCCCGCAAGGTCCGGCCTATGCGCGTCTGTTGGCGAATCTGTACCTGAATGACTTCGACACCTTTGCTGGCCAGGTGGCCACAGCGTACTTCCGCTATGTCGATGATTTCGTGCTCGTATTTGAAAGTGAAAAGGACGCAGAGCAGGGATTGGAGCGTGTTGTCCTCCGTCTTGCGGAGCTCGGCCTGGAGTTGTCTCAAGACGAAGCGAAGAAGCCGGTTATCGAGCCGAACACAGATATTTCAAGAGTACGTAAAACACTCGACAAGATTCACTACGGTATTCTTGAAGGGACACGGCATGTGGAGCACCTCGCTCCTGAGGCGGTGGAAGATTTCATGGCAGCCGTTAAAAGACACAGCGTATCCCCGGTGACCCTTGAGGAGTTGATTAAGATCAACGACGTTCTTCCATCGCTGCTCTACGTTGTGACACAGGAGTCTCTATTCCCTCATAGACTCAAGCCAATAATCCTCAGCATTGTCGAATTCCTAATTCAGCATCGCTGGTTCTGCCCGAAGAAGCTCAAGACGATCTTCTATCGTTTTCTCGACCTGGGGTTGGATGAAAACCGCCTTCGGGGGTTGTTCCTGTCATTGGAGCCTATCCACAAGGTTTACTTCCTCCTGAGTGTGTTTGGCTGCTGGCAATCTCGAGACGAGCATCGAAGACTGCTTGAAAGACTGGTCTGTGATGGCCTGAGAGACAATAGCGTCTACGTCTTGGGTTTCGCGGTTGCAATTGCGGCGAAGCTCGACATGGACATCGACACAGCCATTGAGCGCCAGGCGCTAATGCGGAAGCTGTCCGAAACTGATGGTTTCTTTGGTCTTCTGAAGTGGCTACCCACCATTGATTACCTTAATCAGTCGGATGACGAACGTGCAGGCATCAGGAATCTTCTCGGGCCAAGAAGCCCGGATTTGCTCAAGGTGCTTTTGTTTGCCAATGTGACCCGCTTACCCACCGTCTACGTGGACAGTGTTTACCTGGATGGACTACTGAGGGGTTCAGGAGTCTTGCTCCTGCCGGGCGCCTGCGACTTGCTCGTTAACGCTATGGACAGAGGGGAGTTTTTCGACTCGGTCTTACGCTTCATCTTGTCACGCCTCGCGTTCAAGCCTCTGGTCATCTCCTTTGTGACCAAGGGCATCTTCGACAAACGAGCAGTATCAGGTGTGGCGGAAATAGAGAATCTGAAGTCCCTCTACACATACGTTCATGACGATGAGCTGAAGCAGTGCATGTTAGGTGCCGTGTCCCGCATCATGCAGTATGGGCTTGCCAACGACGAGGAATTCGCGAAGCGACATAGGGTGATAGACCGCTACAACGAGTGCTTCCTCTTCGAGATGCTCGATGAAGGAGCACGATATGAGTACCTGGAGCTCATTCCCGAAGGAAGGCTGCGTGACAACATCCACTGCGACCTCGACGAGTTCAAGGCTATTGTAGACGACTTCGGAGCGAAGAAAATTCTGCCTGGTTCAAACGTCCTATACGACAGCAGCAAGAAGGAAGTCAGGCTTGAGTTCAGGACGGACCAGCGTTATCGCGTACTTGACCCGACCGAGTTCTCTCTCACACCTGGGTCTGTTCTACGTGCCTGCGTCCTCGCGGCGGAGATTTACCGCAAGGCGTGCTACTTCCGACGATTCACCGGCAAAGCCCCCGATATCAGACCTGATAATCTCCTCATCGATGCAGCTACAGGCTCAGTAGTCTTCCGCACCGTTGGTCGATCCCTATGCGCCGCGCACGTCCTAGCAGGGACGATAGTCGGTGACGAAGAGTCCGACATTGCGAGGATGCTCTCGACGTTACTTGAAACCCTCATATTCAAGTCGCCATCTGAGTTGAAGGAGTTCATGCAGGAGAACACTTGCCAAGGTGTCAATGCGTTTCTTTCACTATTCATCAAGAACATGAGGGCCAAAGATCCCAGACACCGTTACTCTTGTCCTCGGTTTGTATACTTGGTAGACCAGTTGAGGCGAACAGGTGAGTCAAACCTACCGAAGAACTGGTTAGAGGTTATCTATCTACGCGAACGGCTGAAGGGGGCACTGTTTCGTTTCAACTCGCAGGTGATAACCTGGGACGGCGTATGCCGAACCCTGAATGAACACCTCAGCAATCACATTCGAGCTGTGTGCAGCCGTGATGCGCTACGTGCCTTTCCTTTTCGCTCTCGTGTCCTGTTCTCAGGCCGGGGCAAACCTCAACTCCATGCGGTCTCTCGACATCTGCTGGACCTAGCTCTCTGCCGCGACGATGTTCCAGATACAGAGAAGGACAATGCGGCATACCTAGACTTGGTGGAGTTCCTGCTTCTGTACGCGACGATCTGCCTTGAGATCGTCGCGCTCGGGAGAACACTTCGAAACTCCCGAGCCTTGCAGACTCTTTCGTTGTCGCCGCTTTTGGCACGAGACTCGGTTCTGGTTAGAGCCGGTGGTTACGAAACAAACGTTGCCGCAGGGGATCTTGCAGCCATGGTCATAAGGCAACCCAGAGAGACGACAGACGAAGCTACAGTTGGATTATCGTTGCGTCAAATATCTCTACAGGCGCTGTTCGCGTGCGGCATTGCGATAGACGACGCCATTACCGTGAAGAAGCCGGAAACACTCCGTGACGAAGTGTTCCGCATTTTTTCTCATGCCTGCCTTGTTCGCATCCCAAGCGTTGAGATTGCTGTAGAAAACGAGCTTCGACAAGTTTGCTTGGCGCTACGATCAAACGAAGATTTCAGTAGGCTCGAATGGCTGGAGGAAATGCGCAACACTGTTACGATACTTGCCCAGGATCTTAGACGGGTCAGGTCGGGGTTACGTCTTTCTCGTCAGCACGGCCGTGCTGACGGTAGGTATTTCCCTCCAGATGTTCGTTTCAGGAGTTGGTTTCACTGGCCACGCCGCGTCAAGGAACACGCTCTCCCTGGCTGTGCACTTACTAACAGCTTCCCTTCCAGCCAGGAGGGCTACATTTGCTCATTGGATGTCAACGGTACTTCAGTAACGAACCTGATGATTCCCAGCGAAGGCCTCAACTCATTGATTCGGGATCTTACGAGAGGAAAGATCTTGGGATTCAAGCTCTTTTACCTATATTCGGGAAGAGCGATGATTTTCTGGGATGGAACCGCTTTGGTCGTGAGTGCTCTAGCCCTAGCGTTTTGCGAGTTCATGAAGGGATCGACTATCGCCTCCACTGGTGTAAAAGTATTTTTTAGCGTCCTAACCTACCCGCTTGGTGCTCTTGCGGTTTCTCTTTTGGTCAAATTGCTGGTTTTCGATCTGGGGCACTGGGTTTCGTGGTACCGGCAAGTCATCATGTATATCCGCCAGAAATTCTATGGTGAGAGTGAACCTCCAGAAAGCAATGCTTGAACAGGGATTAGCGAAGTGATCGGGGTCAGGCATGCGTATTGACTTATTGCGCTCTTCTCCCCCGGGGTTACAATTGACAAGCCTGCTCCCTTGGGAATAAACTGCTGGCAAATTAAGTCGTTATAGAAGGGCAGGGGTCAGGTCATGTATCTTGTATTTTGACAAAGAGTTCAAGTCTATGATTGTCGGAAGACATCCATCAATTCGAAAATGATCTTGCGATTTGATTTTGCCGGTCCCTGGTTTGTTTGGAAGGAAAAAAATGGTATGGGAAGAAATTATCAAACGGCTTTGGAGGAACACGCCGTGTCAAAACCCTCAGACGACCAAATCACCCCCATGTCCTCTCTTCCCTCCGGCACGGTCCTGTACTGTCCGGATTGTGACATGGGAATCTACATAACCACAC
>JAZGDE010000096.1:0-10260 GCA_036477295.1 Bacteroidota bacterium | reverse complement strand
AACCCACCCCAGATTCCGTTACACTCGAGTGTCGGACGCGCCCAGAGCCGCTCCAGGGTGGTGAATCCCTTCTCTCCATACAGCTTCTTCACACCGAGATCCCGGGCATAATTCTTATCGTTCCAGGGTAGCTTCTTAAACGCCCGTCGTTCCTTTTTCGTCAGCGGCCGGACATCCTTATAAAAACCCGGAATTCTCACTTTTCCACTCCGATCGTGAAGGCTTGCAATCATCTCTGCGAGTACTTGAATGGGATTATGAACCGAGCCACCGAACGACCCCGAATGGAGGTCGCGGTTTGGTCCGATGACTTCCACTTCCATGTAAGCCAACCCGCGCAAGCCGTAGCAGATGGACGGAATCCCTTTGGCAAACATAGAAGAATCCGAGATCAGCACAAGGTCCGCCTTCAGCAGATCCTTGCGCTCTTTCACGAACGTTTCGAGGTTGGCGCTCCCAACTTCTTCCTCCCCTTCGATCAGCATCTTCAGGTTACACGGCAATCTGCCCCAGTTCTGCATGTATGCTTCTATGCCTTTGAAATGGATGAAGACCTGGCCCTTATCATCCGCAGAGCCGCGCGCGTACAAGTTCTCACCGCGGATGGTCGGCTCAAACGGCGGAGACGTCCAGAGATTCACAGGGTCAACTGGTTGGACATCATAATGGCCGTAAAAAAGAATCGTCGGGTGGCCCGGAGCCCCGAGCCACTCGCTGTAAACGATCGGGTGGCCCGCCGTAGGAAACGTCTGAACATTCTGCATGCCGATCCGGACCATGTGGTCGGCGACCCACTGAGCGCACCGCTGCACGTCGGGGGCGTATTGCTTGTTCGTACTGATGCTCGGGATCCGAAGAAATTCGTAGAGCTCCTCCAGATAGCGGTCTTTGTTCGATTCGATGTAATTGAGGATCGATTCCATGGGATCTCCACTTGGTAGAAGCGCACTGCAAGACGAGGAGCTATCAAATATAAGAACTCGGATTCCGAAAGGCAAGCGAACTTCTGACTCAGAGCCCGCTCATCGTTCGATTTCGATTCCGATTCAGGGAAAATCGTTACCTTGACTCTGGCACAAAATTTGTTTAGCTTTGAACTGACCAGTCAGTACACTTCTTTGGAATCATTGCTCCATGATCCTTGTCACCATCGATGTCCTGGAAGTTCTTCTCCCCATCCTCTATTTCATCACGATCTGGGCTTACGCCAAGGCTTTTTTCAGCGGTCATCCGAAAGCGAGGAAGATCAGCACACCGCTACTGACGGTGACGTTGTTGGCGCATCTCACGTACCTCCTCGGACGAACCGCCGCTTTTGAGCATCCGCCGATCACCAGTATCTTTGAAATTCTCTCGGTGATCGCCTTTAGCATCTCTCTGGCATATCTTCTGCTCGAGTTGAAAACAAGAGTGAAAGCAACAGGCTATTTTGTCCTGAACCTTCCATTTGTCTTTCAACTTGTTTCCTCGCTATTCATTAAAGATCAAATCGATGTCGACCCGGTGTTGAAAAGCAACCTGCTTGGAATTCATGTGTCGAGTGCGCTTCTCGGTTATGCCGCGATCACTATCTCTGCGGTCTATGGATTCCTCTATTTGATGCTGTACCACAAGATCAAGTCGAGCCGATTTGGTGTGATTTATGAGCGTCTCCCAAACCTGGAAGTCCTTGAACGATTGAGCTTTGTCTCCACGGCGATAGCCTTTGTTTTCCTTACCGTCGCGATCGCTGTGGGGCTGATTTGGCTCCCAAGGGCTTTTCCCGAGTCCTCGTATATAGACCCGAAGCTCTTCGGAACCTTGCTGATCTGGCTCGTTTACGGGATAGGTCTCGCCGCCAGAAAGCTTGCAGGCTGGTATGGAAAAAGGATCGTTGTCCTTTCGATTCTAGGGTTTGCCTTTACGCTTATTTCAATGACCGTAATTGACATATTCTTCAGCGGCTTCCATAAATTCTATTGACCGATAGAAATTGATCCCCCGATTTTGAAAGCGGTCTCATGGATTTGCTCTCTGTTGGTACCAGTCATAAACGAGCACCCATCGAAGTTCGCGAGAAACTCTGGTTCTCCGTGGACGAGGTCCGCGCCGCATTGAAAGAGCTCACCCAGCACTCTTACAAAGAATGTGTGATCATCTCGACCTGTAATCGGACAGAAGCGTACGTCGTTTCGCCCTCTGAGGAGCCGAAAGCGGAATCACTGCGCGATTTTCTCATCGACTTCAAGAACGCCCGATCCATAGCATGCCCGGAGCATTTCTTTTCATTCAGCTCTTGCGGCGTCGCAAACCATCTGTTTGAGGTTACCGCTGGTATCGACTCGATGGTCGCTGGCGACGTCCAGATCCTCGGACAAGTGAAGGAAGCGATCAACCTCTCGAAGGAGTCGGGCACGAACGGGTTCTACACAAACAGATTGTTTCAGTCCGCGCTTCACGTGGGAAAGCGAAGCCGAACTGAAACTGAAATCAGCGAAGGGGCTGTTTCGGTCAGCTATGCAGCTGTGGAACTGGCCTCGAAAATTTTTGCTCACCTGGAGAAGAAGACCGCCCTCCTTATCGGTGCAGGAAAGACTGGAGAGTTGACTGCGAAGCATCTGGTCAGCAAGGGCGTGAAGGACGTCTTCATCGCAAACCGAACTCGGAGTAAAGCAGAGGAGTTGGTTCAGAAACTCGGCGGCAGCATCGTCGACTTCGAGGATCTCCGTCCTCAGCTACGTCATGCCGATATCGTCATCAGCGCTATCTCCTCGCCGAATTATGTCCTCACGGTTCAGGACATCCAGCACGTCATGAGAGATCGGGACAACAGCCCGCTCTTCATCATCGACATCGGGGTTCCACGCAACGTGGACCCACTCGTCAATAAGATCAGCAATGTCTTTCTGCACGATATCGATGCCCTGCAGCGCATCGTCGATCAGAATCTCCAGAAGCGAACCCGTGAGGTCACCAAGGCTCAAAAGATTGTCGAGGAAGAGTTGGTGGAGTTCACCCACTGGTACAATTCACTCAATGTGAACCCGACGATTCAACAACTGAGGGAATTGTTCGAAGAGATTCGTCAGTTGGAAGTCGAAAAACACACGCATCGGTTCACAGAGCGCGACCGCGAATTGATGGATCTCGTGACGAAGAGAATCGTCAACAAGATTCTCCATATTCCGACGATGAACCTCAAAAACGGAGAAACCGAATCGACTGAGGAAACGGTGACAAAGATCCGCACGATCCGGAAACTTTTTGGACTGATGGGAAGACGACCTGATGCATAGAGTTCTTATTGTCGGGTCACGTGGAAGCGACCTTGCCCTCCGGCAATCAAACTGGGTGAAGCTGGAGCTTGAACGACAACTCCCAAACAGAGAAATCCGGCTAGAGATCATCAAAACGAGGGGCGATAAGATCCTGGACACGCCCCTTTCGAAAATCGGCGGGAAGGGATTGTTCACGAAGGAGATCGACCTCGCGTTATACGAAAAGCGGATCGACCTCGCTGTCCACAGCCTGAAAGACATTCCCACGCAAACGCCCGAAGGACTGACGATCGGGGCCATCACGAAGCGCGAAGATGTCCAGGATGTCTTCATCAAGCATCCTGAGAAGAACCACGCAAGTCTCGCGTCACTTTCACGGGGAGCCGTGATCGCTACTGGAAGTTTGCGAAGGAAGTGCCAGCTGTTGCACTTCCGCTCGGACCTCGTCATTGAAAATCTGCGCGGCAATGTACCGTCTCGGATCCAGAAGCTTGACGCGTCGGACTGGGATGGAATCGTTCTCGCAAAAGCAGGCTTGGATCGACTGGAACGTTCCGACCGGATTACCGAGGTTCTGTCGACTGATATCATCCTGCCTCCTGTTGGGCAGGGCGCGTTGGGGCTTGAGATCCGCTCTGACGATGATGAAGTGTTCGAGTACGTTTCAAGAGTAAACGATGCGGAGACGGAAATCGGCACACGGGCCGAGCGTGCGCTCCTCCATCATCTCCAGGGCGGCTGCCAGGTGCCCATCGGCGCGTACGGGAGAATCGTGAACGATGTGTTGCGCCTGGACGCGATGGTCGGAAGTCTCGATGGAACGCATGTCATCCGAGGGACTGTGCAAGGAAAGAGCGAGGAGGCGGAGTCAATGGCGGTAAAGCTCGCGGAAACGCTCCTACAGTCCGGAGGAGAGAAAATCCTGAAAGAGATTAGAGGTACAGAAGCCATTGAAATCCCGTATGCATAGCGTTCAGAGCACCAATCGTACTGAGAGGACAAATGGTGCCACCAAGCGAGAGCGCATCATCGACTCGGCCTGCTCGCTGTTCGCGAGGAAGGATTTCCACACGGTAAGCATGGATGAAGTGGCAGACCGTGCAGCGACCGCTAAGGGCACCCTCTACAATTATTTTGACTCGAAGGAGGACCTCTATTTCTCCATTATCAAGACAAAACTCCAAATTCTGCTGGAAGCCTTGAAGTCACATCCGGGCAGTCCGAGAGACCCGGTGAGGGACTTGCGGGCGTTCATGAACCTGTCTTCTTTGTTTCTTCTGAGAGACCCGAACTTCTTTATCCTCTGGAAGAAGGAGGAGAGTCGGAAGAATCGCGTATTGCTCGGGGATTGTCGCGAGATGGAACATCAAATGAAATGCCTTCTCCACGACATACTTTCCCGGGGAATGCAAGCAGGCGCATTCCGCCGGCTAGACTGTGACGCGGCAGCGGACGCCATTCTCGGCGCCATCGACGTCCTCGTCAACCGGGCTCTCCACATGAAGTTCACCTGCGAACAGCGAAGAATCGAGCAGGAAAAAATGTTTGCGATCATCATCCACGGAATTGGAATGTCGTGAAGATACAATCGATGCAGAGGACTGAAGCGAGAAAGAGTCTTTCAGGAAAGACAATACTCGTCACACGGGCAGCTGCTCAGGCCCGGGAGTTCGGGTCCCTGTTGGAGAGCCGGGGAGCGAGTGTCGTGTACTTTCCGACCATTGAGATCATCGATCCAGATTCGTGGGTAGATTGCGACCGTGCGCTGGGAGACCTGAAGCGGTACGACCGCTTGATTTTTACGAGCAGGAACGGTGTGCAGTTTTTTCTCCGAAGGATCACCAGCGTTCGGCCTGAGGCGATATCGACCGTCCAGCGATGCAGGGTCTATGCTGTGGGCGACCAGACCAAACGAGCGCTCGAGGAATTCGGTATCCCGGTAGCGCGCACGCCGAAGGAGTTCACAGCACAAGACCTCGCTCGCAGTCTCCCGACAACGGAACTCAATGGACACCGGTTCCTCCACGCGCGGGGAAACCTTGGAGGGGACGAGATCCGGCACGCCATCGAGTCCCACGGTGGCCGCGTCGATGAAGTGGTCGTGTACCGCACGGCGAAGCCCGCAGCGCAGAATGCGATTCGTGTCGAACAGCTGCTTCGGAAACACGGGATCGACCTTGTGACATTTTTCAGTCCTTCAAGCATTCAGAATTTTTTCGACGTGATCCCTCAAGACTCTCTTCAGAACATTCGATTGGCTGCTGTGGGCCCCGTGACCGCAAGTGCACTCAAAACCCTGGGGCTGCCGGTGCACATCGTTCCGCCTCAATCGACGGCGGCGTCTCTCACCCAGTCGATCGAACAGCACTACCGATAGACCATGAGCGACCTCTTTCTCCGAGCCTGTCAGCGAAAACCGGTTGAGCGCACTCCCGTGTGGATGATGCGCCAGGCGGGGCGTTACTTGCCGGAGTATCGTGCCATCCGTTCGAAGGTGGATTTTCTCACCCTCTGCAAGACTCCCGACCTGGCGGCAGAGGTAACGGTCCAACCCATTGACCGATTAGGGGTGGACGCGGCGATCATTTTTTCCGACATCTTGCTCGTCCCGGAAGCGATGGGCATGGAGCTCGTCTTCGATGAAACCAAAGGAGGTCCACGGTTCCCGAGCCCACTGCGATCCCGGAAGGACATTGAAGCTCTGAGCGTGCCCGATCCACAGGAGAAGCTTGGATTCATGATGGAAGCGATCCGATGTACGCACAAATTCCTTGCCGGTCGCGTTCCGATCATCGGCTTTTCTGGCTCTCCCTGGACGCTCGCAGCATACATGGTTCAGGGTAACGGCACAAAAGATTTCCGTTCGGCCAAGCAGCTTGTGTATGATTCTTCGGTCGACGCCCACGCCCTCTTAGAGAAGCTTGCAGGTGCCGTCACCGATTACCTCAATGCGCAGATTGAGTCAGGAGCGCATGCAATACAGATTTTTGACACTTGGGGTGGACTGCTGTCAAAGGACATGTTCAGGGAGTTTTCCTTGCAGTACATCGCTTCGGTCATCGCGGGACTCAGACGGAACGGTGTGCCGGTCATCGTATTCTGCAAAGGATGCGCCCATTCTCTTCAAGGCATTGCGGCAACCGGGGCTGACGTGGTCGGACTCGACTGGACGGTTGATATCGGTGAAGCGCGACGAAGCCTAGCGGGCGCCGTGGCACTCCAGGGGAACCTCGATCCGCACGCCCTGTATGCAGATCCCAGCCGGATTCGAGAGGAAGTCAAAGTGATTCTCAGCAAGTACGGCCGTGGCACAGGTCACGTATTTAGTCTGGGACACGGCATCCTGCCGGATGTACCAGTCGAGAATGCGCAGGCTCTCGTCAAAGCGGTTCAAGAGGAAAGCCGAGTGTACCACTGAAAAATTCATTGCTGACATCGACGATCAGCTGCGCACGCTCTCAGAGCGCGTGCGTGAAAAGACACCAACCATCTCTCTCAGGAGGAAAACATGGCTGATAAATCCAACCTCATCGAAGGGTTGAAGGATGATCTCGCAAACGAACTTGGTGCAGTGATGCTCTACCTCTATCAAACTTCAATCGCCGCGGGGTTCGACGGTGAGGAACTCCGCGAGCTTCTGAAACCCGAAGTCGCCGGTGAGCTCGCCCACGCGACGTTCCTGGCTGACAAGATCGCCGCTCTCGGAGGAGATCCAACAACACGACCGAAGGAGTACAAGACGCCAACAGACGTGAAGGGAATGCTCGAGCTTGATCTGAAACTCGAACAGCAGGCGGTAGAAGCCTACAAGAAGCGAGCACAACAAGCGAAAGAGTATGGCGACTTAGGATTGAAAGTCAAGATCGAGGAGATCATCGCGGAAGAGACAGGTCACGTTGAGCAAATCGAACGAATTCTTCGTGGATGGAAGTAAGAAGTCGGACAGATCCGTCTCCTGCGGAAAAACGGATCTCTCCTCTTTGGTCGAACAATGATTCAGCCCATTTCGACATCGACGGTCTCCCTCAGAGAGCGCGTGGAGACATTTTTTGAAAACCTCCAGAACGAAATTTGCCTACGCATCGAAGAGATCGACAGAAAGGGTCGCTTTCACGAAGACCGCTGGACGCACGTCGAGCATGGAGGAGGGCGGACACGCGTCCTCGAGCAGGGTGCCGTCTTCGAAAAAGCGGGCGTCAACACGTCTTCGGTGGGTGGAATTCTCCCGGAGTCACTCGCCCGTCACCTGAGCACCGATACGCAAGGATACGCTGCGGCGGGAATCTCCCTTATTTTCCATCCTGACAGTCCGATGATTCCCACCGTCCATATGAACTTTCGCTACATCGAACTGGAGCGAGGTGACGCATGGTTCGGTGGAGGTGCGGATCTGACCCCGTACTATCCGTACCGTGAAGACGTCAAGCATTTTCATCGTGTGCTCAAAGGGGCGTGCGATCGTCATGATCCGACGTATTATCCGAAATTCAAACAGTGGTGTGATGAATATTTTTTCCTCAAGCACCGCAACGAGGCTCGAGGAGTCGGAGGTATCTTCTTCGATTATCTCCGAGGAGATGCGGAAAAACTGTTCGCTTTCGTGCAAGATGCCGGGCGAGCTCTTCTCCCTGCGTACGTTCCAATCGTGGAGCGCAGACGCGGAGAGCCGTGGGGGAAACGCGAGAAAGAATTTCAGCTGATTCGCCGGGGGCGCTACGTGGAGTTTAACCTTGTGTACGACCGAGGAACTCTCTTTGGGCTCGAAACAAAGGGGAGAATCGAGTCTATCTTGATTTCCCTTCCTCCAGGGGTGACGTGGAGATATGGCTACCAACCAGAGCCGGGCTCCCGGGAGGCCGAGCTCCAGGAGTTCCTGAAGCCGAGAGATTGGGCATGAAAGTCACGCATGGTAACGGCATGTAGTACTTTTCAAACGATTCTTTATCGAAGGGTTCAGCCCCTGCTTCTACTCCGATTTACCTGCAGGCCAACAGGCAGGTCGGGGTGATGATAAATTCGTTGGCGGTCACGGATCGCACCTGCCTACCATAGAATGATTGCGGCGGGCAGGATTCCGCGACAACGAGTGAGAAAGTCGCGTACGGTAACGGCATCTAGATATGGTCTCAGGTACTTCGAAAATCGCTGTCGTCCTTTTTCAACTCGGCGGACCGGATTCGCTGGAGGCGGTGGAACCGTTCCTGGAGAATCTCTTCAGGGACCCGGACATCATTGATTTTCCGTTCGCAAAGATCACGCGCGAACCGCTCGCCAGGCTTATCGCTTCGAGACGCTCCAAGAAAGTGCGCGCTTACTACGAACGGATCGGCGGCAAGTCTCCCATCGGAGAACTGACCGTGTTCCAGGCTCAAGCGCTTGAGCGTGAACTGCAAAAGTCGGTCGATGCCAGGGTCTTTATAGCAATGCGATACTGGCATCCACTCACTCAGGAGGCCGTGGCGCAGATTCAGAAGGAGGAGTATCGTGAAGTCGTCCTGCTCCCCCTCTTCCCTCAGTATTCGATGACGACGACCGGATCGAGCGTGAACGAATGGAACCGCCGGTTCAGAGGAGACAAGCACGATCACCCCCCGGTGAAGCTGATCAAGCACTTTTATGATCATCCGCTTTACGTCGAGGCCATCGTGGACAACATCAACGGCACATTCAAGCGATTCGGGCGGCTCGACAGGAGTGAAGTTCATCTTGTCTTCAGCGCGCACGGAGTCCCGGCGAAGGTGATCGAGCAAGGCGACCCGTACCAACAGCACGTCAAAGCCACGGTGCAGCTGGTGATGGAGCTCGGAGGCTGGAAGAGTCCACACCACCTTTGCTACCAGAGCAAGGTCGGACCAGCCGCTTGGCTGAAACCATCGCTCGATGAGACGCTTCACGTCCTGGCATCGTCAGGAGTGAAACACGTTCTTGTCGTTCCGATCACCTTTGTCACGGAGCACCTTGAGACGTTGCACGAAATCGACATCGAAACCCGTACGGAAGCGGAACATCTTGACATTCAACAGTTTGAAATGATGCCCGCTTTGAATGACCATCCGACATTCATCAGGGCGCTGGCCGACCTCGTCCTGCACCAGGTACGAAGCAACCAGGTGAAACATCAACGCCTCTAGAGTGGGTCCGACCAATATGAGGTGGAAAAGGCGCTCGAGTAGTCTTGAGGTGATCCCTTCGGGAAAAGAGATCACCGATCGAAAAGCCTGATCGAAAACGGCGTTCCCGCGTCCCCATTATCTCGCAGCACGGTGCGGTGAGTCCTGACCATGAGTCACCGGCACGGCCACTCAAGAGGAGATAGGTTGCATGGAAAACGATTTTCAGCGGGAGCTGGGGAAGAAAATTCTCGAATCTCTGTTCTTCCTGGCCGCACTTGGTGCTGGATTATATCTCCTGTTAAAATATCTGCGCCGAGCACCGTTTAGTTTCAGAATTTTCCGCTTTGACTATGATTTACCTCCCGTCATAAATTTGATCGCCGGAATCGTTCTGTGTACTGTATCGGTTTGGATACTGATTGAAGTTGTGCTAAAGGGAAAACCAGTACCATGAATTCCGCTGTGCGCAACAACGTTGTAATTATCGGGGCGGGGATTTCTGGTCTCGCGACGGCATGGTGGCTTCACCGAAAGGGCTTCGATGTGACCGTGCTCGAGCAAAGCGATCGCGTCGGTGGTACGATCCAGACCGAATTCCGGGATGGATTTCTGATCGAACACGGACCGAACAGCACGCTGGAAACCACACCTCTCATAGGGCGACTGGTCGACGAGCTGGGCATCCGAGACCAGCTGGTCTACGCGGACGAAAGCGCGAAGAATCGCTATGTGGTGCGCGATGGCCAGCTGCATGCCATCCCCTTGAGCCCCCCCGCGTTTATTCGGAGCCGGCTCTTGTCTACCAGCGGTAAGCTTCGTCTACTGGCGGAGCCCTTCCACGGTCGTGGTGAGGGTGAGGAATCAATTGCCCAATTTGTGCGGCGAAGACT
>JAZGDE010000095.1:0-8565 GCA_036477295.1 Bacteroidota bacterium | reverse complement strand
GCGGCATTATTTGGACTGGTTGTGGCTTTCCTTACGCATTACAGGGACGGCTCGCATTCGATGCAGCATCGGTTATCTATTTTTCTTCCTGCAGTTTCGGCGGCTCTGTTTATTTTCCGGAATCTCCCGAACCGCGAGCTTATCCTGAAGGAGTGTCAGCCGATTCTGCAGCGTTGATGACGTACCGGCATGGAACGGAGGAGTCTTTCTGCGCTTGCTCACGAAGGCCAACGGTACCAGGAAGCCTCTCGCTACGTAATTCGTCAGACTCCCCGCAGGGAAATAGATCAAGACCCAACGAGGCCATACCCGTTGAAGGACAATTCGTGATTCTCCTGCACCAAGATGACCATGGCCAAGCGAAAGACACGTCCCGACGCAGAGAAAGTAACAGTTCTCGTCGTCGAGGATAGCGAAGAGTTCTCGAATTTGCTTCTCTATATCCTTGAGGACAAAGGCTACGCCGGCGTGCGCCTTCCCCGTGAAAACGAATTCATGAAATGGGTGCAAAAGGAACAGCCGGTCGCGATCCTCATGGATCTTGCGCTAATGCACAGAGACGGATTCGAGCTGCTTCATGAGCTCTGGGCGGACCCGGAGTGGAAATCAACACCGGTGATGGTCATTACCGGACGCAATCTCGACTTCAAGGAGCAAATGCTGCTGAAGGAGCACGCTGCGGTTTATCTGCGGAAAGGCAGAGTGCCGACGCTGGATCTTCACAAGGCCATCCAGGAGACTGTCGAGCGAGCCAAGGCGTCCAGGAAAGTGAAACCGTGACATCAACTGCTAAGGGAACGATTTGTCGGCTCACTGATTGTGCCGCTGGAAATCACATGATCACTCACCTGTTTCAAACCACAGGATGTGCACTTAATGAAAAAGGCAATCGTTCTCGTTGTCGTTTTGATGTTGGTTCCAACGATAACTACTCTGGCATAGGAGTCCAAAGTTGAGAAAGAGACTGGGGCGAAGTAGACCGAGAAGTCATGATAGAGGCTGCAAGCTGACTGATTGATATCCAACAGGCAAGTCACGTGTTAGCGCGAGGCGCTTGGTTGAAATTATCTGAGTAACTGGAGAAGAGGATAGATTGGTGTTTGAGATTTTTCAAAAATACGCACTCGAGACTTGTTATTTTCTTTTTTATCTCATACCGTTGTAGTGTGAAACTGCTAATTTCTGCTTAGGCAACAAGACTCAAGAAAGGAGATTTGCTGATGACGTGGGTCATCACGAAACTCTGCATTGATTGCATAGACACAGAGTGTATTCAAGTTTGTCCTGTGAACTGCATCTACGCGCTGACGACATCCGACGACAAATACCCAAACCAGCTCTACATCCATCCCGAGGAGTGCATCGACTGCGCTGCATGTGAGCCTGCATGTCCGTGGGAGGCTATTTTCCAGGATGAGGCGGTTCCTGAAATCTTCAAAGAGGATACAGAGATAAATGCTCAGATCTTCAAGGATCATCCTCCTGAACATTTCACGACAGAGCCCGCGCCGATCAAGAGACATCCAACCAAAGAGGATGTAGAGGCGAACAAGAAGAAGTGGGGGTTTGCATAGGAAGCTAGCGCGATCGCGGTGGGGTTGGTCCGGCTCTTGTCAATACAGACCCGCAGGTGAACGGCTTGAGTGACCTGTCATCTGCGGGTTTCTTGTCGTTGTTCGGAGGAGTTGCCTCCTGCCTTACACTTGTCGATATTCGCTCCACGCTTTCCGAAGTGCAGCCTCATAGCTCTTTATCAGGAAAGGCTTAATTCGATCAAGGCTGCTTCTGACCTGAATGCGGAGCCCGAAGCCATTCGGAACAATTTTCTTGTCGGTTTGGAAAACGCAGGTTTTGTGTTGACGAGATACCTTCTCTCCATCAAAGCCACGGTTCTTCAAGGTCTTCTTCAACGCCGTCGAAAATTTGATTCAGGTCGTCGAAACGGCGTTTCTCGGTCTGGCCGAACATCATCATCGGCAGCTTCGCCCGTTCATCGCTTTGATCTTCCCGGAGCTTCCTGAGGATAAGATACGTTGCTGTTCCTGACCCAGCTGCTCCGAGCATCATCCACCAGAATCTTGCCATAGGTTGTACTCGCATTCCTTTCAGTTTGTCAGTTTAAATCTCCCATCCTAAGAATATAACAAGAATTTGCTTGTAATGCTTCCCGAAGGAGGAGTAAATCTTTGTAAGGGGAATATATCTTGACGCCGGCGAGGCGGATGGAAGGGACGTTCGGGGATTGTCCTTACCCCGATTCGAAATACGCTTTGATAAGCTTCTTCTTATCGAGCGGACCGGTAATCCTCAGAAGGAGAGTATCTTCGATGAGCGTGTGGTCGAAGTTGAGAAAACGGACTGAAGAAGATTCACTCGAGATGAATTCGTGGACGATCGTGTGCAGGTGGGATAGTTTTCCGGTGAAGAAAAAGTCGAAGCCGTTCGGTAATTCCCGAACCCTTGCTAACCGGGATCGTAGGTAAAGCAGCGGCACTGGCGCTTGGCCTCCTACGGTTCTTCTCTCCCTTGACCTGGGCTCTGGTGGACTGACCCTTCGAACTTGTTTGCCTGCTTTCAACTGTGGTCCTTGAGTTTCAACATGCGCAAACCGTTGAGGATGACGACAAGCGCTGCTCCATCATCGGCAAGCACGGCCATCCAGAGCGTTGCGGTACCAAGAATTCCGAGCACGAGAAACACCAGTTTTGTGGAGAGGGCGATGAGGACATTCTGCTTGATGATGGAAAGTGTTTTCCGACTGAGCTCCATCATGTAGGCGACTTTGGAAAGATCATCGGACATGAGAACAACGTCTGCCGTTTCTAAGGCGGTGTCGGTTCCCGCAGTTCCCATAGCGATCCCGATGTTCGACGCTGCTAACGCTGGCGCATCATTGATACCATCACCGACCATTCCGACTTCCCCGTGCCGGTCTCGGAGCAACTGAATTGCCTGAACCTTGTCTTCCGGCAGCATGCCGGCTCGGTATTCGTCCACACCTATCTCGTCAGCCACAATTCTTGCCGTTGCCTCATTGTCACCTGTCAGCATGATGACGTTCTTGATACCATTCTGTCGCAACCGTCTGATCGCTCGCTTGCTCTCCTCTCTCGCAGTATCAGCAATACCGAGGACGGCGAGCGGTTGGTTTCCTTCGCCGAGAACAATGACTGTTTTGCCCTGCTGCTCCAGTTTTCCAATCGCCTCTTCGACATGCGGCGCACAGTAGCCAACCTCCTCACAGAGTTGATGGTTGCCGATGTAGTACGTTTTTCCGTCGATGATGGCTTTAACGCCGCGACCGGTGAGCGATTCGAACCGATCGATTTTGACCCCGTCGAAGGGAACATTCTCCTTGTATGCTTTCGACAGAACTGCTCCCGCGAGATGATGCTCTGACCGAAATTCCATTGCAGCGGCGATCTTCAAAATATGCTGAGTTGGGAGAGAATTGAACGCGATAATGTCGGTAACTTTAGGCGATCCTTCGGTGAGCGTACCAGTTTTGTCGATTGCAATGACTCTGAGCTGACCGGCGTTTTCAAGATATTTTCCTCCCTTGATGAGTATACCGTGCCGTGCGGCGTTGGTCAATCCACTTACAATTGTCACTGGGGTGGAAATCACGAGCGCGCAGGGACATGCGATGACGAGGAGAACGAGGGCACGGTAAAGCCAGTCGCCGAACGGTTGACCGAAAAGGACCGGCGGTACGATTCCCAGGACAACAGCAAGCGCGATGACGGCGGGAGTGTAGTACCGGGCAAACGCATCGATGAAGCTCTGAGAAGGAGCGCGCTGGCTCTGTGCTTCCTCGATGAGATGAATGATCCGCGCGAGGGTTGAGTCCGAGGAAAGATGTGAAACCTTCACCTCGAGGGTTCCGTTTTCGTTGATCGTACCCGCGTACACCTCGTCGCCTGGTTTCTTCTTGACTGGTATCGATTCGCCAGTGAGAGGGGATTGATTGACGGTCGAATGACCCCCTCGGACGACGCCGTCGAGCGGGATGCGCTCTCCGGGACGAATGATCACGAGATTGCCAACACCGACTTCCTCTACTGCCACCTCAATTTCGCCAGCAGTCTGAAGGATGCGCGCTTTGCGGGGCGAGAGGTTCATGAGCGACCGGATTGCACTTCGGGCACGGTCGATGCTGTGGTACTCAAGCAGCTGAGCAAGGGCAAACAAGAAGACGACGGCCGCGGCTTCTGCCCACTCTCCTATAGCCATTGCGCCCATGATGGCAATAGTCATAAGCGAACTCATATCGAGCGAAAGATTCTTCGCCGCCTTGAATCCCTTGATCGCGATGCGCCACCCGCCGGTCAGAATTGCGCCGAGAAGTAGCGGAATCGTCACGGTTTCCCCGATGCCAAACTGCTCTAACAAAATCCCGGCGATGGCTAACAGACCGGACAGACCAATGAAGAATAAAGAGGCGTGTTTTTCCCAGAACGATTTCTGTTCGGCAGCGGACATTTGTTCGCGGACCTTGAAACCCAGTCGATGGAGGGGACGCAGAACGTCGTCCTTGGAGCACGTGTGGACGACGTTCAATTTCTGATTCACGAGGTTAAACTTGCAGTTTACTACGCCCGGGATGGTCTGCAGCTTCTTCTCGATCCTATGCTGCTCCTCGCCGCAGCACATTCCCTCGACGAAGAATGTTGAAGACTTTGTACTCGAATCAATCTTCTGGTCGTCCATCGATCTCACTTCCCTCGGCTGTATTCGGAGACATGTCGGTTCGCAACGCGGATCAGGTCTTCGATGTGTTCGTCATCGAGAGAATAGTACGCCATCTTGCCGTCGCGGTGATACTTGACGAGGCGGAGATTCTTCAGCAACCGTAACTGGTGCGAGACGGCGGAGTCGGAGACTTTGAGCAGTGCAGCGATATCGCAGACGCAGAGCTCCTCCTTGGCGAGGGCGAGGACGATTTTGAGTCTCGTGGGATCCGTGAGTACTTTGAACGTCTCTGTGAGTCCCAAGATTGTCCCGTCATCGTGGATTGCTCTGCGAGCTGCCCTTACACTGGGCTCGTGGACGTACGTGACGTCGCAAGTTTCCCCTTTACGGGCCATCGTGTTCTGCAGTTAAGTTGACGATTGAACAATTGTTCAGATGAATATACTAATCTAATTCCTCTTTGTCAAGCTGCAGGGCAACCAGGCTGGTTGCCCTACATAATCATACCAAAGAACCCCACTCCCATATTTCCATCCGTCAATCGGAACATGATCTCGATCGAGAAGGCTTCGTTCAGGTAGATGTCAAGCAGCGACCCGCAGACATACTCCTCCTTGTTCCGCTGGCAGTACTGGCCTTCGATGACCTGCCAGTCACCCTTCGTCACCTGCCACACGGGAGAAGCATCTCACCCTTCCTGATAGGTTGAGAAATCGTCATAGAAAACTACCGAAGGCTCTTGCTCAGCTACTCCAAACGCGGAAGCGGACAGCGCGGCAACAACGAGAATGGGCGGAACCTTCATAGGCGGACCGGTGGCTGTTTATTCATGTGGATACAAGTCCGGTGGAACGACAAAAAGCGGCTCGCCTGGATGCTCTGAAATCAATTTAAGGTACTGCCAATCGGCAGAGGGTTCCGGTTCGGCAAGGGGTAGTTTCGGTCTGAAGAGGCCGAGGGGAAAAAGACCCTTTTTGGGGAGTTCGATGATTTCCACGTCACTCTCATCTGGTATCCCTGCGGCATGTCTCGCCAAAGAGATGGCTGTCTGCAGTCCTCCAATCACGTCTACCAATCCTATTTCCTTTGCATTTTTTCCAGACCATACGCGACCTTGCGCAACTCGCTCTACCGCTTCTCGGTCCACACCACGGCTCTCGGATACCTTCTCGACAAATATGTTGTAGTAACTCTGAATATAGCTTTCCACCTGAGATCGTTCTTCAGGAGTCAAGTTTCTGTCCGGGATCTGCAACCCGATGAGCGGCAGCGTGATGCCAAAGCCGAGATCAGCGTGCTCTCCAACTTTCACATGGTCGGATGTAGCTCCAAGTTTCTCCCCCAGTCCTTGATTCCACAGCCATCCTCCGACTACACCGATGGAGCCGGTGACCGTAATTGGCGCCGCAACAATTGTATCCGCGTACATCGAAAGCCAGTATCCTCCAGAGGCGGCGATCCCACCTTGGCTTACAATTACTGGTTTTCTCTGGGCGCATTTCCGCAACGCGCTGGCTGCGACATCGGATGCCATACCGTCACCACCTGGAGAATCAACTCGAAATACTACAGCCTTCACGTCGTCATCTTCCTTCAGGTTTTGAAATATCTTTTCCAGTTTCCGCGCATTTATGCCCCGATCCATATCACAGACACCGAGAGCATAGACGATAGCCACTTGCGGCCGAGGGCCCCAATCGCGACGCGGAAAGACCCTGTCAGCAAGGCTCGCTGCTCCCATCATCTTCTTGTCGGATCCTTCAAGGTTCTTGATGGTCTCTTTGACACCCTCCCAGCGTCCCAACGTATCTACGAGACCCGCGGCTAATGCGCTGTCGGCCATGAAGGCAACATGTTGGTTGACGAGCTGATCAAACCGTTCACTTGGCATGTTCCGCGACTCGCGGATGTCGTTTCGAACTGTAGCGTAGAGATCGTCGATCAGTGCTTGGCTCTGTTCCCGATCCGCGTCGGACATGCGGTCTCGGGATAATCTCTCGGCAGCAGACTTATACTTGAAGAATCGCCATTCGTCGAACCCGAGTCCCAACTTTTCGAGTGTCCCTCGAAAGAAGGTGCGACCCGCCACATACCCGGACAAGAACAACATGCCTTCGGGGTCCATGACAATCCGATCAGCGACGCTTGCTAAATGATACTTGGTCATTCCACCTCGATCCAAGAAAATCACCACGTGCTTTCCGGCCTGCTGGACCCTGATGAGCTCTTCGCGGATTTCCCAGGCCAACTCTCGCGACACGCTCATGCCTGAAAGATTGAGTGCAACTCCGGCGACTCGAGGGTCTTTCGCAGCGCCCCGTAAAGAAAAGAGGATGTCAGTCAGTGTGTGTGTTCCTTTGTCGAACAACCGGTACTTTTGGTAGGTGATGCGTCCCTTGAGATGTGTGGACAGATAGTACTTGCTTCTCTTCAAGTAGCGGTCAAAGACGTTGTGATCTTTGAAGCCTACCCGCGCCGCGTAAGTATTGTAGGATCGCTTCTGGTTATCATCAAAGTGAGACTGCCCCCAGATCCCGATTGCTCCGAAAGAGAGGTTTACGCCGGCGGTGAAGGCTTTCGTGTCGAAGTACCGAGCGGCGAATCGTACTCCGGGAACGGGTTCGACCACTCCCCCGATACTCCATGGCGCATCCTTGATGCGTTCCCTTTGCAGTGCAGCGTCGCCAAAAAAGGTAAGGACAGGAGTACCGAATGGGCGAACAGCAAGGCCGATGATCCCCTCGCGATCGCGGCTCTCCAGGGAAACCGCTGCGCTTACACCGATGGAGGCAAACCGTGAGGGTCGACTTAGTAGACCTATGGTGAGAATCTTCGCTCGTGGCGCGGACTCCAGATTCCCGCTGGACCATCCGTAGCTCAAACCGAGACTGAGCTGCTCCTCCCCTCCGGACAGTGCGACGCCGTAATCCGTGATCCCTGGTCCCCTGACCATCGTTGTTCCATCGGGAACGAGGAGTTTTTGATGTACTATACGGAATCCGAGATGGGGAACTCCGGCGAAAAGGCCCCATCGCTTCGGAGAAGAGAAGGTGGCTTGTTGGTCCGACCAGTGGAATCTGATTTCAGGCCCATGAAGGTAGTTCAGGACCGCCGGGTTTACGTAACCGAGGAGACCGTTGCCCAAAGCACCGGGTGGCGCGAAAAGAAAATCCGCCCGCTGATGATACGGGGGAATCCGAGTTTGGGCTTGTAGGATTGGCGGATTTAGAACACATGAGAACACTGTCAGAAGGATAACGACCAAGGAGCTGGTTGCCTTTTTCATTCAATGATTCTCCTACTCAGGACTTGTTTGACTCAAGCTGATCTCTAGCGCCGTTCCAACAAAATGATTGAACGAGAGATGTGTGCAAGTGCGTATTGGAACGCGCACTGTGCCGCTTTAGTTGTATAAAGATTTAATTGTAGGGGCACTTGGGAAATGGAACTACTATCGGCGTGGCCTCAGTGTCGTGTTTGCCCGATCCGTTTTTAGGATGGCTTTCTTTTCCGAGACCTTACACGCGATGCCGACGTCCCTCGCAGAGTGGCCACGCGCTCGTGACCAGCGTGCAAATATCCTTTCTCCGCCGGAGATTGCGACTATAAGCTAGTTCGCCACAATATATCTCCCCGGCCCAATCAAATCAAGTAATGAAAAGGTGCTGTAACAGGCCATCCGTCATGCCCAGAAGGGAAGCCGTACAGATGAACACAATAAGGAAAATCTTGGCGCTGGCACATTTTCCCCCCGTCGCTTGTTGCCATGGAATATCCAGCTTCACTTTCGGATTCTGCGGCGCACGGACGGGCGGCTTTGGCTCACGTTCTGGTGGGGAGTGTGGCGGAAAACTGGTACGACATTCGAGTGTT
>JAZGDE010000094.1:0-7210 GCA_036477295.1 Bacteroidota bacterium | reverse complement strand
TCGTTCTGACCCAACTCATGCCGAAGGCACCGTTCTGCAGCAGAACCCGACCGCTTTTTCCACTGTAAAGCCTGGTCGAAGGATCTACCTGACGCTCAGTGGGGGAGAACGCCTTGTGGAAGTTCCGAGTCTCAAAGGCAGATCGATTCGAGATGCTCGTTTTAAGCTCGAAACGCGAGGGCTGCAGTTGGGAGCGGTCCGGTATAGGCCGTCTCTGGATTTCCCAGAAAACACGATCATCGAACAGAATATAGCCCCAGGGACGGAAATTCGGCAGGGGTCGCGCATCGTGGTTGTGGTGAGTCAGGGGCCGAGTGCGGACCGTATTGTGGTGCCGATGGTGACTGGCAAAAGTCTCCCTGAAGCAGAGAGGTTATTGAAGCAGCGGAAGTTAAGGCGTGGCCAGATCACCTACCAGGCAGGCAGCGAGTTCCTACCGAATACCGTCATCGACCAGTATCCTCGAGCAGGAGATCTTGTGGATATTGGACGGTCGGTCGATTTGTTTGTTGTTCAGGTAGCCGCAAAAGGTCAAAAACAGCTCTTGGAACATTAGTCGTGACTCCTCCGATGATCCTTATCGCACCTTCGATTATCTCCGGCGATTTTTCAAACCTCGAGAAACAAATCAGATCGGTCGAAGAAGGCGGGATCGATTGGCTGCATCTCGATGTGATGGATGGACACTTTGTACCCAATCTTACATTTGGTCCGCTAGTGGTGAAAGCAATTCGAAAAGTGACGAATCTGCCCCTCGATACTCATCTCATGATCGAGAATGCCGATCACTACATTGAGGATTTTCGCAAAGCGGGTGCCGACGGCATCACTGTGCACTACGAAGCATGTCCCCATCTTCACCGAACTATCCATCGGATTAGGGAGTTCGGTGCCCGAGCTGGTGTCGCAGTGAACCCCGCGACGCCCGCAGCTATTCTGAAAGAAATCTTGCCGGATGTGAACCTCGTTCTCGTGATGACGGTCAACCCCGGGTGGGGTGGTCAGCAATTCATTGCTTCGTCGCCCCGAAAGGTGAAGGAAATCGCTCAGATGCTCACAGCGATTGGTTCCAGCGCGCATCTCGAAGTCGATGGGGGAATCGATTCGTCGAACGTAGCTGCCGTCGTTAAAGCTGGAGCCCGGGTCATCGTTTCCGGTTCGGGGATCTTTCGAACCAGCAATATTCCAGAGACTGTTCGACTGCTACGCCGAAATGCTGAAAAAGCTCTCGAATTGTGACTGTTCTCCGCTCCGAGGTCCGGATAATGTTCCACCCTTTGCCACTGTCCACTGGATTCCGTGGAGTCGTCGGGCCGACTCATCCGATTGATTTGGACTCGCCTCGTTGAGCCTTCGGCCAGACGAGTGAACTCTGTCGAGAAGCTAAGCTTGACAGGTGAGGGAAGATTCTTTATCTTTGAAGCCGCTGCCCAGGAATTTCGAAAGAAGTTTCAGGAAGTCCAGACTTCTACCTAATTTATTCAGACCTTTGCACTTTTCGTGACACTCGACGAGATCGACATCAAGATTCTCAACATCGTTCAGCGCGACGGACGAGCGCGCCGAAACGACCCTTCCGAATCGGTGGGCCTTTCTCTTCCCTCTGTTAGCGATCGACTGCGAAAGCTTGAGGAGAACCGTTACATTGCCGCTTATTATGCTAACGTCGATCACCAAAAATTGGGCAAGGATATCGCAGCGTTCGTTCTCGTCACTACCGCCAGTTTATGAGGCCTATTGTTCTATCAGTCTTGCGCATCTTTGTTCTTGATCGATCACGAGCAGGATCTTATCATTGACGCAGATTCACGGACTCTGTTTTTCGAGGAAGAGCCTTTTTACTTGCTCTGACAGTTTACACGTTATGTAGTATCCTACGGCGCTGTCAGCACATCCGACCTCAAGAACAACCTGATGGAATTTGAACATCTGCTATACAACATTGAAGAGCGGATTGCGACTATCACTTTGAATCGACCCGAGAAGCGCAACGCCCTGAATGATAAGCTCGTCATCGAGTTGGGGAAAGCGTTTGAGAACGCAGAGAGCGATTCCAGGGCGAAACTCGTCGTCCTTCGAGCAAACGGAGACGCATTCTGTGCAGGTGCTGACATCGCTTACTTGCAGCGACTGGCGCGCTTTTCTTTGGAAGAAAACCTTGAAGACTCGAAGCGGCTGATGAATCTGTTGTTTCAGGTATACCGTTGCTCGAAACCAACTGTCGCAGCCGTTCAGGGACCAGCGCTCGCCGGAGGGTGTGGGCTTGCTGCCGTGTGTGATTTTGTCATCGCTTCGCGCAGTGCAGCTACCTTCGGCTGTACAGAGGTGCATCTCGGTTTCATCCCGGCCATCGTGATGGTTTTTCTTCTGAAGAGAATCGGTGAAGGCCGTGCTCGAGAGCTGGTCGTTCGGGGAAACGTGATCGATGCAGAGACGGCAGAGCGCATCGGCTTGATCACAGAAGCTGCGGTCGACATCGAAGAACGTGTGCGGGCACTGGTCGATGAGCTCCTCTCGGGAAACAGCGGGTCGGCGATGGCCAGGAGCAAAGAAATGCTCCGCGGCATACCGGCTATGAAACTGGAAGAAGCTTTGGAGTACGCGGCCAGCATGAATGCTTCGACCCGGTTAACTGATGATTGCAAGCGCGGTCTCGAGGCGTTCATCAGGAAAGAACGGGTGCGATGGTGACGGCGAAAGGCGACCGACATGAGCGATGATCTGAAAAACATCGTCCGGAGTGTTCCGGATTTTCCCAAGAAGGGCGTTGTCTTCCGAGACATCACGACGCTGTTGAACGACCGTGATGCATTTCAAAAAACAGTCGACATTTTCTACGAGCGATACAAAGATCAGCGCGTTGACAAGGTGGTGAGCGTAGAATCTCGCGGGTTCATCTTCGGATCGTTGCTCGCATACCGCCTGGCCGCAGGATTCGTTCCTATCCGAAAACCCGGGAAACTACCGGCGGATAAGATACGGGAGGAATACCAGCTCGAGTACGGACCGGACGCGATGGAAATCCATCGAGATGCAATCGAGCGGGGAGAACGTGTCTTGATGCACGATGACTTGCTCGCCACTGGTGGGACGGTTCTCGCTGCCTGCAAACTGGTCGAACGACTTGGAGGTGAAATAGTTGGGCTCTCGTTTTTGATCGAGCTCAAATTCCTCCGAGGAAGGGAACGCCTCAAGAACTACGATATTTTTTCAATCATCAGCTATGAGGAGGAATGAGGAGCGCTCGATGCTTTCGACCGGGAGCACAGCACCAGAAATTGAAGCTTCCGCCCGTGAGGGCTTGAAGTTTCGACTGAGCGATTTCGGTCGCAAGAAAAATGTTACCGCTATCCTATAGATTTTACATTCGGATGTACAAACGACGCCTGCGCGTTTCGGGAGTCCATGAGGGTATTGCAGAGATACAATGTCATCGTCGTCCGAATCAGTCGCGATAACGCGGCAAGCTAGAAGAAATTCTCAAAGGACTATGTAACTGAACTGCCCGCTCATGGGAGATGTGGATCGGTCGATCCGTAGAGCGTACGATGTTCAGTGGACTCATTCCGGTCTCAAAAAGTGTCACGTGTATCATCGATACAGAGGGGTGAATCCGTTCCGTCATCCATTCAGAATGCAACATCCCTAAACGTGTGAGATCTGTTTTTGAAACGGTTTCCGGTTTGTGATGTTGTTGTCATTACCAGAGAGGGTAGAACTGAGAAAAGGTCTACCCTTTTTTATTGCATAAGACGACGGATTGTCTTAAATTTGCGAGTGTAACTCTTTGAATCGCAAGGGCATACGGCGATGCAGACTATTATCGAGCCGTTTCGGATCAAGGTCGTCGAGCCGATTCGCTTCACCTCCGTCGAAGAGCGCGAGAAGATCCTGGAGGAGAGTGGCTACAATCCGTTCCTCATCCGAGCCCAGGACGTTCTGATCGACCTGTTGACCGACAGCGGTACGGCTGCGATGAGTGCGGCGCAGTGGGCTGGCGTAATGGAGGGCGACGAATCGTACGCAGGTGCGCGAAGTTTCTTCCGATTCGAGGCCGTCGCTAAGCAGCTGACAGGTTATGAGCATATCATACCGACGCACCAAGGACGTGCTGCAGAAAAAATCTTGTTCACAATCGCTGGCGGGCCAAGCAAATTCATACCGAACAACACCCACTTCGACACGACTCGGGCAAATGTCGAGTATTCCGGTGCACAAGCGGTCGACCTCCCTGTCGAAGAAGCGAAGCATCCCAGTAGGGTATGCGATTTCAAGGGAAACATGGACGTGGCAGTACTCGAGCGGTTCATTAAGGACAAAGGTGAGGAAAACATTCCACTGTGCATGATCACGATCACGAACAATTCTAGCGGAGGTCAGCCGGTGTCGATGGACAATGTACGGCAGACGAAGCAGCTGTTGCAACGCTACGAGATCCCGCTGATCTTGGATGCCTGTCGATTTGCTGAGAACGCTTTTTTCATCAAGAAGCGCGAGAAGGGGTACCAAAACGTTTCCCTCCGGGAAATCGCGCGGGAGATGTTCTCGTATTCAGATGGCTGCACGTTTAGCGCAAAGAAGGACGCGCTGGTTAATACGGGTGGGTTCCTGGGCTTGAATGATGAGGAGTGGGCAACGAAGGCACGTAATATTCTTATCGTCACGGAGGGGTTTCCCACATACGGTGGCCTTGCGGGTCGCGACTTGGAGGCGATCGCCCAGGGGCTCGATGAGGTCCTCGATGAGCACTATCTCACATACCGCATCCGCTCCGTTGAGTATCTTGGCGAAAAACTTACTGAGGCTGGGATTCCGATCGTTCAGCCTCCCGGGGGTCATGCCATCTACATCGATGCTGGGACGTTTGCCCCCAACATTCCGCCCCAGGAATTTCCAGGGCAATCGATCGTTTCTGAATTGTACCGGCTCGGAGGGATCCGTTCGGTAGAAATCGGAAGCGTGATGTTTGGAAGATATGATCATGCGACGGGGCAATTTCGGCCGCCAGCGATGGAGTTGGTCCGCCTGGCGATTCCGCGCCGCGTGTACACCCAGAGCCACATCGATTACGTGATCGAGGTAGTCATTGACGCGTACAAGAACCGTAACTCACTGCGGGGGATGAAGATTACATACGAGGCACCAGTCCTTCGACATTTCACCGCACGGTTTCAGTACATCGATTGATGCGTTCGTCAGCGAGCGACTTCAGCAGACTGGCATACCACCATAAAGCAACGACGCGACAAACGGTGCACGAAGGCGTTAACAACCTTGACCCTCATCTCGTATCTGTTAGGTAATCTCAAAGTAACCCACTTATGTCGAAGTGTCCGATATGTCAAAGCGAGAATGAATGGTTTGTGACGAGCTGCAAGCATTGCGGAAGCTTCCTTCAGAATAAGGTGGATACCCTGAACCTCTTCGAGACCCTTTGGAAATTGGTTGACTCCCCGGTAGAGGCATTCCGGAAGATCGTCCTAGCTAAACACAAGAACTATGTCGTAGTGCTCTCCGGATTCTTTGGAGTCGCTTTTGTTTTTGCATTTCTCTGGTTTCACCAGTTCGGTGGCCGCTTCGACACTCTGCTGTCGATTCTCAGCTTTGGGCTACTGCTCGGTCCTGTCGTGGGTATCGGATTCCTGTTTGTCCTCTCCACCGTTATATACACTCTGCTTCGAAGGTTCCGGATTCCAATGCGATTCAGGAATACTCTTGCCGTGTGCTCCTATGCGTGTGCGCCGATTGTCTTCTCGCTTTTCCTTGTATTTCCATTGGAGCTGATGACGTTTGGAATGGATATGTTTACTTCCCAACCGCCCCTCAGCATTCTGAATCCGACGTCGTTTGTCCTGTTTCTCTTGCTCGATGGCTTGGCCGTTTTGTGGTTTTTACTCCTGTTGTCGTTTGGGGTACATGTTTTGACAGGTTTTCAACTCTTGAAATCCGGCGCTATTGCCCTTGGTTCGACTGCCCTCACGGCGGTGCCCTTTTTTCTTGTTTGAGCGCTCCGAGGTGATTGCACGATGCAGAGTACACGCTTCGAGGAAATAGCCGAGCAGTCGTTTCAATCTCTTCCCGATGTTTTCAAAGAGAAGATTGACAATGTGGAAATCGCCATCGAGGATTCTCCGACGCGGGAAGACTTGAAAAGGTTGAGGGTGCCGAAACAAGATCTCCTGCTCGGGTCGTACAAAGGGATTCCCTACACTCAACGCGGTACCTGGTACGGTATGAATCCAGCCCTCCCTGATCAAATCACGCTCTACCAGAAGAATATCGAGAAGGTTTGTAAGAACGAACAAGAAATCGAGGCGAAGATTTATGAAGTTCTCATCCATGAAATCGGACACTACTTTGGGATGTCCGACCACGAAATTCATGCCGCTGGCTACTAAGTGGGAGGTCAAACACTAGGCCGTTGAAGCAATGCTAGAACAAGGACCGCAGGTCGCTGAATTTCGATTTGACCGGATTCGACGTGGGATCGGATACATCCTCGGCCTGCTGCTGTTCTTGTTCATCGTGCTCGCGGATGTTCCGGAGGCTTTTGTGGATCTGGTGAAGGATCGTGTAGGAATAGAGTCTGCGACTTCAGAAGTCATCCAACTGGCGGAAGGTACCAAGGTCACGCTGGCTCTGACCATTCTCATGGTGGTTTTTCTGACCGAGATCACTTCAAACACGGCAGTCACCTCCATGATGGTTCCCATCGTCATCACGATTGCAGTGGGAACGGGCAATGACCCCGTAGCCTTCTCCGTTGCCACAGCACTTACGGCGTCTCTGGCGTTCATGCTGCCAGTCGCAACGCCCCCGAATGCGCTTGTTTACGGTACCGGTCACATCAGCGTCCGCCAGATGGCGAAAGGTGGGTTGTTTCTTGACCTGGTCGGGTGGATATTCACTGTCGTTGTTTTGTATGTATTTGGCGATCTACTTTTTGAAATTATCCAGTTCTAATTACAAGGAGAAAGGAGCATCTGAATGCCGAGGGTCATCCTCACCATTACATATGAAATTCATCCGGAGAAACGGGAGGACTTCCTCGCGCTGGTGAAAGAAATGAAAGAGCACTTTACGGGAGCATTGCGCAAAAACTACTCAGTGTTTGAACTCAAAGGCAAGAAGAATGTGTTCACCGAAATGTTTGTGTGTAAATCCCTCGAGGAGTATGAAAACCTGGAAGACAACCAGGACGATAGAACAC
>JAZGDE010000093.1:0-19873 GCA_036477295.1 Bacteroidota bacterium | reverse complement strand
ACCGAGTCGGGACAGGTCGGTTGCTACGGGCTCTTGATCGCCTTCCTCAGCTTCTTCCACGTCTTTTTCATGTCCTCGGAGATCACCTTAACGTCGGCGAAGATCGGCATGAAGTTCGTATCCCCGCTCCAGCGAGGCACGACGTGGTAATGTACGTGGTCATCGATGCCGGCTCCGCTCACTCGGCCGAGGTTTACGCCGATGTTGAACCCGTGCGGGGACACCGTCGATTCGAGGGCCCGAAGCGAACGCTGAATGGCGTGCAAAATCTCGAGATGTTCATCGTCGGTGAGTTGCGTGAGGGAGGGAACATGCTTGTAGGGGACGACCATCAGGTGACCGCTGTTGTACGGGTAGCGGTTCATGATCATGAAGCAGTGCTTCCCGCGCCAGAGGATGAAATTCTTCTCGTCTTGACTCCGGCTAGACTTGCCCCGACGCAGCTGCGACTTCGTCGGGGCGAGTCGGGATGAGTCCCTGTGTGCCCTTGCCGCGCTGCAGAGGATGCAGCGCTTCTTGCCCCGACCTTGTCGGGCTGAGTCCGCAAAGCCGGCGATGTACTGCGAGCGCCAAGGAGACCAGAGACGTTTCATGCCTGTTACCCAGGAGGAAGTTGATCTCGCGAGGTCTCCCCGAAGGGGTCTTCCGAAGGAATCCCTTCGGGACTTCGGACCGACCTTGCGCACATCAGGGTCCGACACCCCGACCGATCAGCATACAGCTACGCCGCCGCCTCCCTTTGCTTCTGTGCTGCGGCGATTACTTTCTCCTGGATCTCCCGCGGGACTTCCTCGTAGTGGAAAAATTTTGTCGTGAAATGCCCTCGACCCTGCGTCATGGACCGCAACACGGTCGAGTACTTGTGAATCTCTGCCAGGGGAACAAGCGCCTTGATTTTCTGATAGAAGCCGTCCGATTCCATCCCGAGAATCTTTCCTCGTCGGCTCGAAATATCTCCCATCACGTCTCCCATGTAGTCCTCCGGAACGATTACTTCGAGTTCGTTGATCGGCTCCAGCAGGGTCGGTCTGGCCTCGAGGAACCCCTTCTTAAAAGCCATCAGGCCTGCGATCTTGAACGACAGTTCGTCCGAGTCCACCGTGTGGTACGACCCGTCCCAGAGCGTCACCCTCACATCGACGACCCGGTACCCCGCAAGCACACCCTTCTGCATCGCTTCCACCACGCCTTTCTCGACAGCCGGAACGAAGCGACCCGGCACGGCGCCGCCAACGATCTCGTTCTCGAATTCAAATCCCGACCCGTGGGGCAGGCGCTCTAATTTCAAATGCACGTGACCGAACTGTCCGCGACCGCCCGTCTGCTTCTTGTGTTTGTACTCGGAGTCCTCCACGACGCCCTTGATCGTCTCCCGGTAGGGAATCCTCGGCTCCGCTATGTCCACCTCAACGCCGTACCGCTCCCTAAGCCGCTTCACGATGATCATAAGGTGCAATTCGCCTTGCCCACTGATGATTGTCTGATTCAACTCAGGGTCAACCGACACGAGGAAGGTCGGGTCCTCCTCATGGAGCGTATGCAGCCCCGCAGCGATCTTCTCCTCATCTCCTTTTGAACGCGGCACGATGGCCACTCGGATCGCGGGCGGAGGCAATTGAATCGGTGGGTACAGGACCGGAAAGTCCTTGCTTGACAGGGTGTTATTCGTATGGGTATCCTTCAGCTTCACCCCAGCGCCGAGGTCTCCCGCCAGCAGGCGAGCCACCTCCTTTCGCTCCTTGCCGTTGATGACAAATACCTGACCAAATCGTTCGGATTTCCCGATCGAAGTGTTGATCAAATCCATCCCCGGGTGCACCGTGCCAGAGTATACCCGGAAGAACGAAAGCTCCCCGACATGGTGCTCGGACATTGTCTTGAAGACAAACAGTGAGGGCGAACCATTCGGGTCTGGCTTGACCCGTACTTCTTTCCGCTCCGCACCATGATTCACGCCCACAGTCCCGACAGCTTCGCCACGAGCCGCAGCCATGGGGCAGTAGTCAACGAGGAAATCGAGCAGCGCGGCCGTCCCGATATTGTGCGCAGCGGATGCGCAGAGAATTGGGAACACCTTTCGTTGAACAATGCCGGCACGCAGACCCTTCTTGAGTAGGTCGTCTCCAAGCGTCCCTTTGAGCAGAAACTCGTTGAGAAGAGGTTCGTCAGACTCGGCGATCTTCTCGATGAGCTGCTCGCGCAGCTGTTTCGCCTTCGAATTCAATCCCGACCCCTCCGAAGACTGGGGGATGTCCTGTTCCGTGTATTTCCCGTTCCCGTCTCTCTGATACTGCAGCAGCTTCATTCTCAGCACATCGACGACCTGTTCGAACCCCAGACCCTGGTCCGCAGGAAACTGGACAGCGATCACATCATGACTGAATCGCTCCTGTGCCTGCTTGACCACGCTATCGAAATCCGCATTCTCGTTGTCGAGCTTGTTCACAACAAAGACGGCGCAGTTCTGGTACTCCTCCGCGCATTTCCAATCCATTTCTGTCCCCACCTCCGCTCCCTCCACTGCCTTGAGAACAACGAGGGCAGTGTCCGCCACGCGGAGCGCACCCTTCACCTCCCCGAGGAAATCCGTATAACCCGGTGTATCGAGAATGTTAAGCTTAGTGTCCTTCCACTCGCAGAAGAGCATCGATGTGTTGATCGAGATCTGACGTTCAATTTCATCAGGATGATAATCAGACACGGTGTTCCCCTCCGTAACCTTTCCCTGCCGTGAGGTCATTCCCGCAGTATAGAGCAGGGCTTCCGCGATTGAAGTCTTGCCGGAACCGCCGTGACCGATCAGCGCGATGTTGCGAACATGGTCAGTCGTATACTCTTTCATGGGATTTCACCATTTGATTTGAACTGACAAGCCTGCGGGTTGTGAAGAAGAAGCGGTATAGGTTCTAGTAACCGACCCGTCCCGCGAAGTCTCGACATTCGTCTGATCGGGCGGGATCAGCGAATCGGTGTTGACGTCGAACGCGGGTCCAGCCGTCCCCACTCGGTCGGGACGAGCACGCGGGGTGACCTGCTACCAGGACTTGGTTCAAGAACTCTGAAATTCATCCTTCGGATATCGCGACGAAGCGTCCTTACGAAGCGTACTGAGGAAGACGAATTGAGTGATAGGGCTTGGCCTTATTGCTTCATGCGGTCGAAAAACGTTCGGATCCCTCTATAAATTGCAGCTGCGAAGGATGCCGCCTCCACGATCGGCGTTTCGATTTTTTCCTGAACCTTGCGCTCAAGCATGAGCACGTCGTCCGCTACAGTCTTGATCGCCTGCAGCGAGCTTTTCACCAAGTCAACCTGGTCCTCTACTTGCTGCGCCACGCTCCGAAACCGGTCCGTGATGAACTCCAGATTACTGAGTATCGGAATCGCTCGACTGATCACCTCCTTCAAATAATGCTCGATGCTCGTGATCAGCTGCCGCACGCGCACCAGAACGACGACGAGGTATACGCACAACACAGTCACGGCGAGGATAGCGATGATCTCAACGATACGAAGCAGATTGTCCACCGTAAGACTCCATTGGTTCGTGATAGTCCGCTAACCGCTTCCTAGAAGCTTGGCCGAAAAGGCGCTCATCGCAACCAACCTCCTCAGAGTTCATCTGAGCCGGTGCGCCTTTGGTGCAAGCCTTTGGCTGAGAAGTCCGACCACCGAGAGAAGGGGAGGCAAGGAGGGGTAATGGGTGCCACTATGAGCGGCCCCGCTCTTCCTTGTACGCATGGACGCCAGCACGAAATGCGCCCTTGACCTTTTCTCCCTCTTCGATCGCCGTCCCGGCTTTTCCTTTCGCGCTGGCAAGGGTCTTTTCAGCATCTGCAAGTAACGTCGCCGCGCGTTTCTTTGCGTCAGAAATCAGCTGCTCAGACTTCTTCTTGCCTTCGTTGATGATGTCCACGGCCTTCGATTTGGCGACCCCCAGATACTCCTCCGCGTCTTCCTTTACTTCGCCTGACTTCTTCTTAATATCGGCGCGAAACTCTATCCCGGTCTTCGGGGCGTACAGGAGAGCGATAATCGCACCGATCGCGCCTCCGGCGAGGAGTCCGACCAGCAGTCCTTTGGCCATTCCGTCAGTGTCCTGCGACATGTACTGAGCCTCCCTCCTATGAACATGATTGTTGAAAATTCATTACGATATCTACGCTGGCATAATAACAACTTACCGCCAAAAAAGCAAGAACATTTCCCGGGGGCTTCATCGAAGGGGGAGCTTAAGTTTTCCCGCATTCACCCATGCGGTGTACCAGAAGCTTGCAAGTCGGTACACGGCGGCGCGCATCCTCCGCTCCGGCAACCCCTGGAGGATTGCATGGTAACGTTCGTAGTACAGCGAGCTGTAGTGATACTCGTTCCTCCCGCTCCGTCTAACGATCTGATACAGCTCGCCTTCTGGAATTCCCTCTTTGACTTTTCCGTCAGCGTATAACACTGAATCGACGAACAAGTAGGTTTCCAGGACCAATTCAAACACGTATGCCAGCGGTTCAACGATGTATTCCGGTCCCTGGGCAGCAAGACTGTAGTCTTTTCCGTAGCGTTCGGGCAAATCGGTCTCGAACCTCCTGTGGACGCCCTTCTGATCGGAGAGCTGGCCATCGTAGTTTTCTGTCGTGTGGAGCGGCACGTGGACGTCAGCCACGTAGTGCCCCAGGTCTGCCGCGTAATGAATGATATCGTTTGTATTCTTTGCTTTCATCGCCTCAGTCAATTTGCCCAACAGGTCGACGATGCGCCACGGAACGATGCCGTTCTTACGAACACTGTCAGCACCATACTTCGCCTGTGCCTCCTCAAGATCGCGCGGCAAATCAGAGAAGGGGTATTTCCCGTACCGGTCAATGTCGATGTAATGATAGTACTGCTCCTGATCGTCCTCATCGCGACGCAAATCTGGAAGGATGGACCACTCGACGATCGAATCGGCATGGGCTGAGAAGAACTCTTGCATGCTCGCGGGCAGTTCCCGGATCGCATATCGATTGATCTCCTTGTGCGCCCAGAACCCCCAGCCGGCGAGCGGCTCGACAAGACTGAACAGCAGAGCTACGCCAAGTATGGAACTAAGTATCCAGTGGCTTTTGACGATGAGTTACCTCCTATTCCATTTGAGGGGGATGCTGCCGGTCTGCTGTGAGGGACCCCGACCCCGACAAAGTCGGGGCAAGTCGCGGCGTGTCTCGAACTTTGCGTTGCCGTCTGCGCTCAGCAGGTCAGGACTGTGACGTCCCTCACAGTCGGAGGACCAGTGGGAGTGAAACCATTATCGGATCTTCTTCTTGTGCCGCATCCTTCTGAGGCGCTTCTTCCGCTTATGGGTGGCCATCTTGTGGCGCTTCCGCTTCTTCCCGCTGGGCATACGTCACCTCCTTCCTGGTTACAGTACTGTGGGCTCTTGGATCGATGCGTGTTGTTCGAGCATCCGTTGAGCCCGTTTTCCAGCTTCGGTGTTCGGGTTGATGTCAACGCATTTCGCGAACCACTCGTTCGCCTTCTGAAGGTTTCCCGAGTTGAGATTGACGATGCCGAGGTTGAGATGACCAAGCTGGTGGAGCGGTTCGAAATCCAAAGCCTTCTCCATCTGAGAGATGGCCGTTCGCGCGTCTCCGGTTTCGAAGTAGCAGATGCCCAAATCCACCCGCGCGTTCGCATCCTTCGGAACGAGGGTAAGATACTGTTTATAGTACTCGATCGCTCTCGGCAAGAAACGAGCATCCTGAAGACGGTTTGCCAGTCGTAGAAGCGATTGCGAATCCTGCGGGTTTGCATCAACAATCGTCTGGAGATGTTCGATTTCCTGAAGAACCGAAGTGCCCGCTGCCGAGAGACCATCGTGGGTGTGATCTTGTTCTTGATTCGTCACACCGTAGATGGCGAGCCCAACAAGAGAAACGACTACAGCAATTGAGAACAACTTCCACGGCTGCAGAGGATGCCGTTCGAGACGACGTTTTGCCGGCTTCTGTTTCTTTCGTTTCGCCTGTTCCTGTCCCGAAAGTCGACGACCTTCGGCGCCGGAATCGAGCGGAGCGTCTTTCTTATCCGATGGTGGTACTCTTGATTCCCCGAGTCCTGCGCCGCAATTCTCGCAGAATTGGGATTCTGGAAGGTTCTCAAATCCGCATAGCGGACAGTGCTGAGTGGCGGCAGGAAGCGATTTGATCGCCTGGGCAGACCGTTCGCCTTGCGCCGAAAAATTCGGGGCCTCCCACTCTATCTTGGCCCCACATACACTGCAGAACTTGTCGCCAATCGATAACTCGCCGTTGCATTCAGAACAACAAATCTTTGGTTTCATTCCTACTGAGACCAGGGTTAGACTTGTCAGCTCAATGAATTGTCAATCCGAAGTGGAAACTTTCTTGAGATTCTCATTGACCAAGTTCTTAAGATCTTTCGAAACTTTGAAAATCGGTACGAAGTGCTCATCCACCTGCACCTGCTGCCCCGTCCGCGGATTTCGCGCCATGCGGCCCTTTCGCTTTTTCACTTTGAAGCTTCCAAATCCGCGTATCTCGATGCTTTTGCCCTCCTTCAAGGCACCGATGACGGTCGTAATGAAACCGTCCACGACTGCCTCGGTTTCGACTTTAGTTAAGCCAGTTGCGGATGCGATCGTGTCGACGATATCTGCTTTGGTCAATGGAACTCCTCCCCCCGAAGGTCTCTTCGCGCCACTCGCGAAGCGGTCCACTCACGAAGTGATGCCTTTGGCAGAAGCGGCAGCTTCGCCGCACTTCGTGAAAAGCCGTGGCTTCGCCAAAGGGATTCCCTCGGAAAAGGGATCCCTTCGGGAGATGCCTTCGGCATCTACAATGAGTATTGCGGAATTAGTAAGGTCCAACGTACCGATACTGGAAAACCGATGGGTCGAACATCTCCTGCTCCGTTTGAACGACCACTTCTTTAAAAGACCGGAGCAAGATGTCGAAGATCGAACGCCGCTTTCTTTCCTTCACGATTGCCGGCTTCCCTTTAATACCCGAAAGTTCCGCGGCGATCGCAATCGCATCCTCATACGTTCCCAGCGTATCTACGAGACCGAACTCGAGTGCTCGCCGACCGGTGAAGACGCGACCATCGGCAAACTCAAGCAAGCGGTCGTGATCGATGTTCCGCTCGACCTCGACGACACGGATAAATTGTCCATGAACATCGTCTATAAGATTCTGAAAGTATTTCTTTTCCTGTTCATTCATTCGGCGCGCCCAGGATCCGGCATCCTTAAACTTTCCGCTCTTGATCGTCGTCTCCGCAATCCCGAGTTTGCCCATCAATTCGCCGTAGTGCAAAAATTGCATGATGACACCAATGCTGCCGATGATTGATCCCGGATTCGCGACTATTCTCGTTGCACCACATGAGACGTAGTAACCACCGCTCGCGCCAAGCGAGCCTATCGACACGACGACCGCCTTGCCGGAGTCTCGGGTCTTCCTGACCTCCTCGTAAATCTCCTGACTGGGAACGACCCCACCGCCGGGCGATTCGACGCGGAAGACGATTCCCTTGATAGCCTTGTTCTCGCGATATTTCTTGAACTGCCGTACAACCTCGCGAGAATCGAGAATCAGTCCACGCAGCTCTACGACCGCGACCTTCTCCCCTCTGCCAGAGACCTCAAAGTCCTGATCGGCGGGCTTAAGAAAGGAAACTATCGCCGTCAATCCGAAGACTATGAAGAGAACGAATAGGCCGAAGACCAGCCCAACGACCAGAAGGATCGATTTGTCCTGTTTCGATAGCGCCATGTGTCGTTCAACACTCCATCCAATGTCTTTACGTTAAGTTATCGGCAACAAATCAAGCCTCAACGCTTTGGTCGCCATAAGTCATTGATTTTATTGGCAATAATACAAAAATTGAAAGTGAAAGTCAAACAAATTAGTGAAAGCCCACCCAGTCACGGAGCGATGCCTTTCGTAGAAGAGTCAGCTTAACGAAATTGGGGGTAGAAGGACGAAAAGTTGTCAAGAGCAGATCTGCGAACCTTAAAACGTCGAACGCTTGTGTGAACCGGTGGGAGATTTTGCAAACGTAAAATAGTTGCAAACTTTGGACAATCCGGTGAAAATAGCAGCGATAGGGGTTCAGAATCTTGAGCCCCTACTCAGAACAGAAGGGAGAAAAAAGATCGACCGCTGGGAGTCCACCACGTGGTCTGACGGACGACTACCGACCTGATAAGCCGTGAAATCCTCTGGAATGTTCGGGAGCCCCCGACTTCCTTGCGAGACCGTACGCCATCACGGCAGTTCGATGCCCATCACAGCAGAGCCAAGATAGGAAAGAGGTGTTCGCGTAGTGTAGGGTAAGGGTAAAAGCCGCCTCTATATAGACTGGCGCTGTGAATCAGTCGCCGTGCTGAAGATACTGTTCCGCGTCCATTGCTGCCATACATCCTGTTCCCGCTGCCGTCACTGCCTGGCGATAAATGCGATCCTGGACGTCACCGCACGCGAACACTCCCGGAACGCTCGTCGCCGTCGTGCCGCCCTTCGTCACCACGTATCCTTTCTCGTCCAACTGAAGCTGGCGGTGGAAAATTTTCGTGTTCGGTTCGTGACCGATTGCGAGGAACAACCCACCGCACTTCTTCTCAGAGGTGACACCGGTCTTGAGATTCTTCAACCGTACGCCGGTAACGAACTTTTTCCCATCCGTTTCTTCACCCAAGACTTGCTCCACTGCCGCATCCCAAATGAATGATATCTTTGGGTTTTTGAACGCGCGATCCTGCATGATCTTCGACGCGCGCAAGGTATCCCGCCGGTGCACAATAGTCACGTGTGAGGCAAACTTCGTCAGAAACGTCCCTTCTTCCATGGCGGAGTCTCCACCTCCAACGACAACGACCTCCTGATCCTTGAAAAAGAATCCGTCACAGGTAGCGCAGGCGGAAACACCATAGCCCATGAACTTCTTCTCGGATTCGAGTCCGAGAAACATCGCCGACGCGCCAGTCGCGACGATAACCGTCTCCGCATGGGATGCTTGCGTGTCGGATTTTACGACAAAGGGGCGCTTCGAGAAATCAACCATTGTGACTTCTTTGAACTCTGTCTTCGCGCCGAAACGCTGCGCCTGCTTGCGAAACAGCTCCATCAACTCCGGTCCCATGATTCCTTCCGGAAATCCAGGGTAATTCTCGACATCGGTCGTGATCGTTAATTGACCTCCCGGTTGAACTCCCTCAAACACTAGGGGAGAAAGGTTTGCGCGCGCGGCATAAACCGCCGCAGTCAACCCAGCCGCCCCCGAACCGATGATGATAACCTTGTAATGATTCTCTGCCATTCTCAGTGCTCCCCCAGTTTCAGGCAGTATCCAAAAAACGTCAAGAAACACATATAGCCAAATCCGAACTGTGCTCTAGACCTCGTCCCGCTGCTTGGTGGGGCCAGCTTTAACTGACTTCCGGTTGACGTCTCTCGCATTCCGTACGAGACCTTCGTGCTTGGCCCTCTTCATCGTGCTCTTACGGTATCGCTCCGTGAACTCTTCTTTGGTCATAGAAGAAAGCTGCTCGAGCGACGGCGCGACGTTCACGCTGCGGGGGGAAAAACGCGGTTCAGCAGTCATCTGGGAAAATCTGACATTCCAGGGACAGACGTCCTGGCAGATGTCGCACCCGTAGACCCACTGATTGCTGCGCGACGCCAAGTCTTCGGGAATCTCCGGCCCACGGTACTCGATCGTTAGATACGAAATGCACAGACTTGAATCGAGAACATAGGGTTCTACGATGGCGTTCGTCGGACACGCCTCGATGCAACGCGTGCAAGTTCCGCAGGAGTCAGTGATAGGCTCATCATACTCCAACTCTTGATCGAGAAGAAGCTCCCCGATGAAGATCCACGAACCGTAATCCCTCGTGATGACGTTGGTATGTTTCCCAAGCCAGCCGACGCCTGCCCGAACCGCCCAAGCCTTTTCGAGCACGGGTCCGGTGTCAACGTAGATTTTCACTTGCGCGGACGGGAGAATCGAACAGACTAACTCACGCAATTGCTCCAGCCGTTCTCTGACTACGTCGTGGTAATCGTCACCCCAGGCGTACCGTGAAATTTTTCCCACTCCAGGATCATCCACGTGCTGCACGTCGGTATAGTAATTCATCGCAATGACGACTACCGACTTCACGCCGGGCATGACTCTACGTGGGTCCAGGCGGCGTTCGACGTTTCGAGACATCCAATCCATTGTGCCGTGATAACCGCGACCGAGCCATTCCTGCACCCGCTGACCCTCCTCAGTGAGCGCCTCCGCACGGGCTACGCCGACCTTGCAAAATCCGAGAGAAAATCCCTTGTCCTTGATCGTCCTCGTGAGGTCCGTCTTGTTCATAGCTTCCATTTCAGTCGTTCTATGTAAATCTCGTCACCGTCGAGCTTCTCCGCGTAGCGCCTCAACGGTCCACTGTCTCCAACCGATTCACCGGTTTGGATGTTAAAGGTTCATCCGTGCATGGGACACGTGAGTTGTGATTCTTCCAGCGATCCCTGATGGAGAACGGATAAATCCTGATGCGGACAGACCTTGTTGATGGCGCAGATCCGGTCGTCCACATTTAGCAGCAAAACGCCCGTGTCTTCCACAGAAAAAAACAATTCACGGTTCCTTGGCACTTCTGAAAGTTTGGCGACCTTGATGAACTCAACCAGCGTTCGAGCCATTCTGTCCCATCAGTCGAGATTAAGCCGTTCCTTGAGGACAAATCCCTTATCCGTCCGTCCGATCCGAGCCGCCTCAATGACAGGGTCATGCTCAAAGAATAATATCCAATTTTCCTCAGAGGCCCGCGAGACGAGTCGTTTCTTCTCCTCGAGAGTCTGCAGCGGTCGGAGGTCATACGACATAATGTACGGAAACGGGAGATGGGACGCCGTGGGGATCAAATCGCAGCAGTAGAAGACGGTGGTCTGTCCGTCGGATATTTTGGGCAACTGCTGTGCATCCGTGTGCCCGTGACACAGGAAGAGTTCAATTCCCGGGAAAATCTCAAATTCTTCCTCGACGAATTCGAGAACGCCAGACTCCTTCAACGGAAGGTAATCTTGCTCCATGAAACTTCCACGGTCCTTCTCGGTTGGATGGAACGCGAGATCCCAGTGGGCTTTCTGGACGTAGTACGTGGCATTGGGAAAGGCTGGTCGAATCTCACCATCGATTCTTACTGTGGACCCTCCGGCGTGGTCGAAATGCAGATGCGTCAGGATCACATCGGTAACATCCGACGGACTTACGGCGCGTCTCTTGAGGGAAGATTCCAAGGTAGTCCTGGAGTGGTCTACCTTGTAAATATCGAGAAGCTTATCGTTGAACTTCCGACCGATTCCAACGTCCACCAGGATCGTTTTTCCATTCCCGACCAGAAGGAGCACACGCATCGCCAATTCGATCCGGTTCCGTTCATCAGGAGGGTTCGTCTTTGCCCAGAGCGGTTTGGGCACGATGCCGAACATGGCCCCACCATCTAGGGCGAATCGACCTGTCTCCAAAGCATGAACTTCGTAAGCACCAATCTTCATTCAAATTCACGCAGGATAAAGTGTTGGCCGGGAAGCTGCAGCACAGAAGCATCGAAGAGGCCCCTGTTCACGGCCGACCCCATACGCTGGAACCACATGAACTTTTTGGCGCGGCCGATTGGCGAACCCCTGGATCTCTGGAGGATTCATCCGGAGCGTCGCAATGTATCTTCGGAATTGATTCGGGTTCGGAGAAAGGGCAATTCCCTTTCGGCAAACGCTCGAATTTCTCCAGCCAGCGTTTCACTCCCCTGAGAAACTCCCCAGACTTCACCCCCTGGTACGCCGCTGGGTACGAGTCGAGTTTTGGAATGCCCTTTCCCAGTTGGCTGCGGGGGCCCTTCACATTGCCGTTCAACAGATGGAAAAAACAGATGAAGACTTGAATCACACCCTGGGGAAACAGTCGATCATGACACTCAAAGTACATACTGGAGTTGAATTCTTGGATTCCCTGCTTCAGTTCGGCTTCCATTTCTTTTGTAAATCGCGACCAAGGGGGATTCTCAATGCACTGAAAACCTCGATCATCCTCGGATCGTCTTGTGTTTCTTGCTCGACGGGTTGGACATCCGAAAATTTCGCGGTGAGAGACCCTACACTCCGGATCGAAGACTCCGACGAATCAGATTCGACAATTTCGGATTGAAGAGCAAGAGCCGCCGTTCGTCTCAAGGATCCAAGCCTTATTGCTTAAGTGACTGCGTGTCTCTTCCTGAGATGAGGCTGAACTCTGGCATGACGCCAGAGACAAACGAAATCGAATAGAATGCAAGTCCGTTCGTGTCCGTGATGAGCTTCAACTCGTGTTCTCCGAACTCTTTGTTCCGTACGACGTGGTACATCCTCGGCTCTTCAACGACGATGTAGCTCAGACCATTTCCGTCCACCACGGCATCGTCTCCGCAGATTTCTGGCGGCAGACATTTCCCATCCTGCTCGACAAGGAGTCTGACCCGAGCCTCTCCCGCACGTTTGAGAACGAGGTTCACTTCCACGGCCCGGTAGGAAAAGGCCACATGTCCTTCCTGCGGACGATCGAATCTCATGGAGTTCCTGTCGCTAAACCAAATGCCGCGCAAGTAGAATCGGCCATCGAGATGGACGCCCGGATCTTCGTACATCAGTATGGATTCCGGGTTGTACCCTTCGATATTGCCGAGGGCTCCTCGAAGATATCCGACGTCCATCGCAGGCGTGGCGCGATAGCAGTGCACACCGGGTTGATCCATCTCGCGCAATGGCTCCAGAAGCTCCGGCATCTCACCCCAATACGCTGTTTCCCGCAGGAGCGCCAGAATCTCCCGCTCGACTGCAAGATACCCACCCTGACCGTAGTGGGCGTACCGCACATAGCCATCCCGGTCGATCAGGAAGATCGCGGGCCACTCCCCACATGCATACACCGTCCAGATGACGTGATCGTTGTCGAGCACCACCGGATACTTGAGATCAAACCTCTTCAGGGCATTCGCGACGTTTTCCGGGTCTTTCGCGAAGGGGAATTGCGGAGTATGAACACCGATGATCCTTAACCCGATCTCTGTGTATCGCTTGTACCACTCTTTCACGTAGGCAAGGCTGTGAATGCAGTAAACAGACGTGTAATCCCAGAAATGAACGAGCACAACATGTCCCCGGAGCTCCTCAATCATCTGCGGTCCTGAATTCAGCCAGTGACTACCACGAAGTTCCGCTGCGTGGATTCTTTTTCCTGCGAGTTCCATGGCGACTCCTCAGTTATTCCGACGTGACGAGCGACCACCAAGGATTCCTAATGTAGGAAATCTACCGCGGATTCTCAACTCTACCGTCGGCCTTTCACAACGAGGACAAATTCCCGTTTTTGCTTCCGCTGTTTTAATTGATCATGGACCCGGTTTGCTCTACCCCGGAGAAATTCTTCCGTTGGCATCGTCAGGTCCAGCGCCACACAGACTTCGCGCTCCTCCCCCAGCATGTCGACGATGTCGGAGAGCAGCGGAATAAGTCTGTACGGAGTATCCATCAGCAGCATAGTTCGTTCTTCATTGTTCAGCGCCTCGAGCTGACGGCGCCGCTCCTCCCGCTTTGGAGACAGCCAACCCGGGAAGACGAAAGAATCCGTCGGAAAGCCCGAAGCGACCAGAGCCGGAACAATCGCCGAAGGTCCTGGAATCGGGATGACTGGAATACCCGCACGAATCGCGACGCGGACGAGGAACTTACCAGGGTCGGAAAATACCGGTGTTCCGCAATCAGAAATGAGGGCGATGGTTTTTCCCTCCCCGAGCAGCGTGATGAGTTCCGGTGTTTTTACCTCCTCGTTGTGCTCGTTGAGGGATTCCAACGGCTTCTCAATCTTGAAGTAACGCAGGAGCTTGCTCCCTTCTCTGAGCTCTTCACAGACGACAAGGTCTGCCTCCTTCAGGATGCGCAGGCCCCGAAAGGTGAGGTCGTCATAATCACCGAGCGGTGTCGCGACGAGATAGAGCCTTCCAGGCATCTACGCCCCCTGAGCAATCTGGTCCGAAGCAAGCCGCTGCGCTTGCAGGCGGGCTTGAAACTCACGGAGGAACATGATCACCACCGCTGTCGTTGGAACAGCAATCAGCAGCCCGATGAAACCGAGGAAGAACGAAAAGACAAGGAGCGAGAGGATCAGCAGCACGGGATGTAACCCGACTTGTCCGCCGACGATCCGCGGGGAGAGGACTGCCGCTTCCAAAATCTCAAGCAGTCCAAACGTCATGAGCACAAACACCACTTTGAGAAGCGAAGGCTCACTGCTGAACAACGCGACAAGAATGGAGAGAACTAAACTGGTGATGAGACCGATGTACGGTATGAGGCTAAGGATTCCGGCGATCATCCCGAGAACCAGCGGATAATCGATCCCAAAGATCCAGAGAAGAACGCTCGCGAGGATCCCGTTGATCACTGCGACGCTCAACGCCCCACGAAGGTAACGACCCAGAAGGGCATCGACTTTCTGCAGGGAGTTCATCACCGACTCACGCCGGGAAAGAGGAATGAACAATTGCAACCGGTCCCTGATGATAGGATAATCTTTCAACAAGTAGAACGCCAGAAACGGAATGATGATGGCGTTGATAATGCGTGTCACGATGGTCGAGATGCTGGCGATGAACCCAAAAACTGCCTCAATCAACCCCCTCATGATATTTTCAAGTCTCGGCGTAAACTCCTCGTTAAGGATCTGTTGAAGCCGCTCGACGGGAAGGCCATATCCCTGGAGAAGCGCAACTAACCTGCCCTCACGCACCGTAGTCGCGACATCATTGACCATGCTCGTGACCCACTGCAGCATGTCGTCAAACTGGGAGAAAGCAATAGGCAGCACGAAAATCAAGACCGAGACGCCAGCACCCACAATGAGAAACATCACTACGAGCGTGGAGACCCATCGAGCGACTCCCTTCTTCTGAAGACGTTCAACAAGTGGGTCCAAAAGATACGCGAGCAGGAAGGCAATCATGAAGGGCAGGAGCAAGCCGCTCAACTCATTGAAAAACCAGATGAGGAACAACATGAGCGCAAGCCACATGATGTTTCGAACAAGCGGGTGATGCCGCAACGGATAGAGAAGGAACAAAATCGCACCAAGAAGAAGAAAGGGAGAGAGAACTGGCTGGATGGTGTACACCAGAAACACGAGAAGAAGGAGCGAGCCTACAATCAGGATGGCTTCGAACGGCCGGCGAACGTCTGTCGTGACAGACAGGGGGTCTGAGCCGGTCGAGGGCGGGGCAACGCTCTTCCTCTTTTTCGAGGGACGATTCGCCATGGGAAGCCGCTGCTAGAGTCCTTTCATGCCCGTATGACCCAACCCGCCGCTGCCCCGGGTCGAGTCCGTCAAGCGCTCCACCTCCTCCCACTGGATTCGGACGTATCGGTTGATGACCAGCTGGGCAATCCGGTCGCCACGGTGCACGACAAAATCCTGTTTTCCGAAGTTGGTTAAGATGACCTTTATTTCACCCCGGTAATCGGGATCGATGGTACCCGGCGTGTTGAGAATCCCTAAACCGTGCTTAGCGGCCAAGCCGCTCCGCGGTCGTACCTGTGCTTCGTAGCCGTGTGGAAGTTCGACGCCGAATCCCGTCGGCACGACAAGCACCTCGCCTGGCTTCACCACCTGGTCGCCGTCAACGGCAGCACACAAATCCATCCCCGCCGAACCTTCGGTGATATACTGAGGAAGCGGGATATCGCCCAACCCCCGGTCGACTCGCGCTATCTTGATTCTCAAAACGTCTGACAAGCTTACGAGAAGAGATGGAATGGGATGCAGAATTACGAGGCAATATACAGGATGGAGAAGAGAGATGCAATTATCCGACAGTGGCCCGGACAAAGCCCTGGCTTGCAGGGTAAAGTTCTGAAACCAGCCGCCAGATTCAATCTAGAGCCTTGTTCTGAAGACGACCGAGGTACACCAAATCGTCGCGTCCATTTCCCTGCTTGGAGACAGGTATTTACGACACGGCTGCGATCGCTGAACGCTTAACGCGGGCTTCGAATTCAGAGTGGAATTTCTTCAGGAAGCTTTGAACCGGCCATGCGGCCGCATCCCCGAGAGCACAGATCGTATTCCCTTCGATGTTGTTGGCAACGTCCAGCAACAGATCGAGGTCTTCCGCTCTCCCCTCGCCGCGCCAGATTCGTTCGAGGATTTTCTCCATCCAGCCCGTGCCTTCCCGGCAGGGGGTACATTGACCGCACGACTCATGATGGTAGAACTTCGTGATCCGCCAGATCACCTTCGCGATGTCGGTATCCTCATCCATGACAACGACGCCACCTGTCCCGATTGAGGTGCCGACCGCCTTGAGCGATTCCGCATCCATCTTCAACCCATCGATTTCATCGCCGCGCAGCACCTTCGTCGACGAACCTCCGGGGATAATGGCCTTAATCTTCTTCTCCCCAGGGACGCCACCGCCGTACTCGTCGATGAGGTCTGTGAGCAGCACACCCGTGGGCAGCTCGTACACCCCGGGTTTCTGGACATGGCCGCTGAGTCCGAACAGTAACGTGCCCGTATGCTTCAGCGCTCCGATTTTCGAGTACCAGTCTGCGCCACGATTGATGATGATCGGAACGTTGGCTAGCGTCTCGATGTTGTTGATCGTCGTCGGACATCCCCAGAGTCCGAACTGCGCCGGAAAAGGAGGCCTCACTCGAGGGTAGCCCCGTTCACCTTCCAAGGAATTCATCAGCGCAGATTCTTCGCCGCAGATGTAAGCACCGGCGCCCCTATGGATGTACATCTCGGTGCTGAAACCGCTACCGAGAATGTTTTCTCCAATGTATCCTTTCTCGTATGCCTCGTCGATCGCTCTCTGCAGAAGTTTGCTCCACCGGTGATATTCGCCTCGAAGGTACACGTACGTGGTCTTGACCCCCATCGCGTACGCAGCGATGAGCGACCCCTCGATGAAGAGGTGGGGATTGAACTCGAAGATCTGACGGTCTTTGAAGGTACCCGGTTCACTCTCATCTCCGTTCGCGCAGAGATACTTGGTCTTCTCCGCTTGTTTCGGCATGAAGCTCCATTTCAGACCGGTGGGAAAGCATGCACCACCACGACCTCGGAGTCCAGATTTCTTCACCTCCTCCACGACATCTTCTGGCTTCATACCGAGCGCCTTGCGAAGAGCCTGGTAACCACCACCATACTCCTCGTAGGTCGGCAGGCGATGGAGATGAGGAATGTTCGGGAGGATGAGGTTCAGGTCTTCCATCTTACTTAAGCATTCCCAGGATTCGATCGATGCGCGCCTCATCGAGGTTCTCGTAAAATTCTCCATTGATCATCATCATCGGGGCCGTCCCGCAGGAGCCGAGGCACTCGACTTCCTCCAGCGAAAACTTCTTGTCCGATGTCACGCCGCCCGCTTTGACCTTCAATTTTCCGGTTAGACGATTATACAATCTCTCGGCCCCGAGCAACGAGCAGGAAATGTTTGTGCAGAGCTGAATGTGATGCTTCCCGACCGGTCTCTGATGGAACATCGTATAGAAGGAAACGACACCGAATACGTGTCCGTAGGGGACTTTGAGGAGTTCGGACACGTAGCGCATTGATTCCATCGAGATGTAGCCTTCCTGCTCCTGGATCATCCAGAGTACCGGCAGTATGAGCGCCTTTAGAGTCGGATAGCGCTTCTTCAATTCTTCGAATTTCTTGAGATTCACTTCTGAGAGCATACGTTCGGTGATCTTCTACGGGTGATGGTGCTTCGAGGTGGGGGAAGCGATATGCGATTTCAGAGTGACCTTTTCATCCGTTGACAGCGAACCTATTTGTCCGCCTCCCCCATGACCGGATCGACACTCCCGATGATTGCGACAATGTCTGACACCATGTGACCTTTGGCCATCAGGGGAAGTGCCTGCAAGTTGACAAATGATGGAGAACGAATTTTCAAGCGCCATGGGTTTCCACTGCCATCACTAATGATATGAAATCCGAGCTCACCTTTCGATCCTTCAATGGCATGGTACGCTTCGCCGACTGGCGGATTGATTCCGAAGTTCACAACCATGAAATCATGGATGAGTTCCTCCATCCTCGTGTATACCTTTTCCTTCTGAGCAACGGTTTTCTTCGGATCGCCAGTCCGGATCGGACCCTCCGGAATTTTGTCCAGACACTGTTGGACAATTCGAGCGCTCTCCTTCATCTCGAGCACGCGGACATAGAACCGACTCAGTGAATCGCCGTCGGGAAACGAGGGTACATCGAACTCCAGTTGATCATATACGAGATACGTATTATCTTTCCGCAGATCGTGAGCAACTCCCGAGGCACGGAGAATCGGCCCGGTCAGGCCCAACGCGATCGCATCTTCCCGGGAGAGGTATCCAATCCCTTCCGTTCGGTCGATGAAAATACGGTTGTGTCCTAGGAGGTCTTCCACCTCCTTCAGTTGATCAGGAAACTGGTCGATGAAGTTCTGAACCATCCTTGCGCATTCTTCGGTCATGTCCTGCGCCACTCCTCCCACACGTGTGTAAGTGACTGTGAATCGTGCACCGGTGAGGACGTCAAGTATGTCAAGAATTTTCTCGCGCTCCCGGAACATCCACAGAAGTACCGTCATGGCACCAACGTCCATCGCCATCGTCCCGAGCCAGACGAGATGCGAGGCGATTCGAGCTAATTCAGCGCCGATAACACGAATGTACTGCGACCGAATCGGAACTTCGATCCCAGCAAGCTTCTCAACGGCGAGAACGTAGGCAACATTGTTCGCTAGCGGAGAAAGGTAGTCAAGACGGTCGGTGTGGGGGATGTATTCGTGGTAGCTGCAGTTCTCCGCGATTTTTTCGTAGCCGCGGTGAAGATAGCCAAGATCGGGGACGATTCTGAGGACTGTCTCACCGTCCAGGCGGATCAGGAGTCGAAGAACGCCATGGGTCGCCGGGTGCTGCGGACCCATATTGAGCACCATCTCGTTCTCGAGGGCATCTTCAAAGGATACGCTAACGTCAGCGTCTTCGAGAGCGCTCAGAATCTGGCTTTTCTTGCCCTCTCCGGCAGGAATCCCCGCCTGCCCGGCGGGCAGGCGCCCCTTCGGGGCAAGTTTCTGTTCCATGACCACCCGATAAAAGGCCGTTACTTCGGCGGGAGATACAGAGAGCCTGGAATACCCATCAGCGGGAAATCCTTCCGGAGAGGGTAGTATTCGAACTCCTCGGGCATGTAGATCCGTCGTAGGTCAGGATGCCCCTCGAACACAATCCCGAACATATCGAACGCCTCCCGCTCCAGCCAGTTGGCTCCAGCCCAGACACCAACAACGGTCGGCACTCTGAGGTCCTGCTCGTCCACCAGCACTTTGAGGAAAAGCCGATAGTTGTTCTTCAGCGAATAAAGATTGTATACCACTTCAAAGCGGTTCTCCGGGCGATACATGTCGATTCCTACAATGTCTCGAAGCGAGTCAAACCGGAGGTCCTCATCATCTAGCAGAAACTTGCAGACCCTGACGATATCATCTTTCTTGACAGTGACGGTCAGGTCCCCCCGAAACTCATCCGTCATGAGGATCGAATCGTTAAAATTGGGCTGCAGCTTTTCCAGTATCTTCTCTCTCATACTTCCTCAACCTGGAGCGCTTTTTCCCTTGAATCCATGCTGCGTGGGCGCCCTCCCCGCTCGATCTTATCTTGTATGTCCATCAGGCGCGTCAACAGGTTTTCAGGCCGGGGAGGACATCCGGCCACGTACACGTCCCCCGGCCCGAATTGGTCGATACCCTGGACCACCGCGTAGGAGCGGTACATGCGTCCAGTCGACGTGCAGGCACCCATGG
>JAZGDE010000092.1:0-25628 GCA_036477295.1 Bacteroidota bacterium | reverse complement strand
GCTTCCGGAAGTACTAGCAGCTGGTCTCGGGAGAGGATCGACCTCGAGAGGGTTTCAGCAATTGCATCGAGCTTTTCGGTCACCGCAACTTTCATGATCCGCCGAAAACCGCGGCTATCCAGTCCGAACTTTTTTAACTCCTCAGTCGATCGATACTGCGGGATGATCGCACCCGTGTGCAGCAGGCTGTCCCAATCAACCCCTCCGTCGTCTTCTTCCGCATCCACGGAAAGACGATCGAAATCGGGATGGACAATCTGGGGTTTACCGCGGAACTCCGTCACAGTCCCTGAGACCGCGAGCGCTTCCCCAACCTTGAACATCTTTTCGAACAATCTGACGCCGCCGAACCAAACACAATTCATAATCCCCGTCTCGTCACCGAGGGCAAGCACAAATCGCGCGCTCCCTCCCCTCCCGCGAACGACGTCTTGGGCGACGACTCTCCCAACCACAGTTACATCGCGATCCGTGTAGACAAAGCGGCGCAGATCGCGGACGTTCATGATATTCGTTCTATCAAGGTAGCTGCGAGGAAAGTAATAGAGAAGGTCGAGGAGGCTGCGAATTCCGATGCTCTCAAGAACCTCCGCACGTTTCGGACCTATGCCGCGGAGGTATCGGATGCGAAGATCTGCGTTTCGTTCTCCACTCGGGTGCTTGTCAGGGATGGACGCCGTCAGCATTCGATCTGTTTATCTGACACGTTCGGATTTCAGTCGAAAATAGGAAGGAAATGGAGAAATTGCAAGAGCCTGCCGGAGACCCCGCTACTCAAACCAGGTCAGGATTTCGTATTTTCCTGTGACAGGGAAAAACGGCGGTGTGCTTACGAACAACCGACTGTCGCAACGGGTACCCTTTCGAGAAGCCGCTCCTGATCTTCCGAGTCGAGCTGGAGAGCGTTGCGACAGGGCCGCGCTGGTACATGATCAGGCCTCTGAGGAGGTCGATAATCCCGCTGACCGGTTGAATGCTGTAGTTTTCAGCAGTAAACCCTCCTGTTCGACAATACATTGTTGCCTGTATCCTGTGACCTCCTTGTTGTCCTGTGCATTTGCTGTGATGATATTGAACCACAGTCAAGCTTTTGTGCCGAGCGGCGTTTCGTCGTTGATTCCACTGGGGAGAAACCGATCTCTATAGTTGCTTGTATTAGCAAGTTCATGCACAGAACCAACGTAATAGTCCATCTCATCAAGAATGCCATCTCCGTGAGGATCGCTGGTTGTTGCCATTTCAGTCAAGAATGTGATGCTGTGGTCATCGGCAGCTAGGATCGCTTTCGATGGATCGGGTAAGGCCAATGGCTCGGCACAGTATCCGATCTTCCGTGACTGGGAATGAGCTGTCGCGTTCATCGCAAACGATACCCGATCTAGCTCATCTCTCCTACCAAAGCCCGTCCGCGCGATCACGAGGGAAAAAGTTCATCCGGCAGATCGTTGAGATCAGTCGCCATCCTCAATTGTTTGGCAAGGTCGTGTTTCTGCTAAACTATGCCACGAACGTTCCGCGTTTCATGATCTCTGGTTCAAATCCCTGGCTGAACACCCCGCGGTGAACCCTCGAAGCGAGCGGCACAAGTGGAATTAACATCGCTATCCACGGAGGGCTCCATGTGAGCCCGCTCGACGACTGGTGGCGTGAAGCATACAAGGGGAACAACGGTTGGGCCATCGGATCTGGGCGCGATCATTCCACCCGCGACCAGCAGGACAGCGCCGAGGCTCAATCCTTAATACCAGATTCTGAGGACTCAGGCCATCCCTGAATTCTACGATCGCGATGAGTATGGCTTCCCACAGAGATCGATCGCCCACATCCGTCATGCGATGCAAACCCCGAGTCCGAAGTACTCTTCAGATCGGATGGCAGAAGGGATATAACGAAAAGTCCTACACTAATCCAGAGACTTTGAAGGGAAGTACCAAACGCACGGACAGTCCAAAACGGTCTCCCCCTCGGTGCGTTGTGCCATGCTGGCGGCCTTTCACTCCCAATAGGAAACGATGCTCTAGTCGCCCGAAATGGCTTGCCGTGCGGATTCTGTGGCCTCCATGATCGCTTCACTGCTGTACAAGATCTCACCGTTCCCGTTACCGATGCAGTTCCCATTTGGAGCAGTTGTCAGCGAAACGACAGCGCCGATGATCGTTGCATGTACGTGCTCTATGTCGTCAGCAATGATCAGCCCTGAGAACGTTCCCGAATCGATATCTTTCATTTTTGCGTTTCCCGCACTGTTATGCACGACGAGGATCCCGCTGCTGACTTCACCAAAGTATATTGGCTTCCACTCGCCTCCTACAGGGAGCCCCACATAGGTCACACCTGAGAGAGGGAAAGATAGGGCTGCAGCAGGATCCCCGTCGCATACTGACTGCCGCTTGCCCCGCTCAGCGCAATATCCTTCAAGGTACCTTCTGGAAATCCATTGGACGGACCGCCCATCACTTTGTCCGGTGTGTCCGGAAACGGAAAAGCCCCCCAGTTTGCACTTTCCTCTATCGTTCCAGCGGGAGCAGGTTTTGACGGCGGAAAGTCAGTCTCAGCTACAGTACCCCCCGCATCTGAGCTCCCCCCCGTGTGAATATGTGCCAGTGGTACTAATTCCGAATGTCCCGCTGTTGGGGATCAATGTGAGGTCGATTGTGTGTTCCCTGCCGTCGATTTGCAACGTACCGAGTGTCCTGACGTCAGAGTTGGCTGTTATGCTTCCTCGCACCCCATTAGGCACAAATCCGACTGCCTCCACGAGCACAACGATGGTCTTCGAATGGTCATTGTATTCCCCGGTCGCAGCAATCTTGATATAATTGCTACCGCCGATGGAGGTATCCGTCAACGTCGCGGACAGGATGCCGTCATTAAAAGAAACGCCCTCGAAGCCATCCCTCCAGGAAGAATTATCTCTTAGTTGTCGAAGCGTCAAGTCGACCGCCGTGTTCGCTATATTTCTCGCCACAGTCGTGTCGTAGTAGTCAGCGTAGTTCTTGACTGCGTCTCCGGATCTGTTGAGAAGATAGTACGAGAGCAAGCCGACTATTGAGTCCCAGACCCAGTACGAGGAGAATTGTTGCCTTTCCCATCGCTGCTGACCGCTCCTTTGCGCTTATAAGTTCTTCGGACTAATGTATTTTTCCCAATACGAGGCTCCATAGACCGTATCGGGGGAGATTATGCTCTGAAGCATGATCTGGATCTTCATTGACCGGATGGAGGCCAGTTTCGACGAGTCCGTTGGACTGAGTCCTGTCAGTTGGGTCCCTAGCGCATTAAAATACTGCAGCTTGAACTCAACGATTCCTGTGCCGATCAATTCGCGTGGGCTCCCGTTCACCGACCGAAAGAGCTGTGCGTACGCCACGGCTTCGGACGCAGGGCTTTCCAACAAGTAGGCGATCACGTCAGCGGTCCCATCACGATCGATGTCAGAGCGGAATTTCACCGCCTCGGAGTCTGCATACAGAAATGCGGGATCGGCCTTGTACCCAATTTTATAGAAATCGTATTCGATGATTCGGGCCACATCGGAGATGTCTTCTTGGACAGCAACGCTTGTGGTTGTCTCGAACGCTGCATCGGATATCACACCGTTCAGAGCGACGATGGTCAGAATGATAAAGCCTGCGATTAGTGTCGATACTGTTACATCATATAATGCAGTCAATTCTCAACCCTTACTGTTAATACCGCCGGGTCGAGGGCTACCGATAGGCAATGACCGTTGACAAAGTGATGGTCTGATCGGGAGTCCCGATATACGTGTTCGCCACTCGAACATCAATTCGCTTCAGATACGTTTGATAGTTCAACGCGTCCAGAAGATTGCCGCTGCGAACGTACTAAACTTCCACCTCCTCTTTGAAATCCCCAAGTCTCGAAGTCGTCACAATTCGCCCAAATTCATTGTAGTCATCCACATCATTGAAATCTCCAGTGCTCACTTCGCCAGGCTCGGTTCCCAGATTGGCACTTGTCGTCAGATACGATGGATTCGAGACTCTGTTTGGTGGGACGGTTTGTTCGTCGAATGACCGGGTGCGCACTTCTTCGAGCAGGGACTGAGCGAGAGAGGTCGCCGTAAGGCTTGCTTCGGATTCATAATTCATGATACCGCGGCCAAGAATTTCGTTGGTCAGACTTAAGATCACACTCGAAAGGAGCATGAGAGCTCCGATTGTCAGCAGAGTTTGCGCGCCGCCCATAGGAATGCTCAAAGTCCCTTCTCAATTCACACTACTTTACGTTTTGCAAATGTGCAAAACTTGTTGTTCGGCGAATGACAGGCCGGAAAAATCGACTGGAGGGATCCTTACCAAGATGTCACTCTTCCCCTTTAGCATCTCGCGTCATGAGATCGCTTGTTGACTTGAATGGATCTTTTCCCTCGAAAAGGACTTGATGAACCTCCTCAGTGATCGGCATATTGACTCGGTAGCGCTGGGCCAGGTCGTAGGCAGATCTTGCCGTCGCTACTCCTTCCGCCACCATCACCATCCCCTTCAGTACCTCCTCCAAGGGCCTTCCTTTCCCCACCTGCTCTCCTACGTAGCGGTTCCGGCTGTGGCGGCTCATGCACGTGACGATCAGATCACCAATGCCGGAAAGACCCCAGAAGGTTTTCGGCTGCGCGCTCATCGCGATTCCCAGCCGGGTTATTTCGACGATCCCTCGCGTCATGATCGCGGCCTTCGCGTTGTCGCCAAATCCTGAACCGTCGCTGATCCCAGCTGCGACCGCGATGACGTTTTTGAGCGCCCCGCCCAATTCAACCCCACGGATATCTTCGTTCACATAGACTCGCAAATAAGGGGTCATGAAGGCCGATTGAACCTGCTTAGCCGCCTCAATGCTCACTGAGGCAGATACGACCGCAGATGGAATCTTCTTGCTCACTTCTTCTGCGTGACTCGGACCCGAAAGCGTAACGATGTTCTTCTTCTTGGCGGTTTTGAGAACATCGAGCAGAACCTCGGACATCGTCATGAGGCTGCTCTTTTCGATGCCTTTTGCGACGTTGACAAGTATTGTGTCTGAGCAGTCGACGCTAGCAAGAGGGCTGATGGCGGAACGGAGGAATTGCGCCGGCACCGCGTAGACGATCATTGAACATCTGAAGGTTGTACGCTCGATGTCGGTTTCGATGTGTATGGACTCTGGGATCGAGACGCCCGGGAGGAAGGAAGGATTCTCACGGCGGTCACGGATCAGGTTCGCTTGATCTTCACGGTACGTCCAGAGCGTGACGTCGTGAGCGTTTGTCGAGAGCACGAGAGCGAGTGTCGTGCCCCAGCTGCCGGCACCGAGGACAGCGATCTTCATACCGCACTCTCACGAAAGTAACGAGCAGAACCCTCCCGCTGCTGCAAAACCCTATTGAGAAGCTCCGAAGGGAGGAGGTTTTTTCTTGCCGGTCAGAGCAACCCGAGCGATTCGATTCTCTGTACCGTGGAGAAGCCTCTTGATGTTGGAGCGGTGTGTGTACACCAAGAAAGCAGAAACGCCAAGGATAAAGTAGATGAGAGTATTGTACCCTTCGATGTCGACGCGGAAAATATTCTCACGGAAAAACATCGTCAACGGAGCCGAAATTGCTCCACTGATCGACCCTACCGAAACATACCGCGATACGATGAAGGTTACCACGAATACACCAATCGCGACCAGGAACTCAATCGGAGCCAGGCCAAGCAACATTCCTGCCGCGGTGGCAACCCCCTTGCCCCCCCGAAAGCCGGCAAACAGAGTAAACGCGTGCCCGACGACTGCAGCACACCCACAGATAATCTGCACCAATGTGAAGTCATCAAAGGGGGTGTAGTTGCTGAAGGGAAGCCGATCGTAGAAGAAGCGAGAAACGACGACCGTTGCGACGAGTCCTTTTAGGACATCGACCAAGATGACGAACACTCCGGTCTTCCACCCGAGGACGCGAATAACGTTCGTTCCTCCCGCGTTACCACTCCCATAATCCCGTACATCGATCCCGTTCTTCAGTCTGCTGACGACGATGCTTGTGGGGATCGAACCGAGAATGTAACTTGCGATGATGACGACACCGAGCGACAGCATACGCCAACCTGGTAACTGAGATCAAACTATGAACCGCAGCTCATGGGAACAGCGAACGGGCCGCACATCTGTACAAAACTCCTCGGGAAGATAGCCAATCGAGAGCAAAAATGCAACGAGCCGGCAGTTACCGGTCAACCCTGCCGTTTTGAAGTTTCAAAATTGCTCCGGCAATCGAGAGGTCTCTCGCGGTGGTTATTTTGATGTTGTCGTAATTTCCTTCTACAATCCTCACCTTCACGCCCATCCGTTCGACGAGGCTTGCGTCATCCGTGGCAGAGTACTGCTCGGCAACTGCCCGCTGATAGGCCGCGACTAACAGATCAGCAGCAAAGGCTTGAGGGGTTTGAACCAACCAAAGCGAACTTCGATCGAGAGTGCTGGAAACAAATCCACCGTTAGCGCTGGACTGTTTCACGGTGTCCTTTGGTTGAATGGCGGGGACCGCTGCCTTATATGTGATGCATACTTCAATGAGCTCCCGAATCTGGCGATGAGAAACGAGGGGACGAACCGCATCGTGGATAAGAACAATATCCGCGGGGTGAACCATCAGCACCTGCAAACCGTTGTACACCGAATCCTGGCGCCGATTACCACCACGCACGACTTCGACGACTTTCGAAATGCGGTATTCCTTCACCAACTGCATCGAGTACGGCATCATCGAATCGGAAACGACAAGGACAATTTCACTGATGGCATCACACGTCTGGAACTTCTCGAGCGTATGGGCGAGAATCGGTTTGCCGAGAAGAAAACGGAATTGTTTCTGGAGCTCTCCACCAACTCGTCTGCCTTCACCTGCGGCGGGAATGATGGCGGTTACCCGTTCCTTGAACTTCATAGGCGTATTGCCGGTCACTCGCTGAACACCGATTGTGGAGGTTCCACTGCTGTCAACTACACAGGCATCAGATGACCAACATCCCGTCCCCGTAGCTGAAAAAGCGGTAATTCTTCTTGATGGCCTGTTTGTAAGCCCTCATGACGAAATCATGCCCAGCAAAAGCACAGACCAGCATTAACAGAGTGGATTCTGGCATGTGAAAATTTGTGATGAGTCGATCGACGATCTTGAAAACATACGGCGGGAAGACGAACTTATCCGTCCATCCTTTGGCCGGTTTCACGTGCCCGTCAGTGGTCACGGTTGACTCGACCGCGCGTGTCGTGCTGGTTCCCGCGACGAAGACATTTCCCCTGGTGTCGATCGTCCTGTTGATAATATGAGCCGCTTGCTCGGAAAGCTCGAAATACTCCGAGTCCATCTTATGTTTCGTGAGATCTTCAACCTCGACGGGACGAAACGACCCGAGGCCCACGTGGAGGACGACGCGCGCGATCTTCACGCCCCTTCGCTCCAGCCTGGATAAGAGCCGATTCGTAAAGTGTAGCCCTGCCGTCGGGGCAGCGACCGCGCCCACGACCCGTGCAAAGACGGTCTGGTAGGTTTGCTTGTCCTTCTCGCCCGGCTCCCGCTTGATGTAGTAGGGAAGGGGCATCTGGCCGATTCGCCCAACAATCTTGTAGATATCCCCCTTATAATTGAACCGGACGGTACGGCCCCGCGACGTCGTATTATCGATCACCTCACACGACATTTTTGCGTCGTCAAAAAATATCCTGTTGCCGATCCGGACCTTTCGTGCGGGGTCGACGATGACGTCCCAGATATTCTCGCTCTTGTTCAGTTCACGGAGCAACATAACCTCGATCTTCGCATCGGTCTTTTCTTTTCGACCGAACAGCCGGGCAGGAAACACCTTCGTCTCGTTGACAACCAGACAGTCCCCCTTCTTGAAATACTGGACGATGTCTCCGAATTTTTTCTCCTCAATAGAGTCATCCATCCGGTGGAGAACCATCAGCCGAGAACTGTCACGCGGTGATGCAGGATACTTCGCGATCAAGTTCCGCGGTAAAGGATATCTGAAATCCGAAAGCTTCATCGCTCATCCCCCTCCGTGAGAAAAAACTCCGGGTGACTTCGACCATCGAGATCGTCCCCCGTCAGACCTCTCAGCCGAGGATTGCACCAAAGGCGCACCGGCTCAGACGAGCCCTGTCGGGAGTTCAGCACATTCGAGACTCACCGTTTCCCCCTCTTCCTCCGTTTGCTGGCAGATCGATGTTTCGGTTTTTTGGTGACAATTTTCCTGCTCGATCCCTTCGTGCCCGATTTCCCGGCATCCTTCAAAGCCGCGCGCGCCGCCGCCAATCGAGCAATCGGCACGCGGAACGGAGAACAGCTCACGTAATCGAGGCCAAGGGCGTGGCAGAATTCCACCGTCGCGGGATCTCCGCCATGTTCGCCGCAAATGCCGACCTTCAAGCTCGATCGAACCGCTCGACCTTTCTCTGTAGCAAGCTTCATTAATAAACCAACACCATTCACGTCAATCGTTTGAAAAGGATCTTTTTCAAGAATTCCCTGATCGTAGTAATGCTGTAAGAACGTCGCCGCATCGTCCCGTGAGAGGCCATAGGTCGTCTGGGTAAGATCATTCGTCCCGAAGGAGAAGAATTCAGCGACCGTTGCAATCTCGTCAGCCGTCAGAGCCGCGCGCGGAAGCTCAATCATCGTGCCAACGAGGTACTGGACGGTTACTCCTCTCTCTTGAAAAACTCTCTCAGCAACTCCCCGTACGATTTTTTCTTGCTGCTTGAGCTCGTTGATATGACCCACCAGTGGAATCATCACCTCAGGAAAGACGTCGATTCCTTCTCGCTTCACATCACAGGCAGCTTCAAAAATTGCACGTGCTTGCATTTCGGTGATCTCCGGATAGACGATCCCAAGGCGACAACCTCGAAGCCCAAGCATCGGGTTGACCTCATGCAAGCTTTCGATCCGCTGGCGAATTTTCTCCGTTGACACCCCCATCTCCTGAGCCAACTCATTTAACTCATCCTCTGCATGCGGCAAGAACTCATGGAGAGGAGGATCAAGAGTGCGAATAGTCACCGGCCGGTCCTCCATAACTCGAAATATCCCCCCAAAATCTTCTTTCTGCATGGGAAGCAATTTTGCAAGTGCCCTGCGACGACTTTCTACATCAGTGGCAAGAATCATCTCTCGTACCGAGCAAATCCGGTCTTCCCCAAAAAACATGTGTTCAGTCCGGCACAAGCCGATTCCCTCAGCACCGAACGCAATCGCCACCCTGGCTTGGTCAGGCTGGTCAGCGTTTGTTCGGACCCGTAGCCGTCGGTACCGGTCTGCCCAGGACATCAACTTGGTAAACTGTTGATATGTGGCTGACTCGTTCGGCTTCATCGACTGATCGATGAGGACCTGAAGGATTTCCGACGGCTTTGTTTTGATTTCGCCAAGCAGCACTTCTCCTGTTGTACCATCCAGGGAGATGAAATCGCCTCCCTGGATGGTCTGACCATTCACCATCATTCGCCGACCGACGTAATCGATGTCTAACGCCGTACAACCTGCGACACACACCTTGCCCATCTGTCGAGCGACGAGGGCTGCGTGCGAGGTCATACCTCCGCGTGCCGTAAGAATCCCCTCTGATGCAATCATTCCCTTAATGTCGTCCGGAGATGTCTCGATCCGGACGAGGATCACCCGCTCACCGCGCTTCAGCCATTCTTCGGCATCCGGTGCATTGAAAACAACTTTTCCGGTCGCGGCGCCCGGACCAGCATTCAACCCTTTCGCGAGCAGACGCCCTTCTTCCATCGCATGGCGCTTTTCCTGAATGTCGAACACCGGTCTTAGCAGCTGATTGAGCTGGTCGGGCTCGATACGCTGCAAGGCCTCCCGCGGTGTGATTAAGCCCTCATCGACCATGTCGACTGCAATGCGGAGGGCCGCAAATCCCGTCCGCTTTCCCACCCGCGTTTGAAGCACATACAGCCGGCCGTTCTGGATCGTAAACTCGAGGTCCTGCATGTCTCGAAAATGCCGATCCAGGTTCTTTCGAACATCGAGCAGCTGCCCGTACACCGCAGGCATGATCTCGCGCAGCTTTTCAATCGGCAGTGGTGTACGGGTGCCCGCGACGACATCTTCGCCTTGAGCGTTCATTAAGAACTCGCCGTAGAAGTTGTTCTCCCCCGTCGCGGGATCGCGCGTGAAAGCTACTCCAGTCACCGAGTCATCTCCCATGTTGCCGAACACCATCGCCTGAATGTTGACCGCTGTACCCAGCGTGTCCGAAATGTCGTACAGTTTTCGGTAGGCAATCGCGCGCTCATTCATCCAGGATCCGAACACCGCACCGATAGCATTCCAGAGCTGCTCCATCGGGTCCGTAGGAAAACCGACCCGACGGCGGTTCTGGATTTCCTCCTCGAAAAGCTGCACGAGCTCCCTCAGGTCTTCGCTCGTCAATTCGGTATCGTAGATAACTGCACGCTGTTTCTTCTTTTGCTCGATGATTGCTTCAAACGGATCGATGTCATCCTTCTTCTCCGGCTTAAGTCCCAGAACGACATCACCGTACAGCTGCATAAAGCGGCGGTAGGAATCCCACGCGAACCACTCGTTTCCGGTCTTTGCGATGAGTCCCTTTATGGTCGCATCGTTGAGTCCAAGATTCAGGATCGTATCCATCATCCCCGGCATGGACGCCCGGGCGCCGGATCGAACAGAAACGAGCAATGGGTTCTCGGGATCGCCAAACTTCATCCCCAACAGCTTCTCCACTCGGCGGAGTGCGGCGGTAACCTCTGATTCCAAACCCTTCGGATAGGCTCTTCCGTGCGTGTAGTAGTACCTGCAGACCTCCGTGGAAAGAGTAAAACCTGGTGGAACCGGCAAGCCGATGTTCGTCATCTCGGCCAAGTTTGCACCCTTGCCCCCCAGCAACGCTTTCCTATCAGCTCGGCCTTCAGCTTTCCCTCCCCCAAAGAAATAGACATACTTGCTTTTCCTCTGTGACCGATTGATCATATTCGCTCGTTTCTTCGCCATCGAAGGTGGTCTTATCCAATTTTCCTCAGCCGCGCGGTGGTCTCGATTGCACTGAGGAATCGTTGAAGGATATTTCTTGAAAAAGGATTGTCAAAATCGTTCATTCGTTCTGGATGCCATTGCACGAGAAGAAGAAATGGCTGGCGGGCTGGGTCCTCCCATTCAAGCGCCTCGATGACGCCGTCGTCAGATCGTCCTGCGACGCGAAGGCCCTCTCCAACCTGCTCGGCCGCCTGATGATGCTGCGTGTTAATCTCCCCACGTTGAACGCCAACGATCTCCGACAGCAAGGTTGGCACCACGACGAGAATCGGATGCCGCTGCTCCCCCGATTCTCGATCGAGATGGCTGTTGTATCCATCTCCCGATTTCTCGATGTCGGGCAGCAGACTGCCGCCGAGCACGACGTTCACCACCTCAAGGCCCCGGCAAATCCCAAGCAACGGAATCGCCGCATGGAACGCCTTCTTGACAACCTTGAATTCGAAATCATCCCGCTGCTCGTCCACCCCTTCGACAAATTCAAATACGTCTGGTTTGCTGTAGTATTTTGGATGCACGTCTCCGCCGCCGGTCAACACCACCCCGTCGCATGTTTTGACGGAGGAGAGATTGTCCATTCGATACGAGAGCATTACGATATCAGCCGCCGGCCAAATACGGTGAATCCACCGGATGTAATTCTCTGGGGATTGATCACTCCGTGAATTCTCTGTCAGCCCTATTCTCATGACGCCTTCCGTTCAACTACTCCTCGCAGCATTCGAAGAAAGATCTCCTCCCCGTAGACAAACTGTACCTTGATAACCGGGTAATGAATTCGGCACCGCGCTCCAAGTCCCTTCTCAGATTCCTTCTCAACGACTTGAGTTGTCACCCTTCCTCGCAAGCGAACGGCGTCCTTTTGCGTGGTGAGAATCCAATCGGCTTTGGTCCGCTCTTTGTCTCGTTCAACTAGAACGAGGTCTCGTTCGCTGTACCGATGATGGTCGGAAAACCGCCTAAAGGACGCGACCTGGACACCGAGCTCCAACAGCGTCCGGCGAAACGATTCAGGGTTTCCGATACCACAGAACGCTGCCGCGCTCTTGTTCTTCAGCACCTCCGGTTCAACCGAGCTTCCCGTGGCGACCTCGCGGACATCTTGGACGATGAAGCGCGTGCAGAAGATCGGCGCGTCCGTGTAGGAACGCAATTGATCGCCGAGCCGCGTCACTTCGTCTGTTCCGCTACAATGGGAAAAGACGAGTACGTCAGCTCGAGCGAGTCCGGACACGCTCTCCCGCATTCGTCCTGCCGGAAGCAAGGGACTGGACCGCTCTTTTGCATTCAGCACCACGATGTCGAAATCACGAGCCAAAGCACGATGCTGAAAGCCGTCATCGAGGAGGATCACCTCTGCACCGTACTGGTTCGCAGCGTGCTGCGCTCCTCGCGTCCGCTGTTCATCGACAAGCACCACAGCTCCCGGGACATTCTCTGCAATCTGGAAAGGCTCGTCGCCGCTTTCGTTCGGAGCCGATAGAATTCGTCGCCCGTCGGACACAATTCTCAACCCCTGCGAACTTCGTCGATAGCCGCGAGTGACCACGGCCACCCTTTTGCCCTCCTTGACGAGAACCCGCGCCATGTATTCAACGAGGGGAGTTTTGCCCGTACCACCGACGCTCAAGTTTCCCACCGAAACAGTTGGAACTCCGACCGAACGTGCAGAGAAGAGCCCCTTGTCGTAGCATCTGTTCCGAACACCAACGATTAGTCCGTACAGCCAGCTCAACGGAAGCAGAGCGTATCGAAGCGTCACGTGCGATCACGGTTGATGTTCGTTCCACTGCAGAATCGTTTTGACTACCCGTCCGGAAGCACCCGGCTTTCCCAACATTCCGCGCACCCGTATCAGCTCCTGTTTCAGCCGCTGCCGACCGCCCTCATCAATCAAATACCTCTCAAGCTCTCGTACGAGGTTTTCGACGGTCAGTTTTCCCTGGACCAGCTCCGGCACGATTTGCCGACCCGATAGGATGTTAACCATACCGATATTCTTCACGCGAATGAGGAGACGTCCGATCAGATACGAGAACCATGATGTTCGATACACGACAACCATCGGAGTCCCAAAACATGCCGCCTCGACCGTTGCCGTGCCGGAGGCGACCGCAACCGCGTCGGAATAGCGCATCAACCCGTGGGTGTTTCCTTCAACGAGACGAACCTCCTGCTCATCGATGGGTAGTTCCTTGTACAGGGAGAGCGGGAGCGTCGGCGCAACACCCACGCCGACCTCGAGGTCGTGTTCTTGCTTGAGCAGAAGAGCCGCCCTCACCATAACGCTCAGGTGATTCTTGATTTCATCCGCGCGGCTTCCTGGAAACAACCCCAGGATTCGCTTGGTCGAATCGAGCCCGTAACGTCTGCAAAACCCCGATCGGTCAAGATTAGTTTTTTCGTCATGCTCAATCGCTTCGAGCAACGGGTGCCCTACAAACTCCACGGGAATTCCCTCTTGTTCATAGATCCTCTGCTCGAACGGAAACACCACCAGCATTTTGTCTACGAGATTTTTCATCCTTCGCACTCGCCGTTTCCCCCACGCCCAGACCTGTGGACTGATGTAATAGAGAACAGGAATGCAGTCGTCCTTGACATATCGAGCGAATCGAAGGTTGAAGCCCGGAAAATCGATCAGGACAACAAGATCCGGTCGGCGGTACTTGAGGAGTCCCGCTAGGGTTTTCTGAACAGATCGGAGCAGGGAGAGTTTCGAGAGCACTTCCGTAAATCCCATGACGGATAATTCCTTCACATGGTACACGAGTTCCATTCCCTCTCGTTTCATCTTATCCCCACCGACCCCGAACACATCGATCCCTGGATTCTGTGCTTTCAGCTCATGGACAACGCCGGAACCATGCAGGTCTCCCGAAGCCTCACCTGCTATCATTAAGACTCGTTCGATCATCGCTCAACCGCACCTGTATGTTACCAGCAACCACGGTGACGGGCGAAGCTCGTCTGCGAGTGGTCGAACAAACGGAGCGACCGTGTCACGCCCGCTCTTCCGTTACCCCATCCGAAATGCTTCTCGCCTCCGCAGAGCCGCTTGCCACCGTTTTCGTATTCGTTTCTGCGACAAGAGCTTCTCGAGACGTTCAATCACGTCCTTGAACGTATGGAATTCATAGAATGAGATGTTCTGAGATTGACAGTACGCGATCAAGGCTCTCTTGGCGAACACGACGTCGGCGTACCTTGCCGGACAGAAGTCCGACCGACCATCTCCGATGTACACAATGACATCATTATCTCCCGATAGGGTCAACACATGATTGCGCTTGCAGTTGGCGCACTGTGTAGATTCCGCGTCCGCGTACGGGAACGACGGCACGATGCGGCCGTCATTAGTGAACTCCAGATGGTTCGCGAAACATTCCACACCGCGATTACCATCTCCGCCGGGTACGAAACCGTGCTGACGAAGCATTTCTTTGAGATAGATGTCGAAACCATCGCTGAGCAGGAAGAATGGAATCCCTCGCTCTGTACAAAAATCTACGAAGGAAGAGAAGTAAGGATCGAGTATCTGCTGGCGAGCAAATGCGCGAAGTTGGTCCGAGGTCAAATTGCGAACGGTCTCACATCCCCTCCTCCAATACTCCTTCGCTTCTATCTTCCCCTGTTCATAATCCCGGATGATTTCACCGCATCGGGACGTGCCGAATGTTTGAAACAACAAATCCCCAACATCGCTCACGGCAACGGTCCCGTCGAAGTCACAGAAAATGCGCAATCCCACCGGTGTTCTTCGCATGTCCTATGCAGGTGTCGTGACGGCTGCGCCTTCGCGGAAACGGACGGAAACCACCTTGGAGATGCCCTCCTCCTCCATCGTCACGCCGTACAGCCTACTGGCGGATTCCATGGTTCGCTTGTTGTGGGTCACGACGATGAATTGGGTATTGTCACAGAATTTCCGGAGGATTCCCGTGAATCGTTCAATGTTCGAATCATCGAGCGGAGCATCGACTTCGTCCAGGATGCAGAACGGGCTCGGTTTGACAAGATAGATCGCGAACAGCAGCGCGGTCGCCGTCAACGCTTTCTCGCCGCCGGAGAGCAGGTCGATCGAAGTCGGTCGCTTTCCACGCGGCTTCGCAATGATTTCAATGGCGGCCTCCAAGGGGTCCACACCCTCCTCAAGCTTCAAGTCACAATCGTCCCCTTCGTCGAACAAGCTCTTGAAGGTTTTGATGAAATTCTCCCGGATCTGGGCGAACGTATCCATAAATTTCTTCTGCGCCGTGCTGTTGATCTCCTCGATTGTATCGACGAGTGTCCGTTCCGCTTCATTCAAGTCGTCGCGCTGCGCCGTGAGGAAATCCACGCGTTCTTTTTCTGTTTTATAGTGGTCGAACGCCTCAAAGTTGATCGGACCGAGCGAACGAAGCTTTCCTTTCAGCACTCGCACTTCCTCGCGCGCCTCGGAGAAGCTAAACAGGTCATCTTCCGGATAGGTCTTCAGTTTCAACTCCACTTCAAATTCGTCACGGGCCAACTGCCTGAGGTTTTCTGCTTTCGACTTGAGCTCGGAAATCTTTTTCTCGAGCTCAAACGTCATGTTCAAGGATTGGTCATGGCGCAAACGCTCGTCTCTGATTCGAGTCTCCAGCTCATGAATCTCACTACGCTTCCGACTGAGCTCTCGTTCGATTTCCTTGAAACCATCCTGAGCAGTGGTAAGCTCCGACTTCAATTGCCCGTGAATCTCTTGGCCTTCCTCGACCTCGGTGTGGATCCGCTCGATCTCTTCACGCGTTCGCGCAATTTCATCGTCCCGCATCTTGGCGCTCTCGGCCAGCGTCGCTATTGTCGTCTGTGCGTACCCCTGTTGATTTTGAACGTTGGTCTTCTCGCCTTGGAGACGAACGAGCTGTGTTCTTAGGTCATTGACGATGCGCGATTTCTCACTCCATACATTCTCCAGATCGACGAGTTCAGGTGCCAGCGCACTCGAGATCCCTTCGAGTCCATTCTTCTCGCGCTCGAGCTCCTCGACGCCCGGGACAAAACTCTCCATCGCCAGCTGCAGGGAGGTTTGTTCTGCTTCGAGAGTTTCGATCTCCTGTCCGCTCCGTTCAACCGTCTCCTTCGCGCGCCTTTTTTCGAATTCCACTTGCGCGATCTGCATTTCGACCGATGTCACTTTCTGTTCGATCGACTTGACATGCTCCCGCGCGACCTTCAGTTCAATGCTGTTTCCCTCTTCGACTTTACGCTCCAACGTCTCCCGCAGCACGGTGAGTTCCTTCTGGAGATCTGCAAGTTCTCGTTTCAACTCCTCGATCTGGATACGCCTCCCGACTACGTCGACCTCCTCACGATTCAGACTCCCTCCCTTGAGCACTCCTGCGCTCGTGACGATTTCGCCGTCGAGAGTAACACACTGTAGGCCGCCTCCTTTTGTGATAATGCGGTTGGCGACCTGTAGGTCGTCGACGACGAGCGTCCGATCGAAGAGATAGCTGAACAGGGTACGATACCGCTCATCGAACTGCACTAAGTCAACCGCCCAACCGTGCACACCCGGTGTAGGAAGGATTCCGGCGGCGTTTGAGGTGAGGGGCACCCGGTCCAGGCAGATAAAAGTCGCCTGCCCTTTTTGATGCGCCCTTAGCAACTCCACTCCCCGATAGGCGTCTTCCATGGAACTGACGACGATGTACCTCGCGCCTTCCCCCAACGCAGCTTCGATCGCCGCGCTGAACCGATCTTCCGTGCGCAGTGCCTCTGCAACGGACACGTGTGAGATGTCCGACGAATCTTCACTCGTCAGGATGTACTTCGTTCCCTCTGAAAATCCGTCATAGCTTTCAACCAGACCTTTGAGAAACTCGACGCGAGAATTCTTCCGGTCGATTTCCGCCCGGACCTCGAGGAGTCTGTTCTGAAGACCGTCGACCTCAGTTTTCAGCTCTAGTTTTCGCGTTTCCCGCTGGTAGAACTCCATTTCTGCTTGCACGAACGTTTTTCGCAATCCCTTGTCGCTCACGCTCAACTGCGCAATCTGTGCTTCGTTTCGCTCAACTTCTAGCGCGTAGGCCTTGATCTCTTCGTGTGCTCGCCCGATTCGTCCGGAGATATTCTCGATGCGACTGCGAATACGATCCCGCTCCCCACGCTTTTCGGCTATACGTTGAATGAGCGCTATCAGCGCATCGTGGTGTGCCTTCGCTTCCTTGCGCTTTCGGTTCAGACTCGCGTCAAATGCTTCAAGGTCTCGCTTCGCCTCCTCGTACTCCCGGGCAACGTCTTCCACTTTCACCTTCAAGCCGTCACTCACCTGGTGAAGCTTCACCCTCTCCCGCTCCAGCCCGGCTTTCCGGTCCGAGAGTTCCACCCGTTCGCGTTCATACCGCGAGATGTTCGCCTCGAGTGACCTGCGGCGCTCCCGAGCCAACACGATCTCCTGCTGAATCTGATGAATTTTTTCGCCTTGTGCGCTGAGATCTTTCTGCGCTTCGCTCAGCTTCTGTTCGACTTCTGACGATTCCGTTCGCAGTACCTCGAGCAATGTTTCTTCGTTCGAAAGTTCCTCGTCGATCTGGTTCTTGTGTTCAGCAGCCTGCCGCAGCTGATCCTCCAGCGGACCGATCTTCTCCATCACCCGAGCGTACTCGCGCTCGAGGAGGTCACCCTCCTGAGCGCGAAGACTACTGGAATACTCGTTGTACTGCTCTGCTCGCTTCGCTTGGCGCTCTAGGGAGTTGACCGTTTTCTGGACTTCCTTCACGATATCGTTCACCCGCACGAGGTCTTGCAGCACGCTCTCAAGCTTCCGGTAGGCGGCCTTCCGACGATGTTTGTACTTTGTGACGCCGGCCGCCTCTTCGAACAGTCGCCGACGTTCATCCGTCTTATCACTCAGAATGGTCTCGACCATCTTGAGCTCAATCACTGAGTACGCGTCTGGACCCATACCGGTGTCCATGAACAAATCGAGGATGTCCTTCAATCGGCACGGAATCCGATTCAGCAGATATTCGCTCTCTCCGGACCGATAGACACGACGTGTTAGAGTAACTTCCGTATACTCGGTCGAAAGAATGCCCTCGGTGTTTTCGATGGTCATCGATACTTCAGCCATGCTCAACGGCTTGCGATTCTTCGTGCCGTTGAAAATCACTTCCTCCAGCAAGTCGGTACGAAGCGTAGAAGAGCGTTGTTCTCCCAGGACCCACCGGATAGCGTCCACGATATTCGTCTTCCCACACCCGTTCGGCCCGACGATGGCAGTGATGCCCGTGTCGAACCTCAGCTCCACCTTCTGCGCGAAGGACTTGAAGCCAATAAGTTCAAGTTTCGATAAGTACATACGTTCAGACCGTGGTTGTGTGAGAGACGAGCATTAGTTCATGCTGTTGACGACGTTGACCATCAACTTGATGTACTCGCCAGTCGACTGCGTGTAGTCGTAGTAGCCGAACACCGTCGCCAGAAAGACCACAGAGATTACGATACCCGTGGCGTACACTTTGACCGGAATCACATCGTAGATGATCGAGACCCCTTTGAGGATGCGAAAGTAGACCCAGGTCAGGAGGAACGCGAACAGGAGCAGTGAGGGAATCACGTAGATTTCACTCTCCATGACTCGGTAGAGAATCGTTCCCACCGGGATGAAGAGCACTACCGGTATCGCAGCCCACATGGTCACCGAGTATGCATGGAAAAGAAAAATCCTCGTTTTCACGAGAAGAGAGAAGATCTTGATCACTCCGGCCACAGTGAAGAGCAGCGCGTAGAATGCGAGCGAAAAGTACAGGATGCATTCGACGGGACTCCAGACGAGATAGACTATCTTCTCCTTCAGGGAATCGAACACCAGCATATGGGAAAGCAGATAATCCAGTGCTAGACTGTCGCGGAATTTGAGCAACACGCTCGAGCTGACGATGGCGAGCGTGATCGAAACAAAGAGGCCGATAAGGGAGGTTTCGACGTACGAGATAACCCGTTGGTCTCGGATATCGGCAAAAAAGTTATACGAGCGCATAAAGGACCGATGGACGTTTTCGTGGAACCGACGGTTGGTGGTGTAGAAGTAGGCAAACGAGATCATCACGAAGATTCCCGCCAGAACATACACCATCGGCGCACTGCGGCTGTAACTGCCGATGGGAAGGGCGGCAATTTTCTCGTCGTTGAACAACGCCCGTACGACGTCGTATGCGATTCGCTTCTCCCGATCGTAGCTGACCAGGCCAACTGAATGGAGATATGGGTCACCGGAATACACCGTGAGCGACGGTCGATCCCCACGCCAGTCGTTAAACGTCCACAGAATGCTGCCAGCTATGTTCGCTCGCTTGATCACCTCATAGGCCTCTCTGTAGTACTTTGCCTGCGATTCCATCGAAAGCGGATCGCTATACCCGTTGCGATTGTCCGGTTCCACCTCCCAACCGTACTTCGCCAGAATGACCGGCTTGTTCGAATGATTGGTTTTCCATCTGTCGAGGAATCTGGAAAACTCCTTAAGGTCCTTCGTATAGAGATTCACCGCAGCGATGTCCACTTCCTGCATGCAAGCGTCATTCTCGACCATCCTCGATGCGTAGTACACGGGACGAGAGTCGACACTTTTCACATAATCCCGCAGCGTCCTCACGTACGAGCAAGCCGACCTCTCTGACGAATCGAACTCATCGCCAATTCCCCACGCGAGAACGGATGGATGGTGTTGGTCCCGGGCAATCATCTCGTGGATGTACGTACGCGCGATGCCGATGTAATAATCTCGCGTCAGGATGTCTGCCGGGATATTCCAGGCCGGTATTTCTTCCATCGCAAACAGTCCGTACCGATCACAGAGGTTCAAGACGTAGGGATGCGGTGAGTGGTTGCCGAATCGCACCAAGTTTGCCCCGAGGCTCTTTATCACCACGATATCCTTTTCAAGCGACTCGTACGTCATCGCACTTCCAAACGTCGGATGATCCTCCTGCCATACGACACCTTTCAGAACAACTCGCTTCCCGTTGAGGAAGACAAATCCGTCCTTCAGCTCGACGCTCCGAATGCCAAAGTTGAGATCGAACTCATCAACGATGGAATTCGTCTTCCCTCGTGAAGAGATGATGTAGCAGCGGATCAAGTACAGATCAGGGCTCTCTGGACTCCAGAGATCTGGATTTCGAATTGTGAAGTCGGTTTCGACCTCGGTAGACTTGTTCCTCTCGAGTCGAATTGGGACCGGTCGACTTTTTCCACTCGCCGAACCGGTTAGTTTTGACTGAGCTTCGACATAAAAACTTAAGGTGGATGTTTTGAGCGGATCGGCGCCCGGCGTGTCAGAGTCCGAACGACCGTAGTCCGCGTTGAGGATGACTGCCTTCACGCTGACATGCGCCTGTTTGAAGTCGGAAGCAATATCAGCACTCAGGCGAATCTCCTCCACCCAGATCCGAGGCGTCGCCACGATGTAGATATCGCGAAAAATTCCTCCGTAATTCTTCCATCCCCAGACTTGGTGCCGAAGCGGTAGAGTATCGCGTGCATTAAGGGTATTGTCTACGATGACTTTGATCGCGTTCTCGGGGCCGACCTGAAGCGTGTTTTCTGGGATGGGAAACACAAAGGACGTATAGCCGCCAGTATGCTTCCCCACGAAAACGCCATTAATGTAGATTTGACACTCGTAGTTGACCCCATACACAACGAGCTTGAACGCAGCTACATCCAACAGATGCTCGTCTACGCCGAAGGAGCGGACAAAGGTCACCCGACCCGTGAAGTCGTAAGCGCTTGGGACCTGCACAACCTTCCAAGTGTCTTTTGCATCTCGAGTGTACTTCCAGGTGCCAGCGAGGTCAATCTTTGTCCTCGTCGGTGTATCGAGGAAAAACCCGCCGTCAAGGCCCCGACGGGTGGGCTCGCCATTTTCGTAAAACTTGTCCCGGGCTAAAAGATCGACCGTCAAAAACAGAGATAGAAGAAGGATGAAGGGGAATTTAGTCGTGCGGATGTCTACACAATTCTTCAATTGAGGGTGACTTCGGCAATCCCTTAAAAAAGCGTCTTTCTTCGCTCAGGGGGGCCAAAAACAAACGAAATATAATAAAAAAAAGAGCTAAAGGCAATCTAAAAGTATTCCCTCTGTTAAGTTATTGACTTCTCGAGAGATAGTCCCTTAGGAATGTAGTAAAACATGAGAATAAGTATGAGACTTTCGGGGAGGGGGAGGATGAGCGTACGACAATTTGTCAACAGAATCGCAAGTTTGACATAAGTACATCATCCGGCCACATTCGCCTCAGCTGAGCGAATCACTTCGGCAAAGGAGTTCGCCTTGAGAGAAGCACCACCAACGAGGGCACCGTCGATATTCGGCTGGCTGAGCAAGTCCGCTGCGTTCTCCGGCTTCACACTGCCGCCGTACTGGATAACTAGCTTTTCGGCAACCGCCCAATTATTCAGCTGTCCCACGAGCTTCCGAATCAGCTGATGCACTTCTTCCGCTTGTTCGGGAGTCGCGTTTCTCCCTGTTCCGATTGCCCACACCGGCTCGTAGGCGATGATAACCTTCTCGACCTCCGGACCCTGAAGATCTTGAAGCACCCCTTTAACCTGAGCGGTCACCACCCGTTCAGTGCTTCCTTTCTCCCGTTCGTCCAATCTCTCGCCGACACAAACGATCGGCGTGAGTCCGATCGCGAGAGCCCTCTTGACTTTCAGGTTGATGAGGTCATTTGTCTCGTGGAAATACTGCCGTCGTTCCGAATGGCCGAGGATCACGTACTGGCACCCGATGGACTTCAGCATTTTCGCTGAGACTTCCCCCGTGTACGCTCCTTCGTCCTCATGATACATATTCTGTGCACCGAGCTTGATCCTCGTACCTTTGATTAAACTGCTCACTACCACTATCGACGTGAAAGGTGGACACACGACGACTTCGAGAGTGGAGTGCACACTCTGGACTTTCTCGATAAGCGCCTTCACGAGGTCAGCACTCTCGTAGATATCCGTGTACATCTTCCAATTCCCCGCAATAACTTTCCTGCGCATGCAACCCTGTTATAAAATTCGAATCTGCAGCAAAAACCTCGTCAGCCCGACCACTCCGCCTGCGGAGGACCTCCTTCCACACCACGAATCCTCCCGATCGCTGCTACGTTTTTTTCAAGGAGCCGAGTCTCCTCTTAAGGATTTCGTTCACGACCATAGGGTTAGCTTTTCCGCCTGTGGCTTTCATCGTTTTTCCGACGAAAAAACCAAGGACCTTGTCCCTCCCACTGAGATACTTCTCCACCTGATCTTTGTTATCTTCCAGAACTTTCACGACGACCTTCTCGATTTCAGCACTATCGGAAAGTTGAACGAGTCCCTTTTCCTCAACGATTCGATCAGGGGCTTGAGGATTGTTCAACATCTCCTCGAATACCTCTTTTGCGATTTTTCCGCTGATAGTTCCATCGTTGATCAGATTGATCATCTTTGAAACATAGGAAGAAGGAATGGGGAATTCCGAGATCGCGATCTTCTTCTCGCCGATCACTCTCAGAACATCGGTCATCACCCAGTTGCTGGCCTGTTTGGAAGTCTCCGCGTCCTTCCGCGTCAAACCGCGTACAACTTCTTCATAGTAATCTGCCACTCCCTTTTCCATGGTCAAGACGTCCCCATCGTACCTCGGCAATCCATACTCCCGCACGAATCGATCCCGACGCTCCATCGGCAGCTCCGGCAGCGACCCTCGCAGCTGCTCGATCCACTTTTTCTCGACGACGATCGGCACGAGGTCGGGTTCAGAGAAGTACCGGTAATCGTGAGCGAATTCCTTTGTTCGCATCGGCGTCGCGACGTTCAGGTTCACGTCCCAGAGCAGTGTCTCCTGCACGACCGTTCCGCCTTCCTCCAGGATTTGAATTTGGCGCTCGATGTCGAACTCGAGGGCTCGCTCTACATTCCGGAAGGAGTTCATGTTCTTCACTTCTGTCTTCGTCCCAAATTTCGCGTCCCCCTTGAGCCGCACGGATACGTTTGCATCGCATCGAAGGCTTCCCTCTTCCATATTGCCGTCGCAGACTTCCAGGTAGCGTACAAGCTGCCGAATTTTATAGAGGTACAAGTATGCTTCACGCGGGGATCGAATATCCGGTTCGCTCACGATCTCGATGAGTGGAACTCCGCAACGGTTAACATCGACGAGCGTGTCAACATCGAGGTCATGGATCGACTTACCGGCATCCTCTTCCATGTGGATTCTTGTAATCCCAATCCGTTTTCGAGTCCCGTCATCGAGGTCTACCTCCACAAAGCCTCGCGTGCATATCGGTTCCTCATATTGAGAAATTTGATACCCTTTGGGTAGGTCGGGATAGAAATAGTTCTTTCGCGCGAAGATGGACCGCGTCGCAATCGTGCACTGTGTTGCAAGACCCATACGGATCACAAATTCTACGAGCCGCACGTTCAGGATCGGGAGAACTCCTGGCATACCGAGACAGACGGGACAGACGTTGTGATTCGGTTCGCTCCCGAAGTGTGTGGTACACGCGCAGAATGATTTCGATTCGGTCAGCATCTGCGCGTGGACCTCTAGACCGATTACTGCTTCATATTTGTCCTGCCAGTGGCTCATGTCTCTCAAGCGCTAACCGTCGCCGTCACTTTCTCTGCCGCATCCAGCAGGCTTGAAGAAACCTGAAATCGAAGCCCGGAATTCTTCAGGATCTCCGCGGCCTCTTTGGCATTGGTGCCCTCCAACCGGATAACCACCGGAACGCCAACCTGGACTTGTCGTGCCGCCTCCACAACACCGCTCGCGACGCGGTCACAACGAACGATGCCACCGAAAATGTTGATTAAGACAGCCTTTACGTTTTGGTCCGAAAGCAGTATTCGAAAGCCAATGGCAATGGTCTCCGGATTTGCACCGCCACCGACGTCCAGAAAGTTCGCCGGTTCACCACCCGCCAGTTTTATAATATCCATCGTCGCCATCGCAAGTCCCGCACCGTTCACCATACACCCCACATTGCCGTCGAGCTTGATGTAGTTCAGGCCATGCTTCGAGGCTTCAATTTCGAGCTCCTCCTCTTCGTCGAGGTCACGCATCGCGGCGATCTCACGATGCCGGTAGAGGGCGTTGTCGTCAAAGTTCATCTTCGCGTCAAGCGCAATCACTTCACCCGCGACAGTGAGAACAAGCGGGTTTATTTCTGCAAGCGAGGCATCCGTTTCCTTGTACGCCCGGAACAGTCCAAGCAAAAACTGCACCGCTTTCCGAAACGCATCTCCCGAAAGACCGAGTCCGAACACGAGCTTACGCGCTTGGTAAGAGAGAAACCCGACCTTCGGATCGATTTCCTTCTTGAGGATCAGCTCTGGTCTCTCCGCAGCCACCTTTTCGATTTCGACCCCGCCTTCCGTCGATACCATCGCGACGCTACGTGCCTTCGCGCGATCGAGGGTGATACCGGCGTACAGCTCTCGGGCGATATCGACTCCCTGCTCGACCAAGAGTCTCCTGACGATACGTCCTTCCAGTCCGGTTTGATCGGTAATGAGCCGCATCCCAAAAATCGTTGAAGCGTGCTCTCGGACCTCATCGAGCGTCCTAGCTAGCTTTATGCCACCTCCTTTTCCGCGACCTCCTGCATGGATCTGCGCTTTGACGACCCACACATTTCCCCCGACTTCTTCAGCAACCTTGACCGCTTCATCAACGGTGAACGCGACACCTCCGCGCGGAATCGCTACGTTAAACTTGCTCAGGATTTCCTTTGCCTGGTACTCGTGGATTTTCATTGCCCGTTCTATTTTCGCCTGATAATTATCGACTTTACGATTTTCCGACCCGCAGATTTCTGAAACTGCGAGAAAAATCAACTCTCCTCTCGCGTCTCATCCTACAAATTCCTCTCCACACTTGGGACATTGGAGCAGGGACTCCTCGTTGAACCGATATCCGCAATGACCACATCTGTACTGAAACGACAGGTCGTGATCCTGCAGGACTTCGATTGCGCGCCGAAAATCCATCAGCGGCACGAACACCTTCACGAGAACTCCCCCCTTCTCATCTCACCTCGAAAGGGCGGTATCGCTCACGAGCGGGACAAAGAAATGTGAACTCCCCTTATCGTAGGGATGAGACGGAACGCCTTCAGAATCGAGGACCTCGCGCACGAAACTGACTTCCATGCTATCGTTCGAGTGGAAAACCTCTGCCCACTCTTCGACGATTTCGACGTCTAGATGCTCTTCACATCGAATCCGCCTGTTCCGCTCAGATGTACAGTCTTTGCAAAGCTCTTTCTGGCAGAGGACGCAGGCGCCGATCGATGCTCGATCGCGATGATTCTGGCAGGGCGTGACAAAGTTGATATTCTTCAGGGACCCACAGTGGAGACAGAATTGACCCTGAGCCGAAACTTCAGCCCCGCAGTCCGGACAGGTGCTGTCCTCTTCCACAAAACGCGGGACTTGTTCCTGGAGCTGGACGCCACACAGCTTGCAGACACTCGCACCTTTACGGTATTCGGTGTTGCAGATCGGGCAAATCAGCATCATTTCCAAGCCTACTTTACCTTTTCAGAGATCACCTTCGCCT
>JAZGDE010000091.1:0-2126 GCA_036477295.1 Bacteroidota bacterium | reverse complement strand
TGACCACCCGAACCGGGTTCCTGCCTCGCACGAGTCGTACCGTCAACCGCGGATCGTCTGCAATGACGGTACCCGCCCCTACTAGGACCGCATCATGTTCAGCGCGGAGGTGGTGCCCAAGTCTGCGTGCTTCTGGGGACGTGATCCAACGAGATTGGCCGTCTGGTGAAGCAATTTTTCCGTCCAGCGTCTGTGCGATCTTGAGTGTAACGAAAGGCAGTCCCGACCGGATGTACTTGAAGAACACCTCGTTGAGCTCGCGAGATTCTTTCTGCAAAATGCCGATTCGGACTCGAACTCCTGCTTTCCTGAGCGCTGCGATTCCTCTCCCCGATACGAGTGGATTCGGATCCTTCGTGGCAATCACGACAGCGCGAACTCCCGATTCGAGCATCGCATCCACGCACGGTGGGGTCTTGCCATGGTGTGAGCACGGCTCCAAATTGACGTACAATGTTGCGCCTCGGGCAGAGGCTCCCGCATCCTTGAGTGCCGCGCGTTCAGCATGGGCTCTCCCGTATTGAGAGTGGTATCCCTTCCCGACAGATTTCCCATTCTTTACGATGAGGCAACCGACCATGGGGTTCGGGCTTACGGAACTAGCACCGCGGCGCGCAAGTCCGAGACATTCTCTCATCCACTTTTCCTGCTCTGCAATAATGTGGGCCATATCTATCGGGATACCTTCAGTCGTACGGCGGAACCGATTCTCGCTCCGAATGAGGCAGCCGCATTCCCCTTCGAGATTGCTACGGAAAGCAGACCTGAACTGTCCGCGTAACAAAACGGCTTCCCATCGGGCGTTTCTGCGAAGGATATCTTGAGCCGAGTCACCGTCGTTTTCTGAATCCGAAGGGTGATTCTCCCCTCTTTTCGGATGTTTCTGCTCATGCGGAAGTTGGTGATGACATTGCCAAATCGATCGATGTAAATTACTGAACCAACGTAATCTGCACTCTTCGACAGGTCGAGTTCAATGAATGGCTTCTGTGTGCTGCCAACTCGTAGAGGAGGTCCGAGTTTTCTGAGATTAAGTCCGTTCGCGAGGGCCGCCGCGACTGGGGCAAATATATCCCTTCCGTGAAACGTCGTGCTCACGTTCTTGAGAAACAGCTGCTCGTTCACTACCTCCACTGCACTGAACGAACGACGTTCGGTAAGGAGGTAATTCAGAACGCCGTTATCAGGCGCGAGAAAGAGGTACTCACGGGATTTCAGGCAGACAATTTTTCTCTTCGTGCCAACCCCCGGATCGACAACGACCACAAAGATGGAACCTTTGGGGAAATATTTATACGATTGCCAGAGGACGAATGCGGCCTCGCGGACGTTTTGGGGCTCGATTTCATGGGAAAGGTCGATGATGCTTGCACGGGGGTGGAGTGCTCGAATAACTCCCTTCATGATGCCGCTGTAACCGTCCTTGTTTCCAAAGTCAGTCAGCAAGACAATGGTTGCTTCTCGTTTCGCCATTCAGGTCGTCCCAGTCGAATAAAAAAAGGACCCCGCCTCAGAAAGACCTTGACGGTGTCCTTTCCTTCGCAGCGTCTCGGTGGTTACCGGAGAACGATTTCCTTTCCTCTTGCCGCAGATTTGTAGATCGCATCGATGATGCGCATTCGCTGAACTGCCTCGTCGCCGGTTGAAATCACAGGGTGGAGTCCTTTGGCGGCACCGATGAAATGCTTGAGTTCGTTCTCGTATGACTTCCGATACAGGACCTGTGGACTCTCAATTCCTGCAGGAGCGACGTTGACCAAGTTTCCATAGAGTTTCTTGTTGACCTTCAGGGGACTCAAGGTAGCACTGCCCTGCGTTCCATACAGGTCGAAGTAGAAGGTCTCGTGGTCCACATGGAGCATCCAGCTGACGTCCACCGTGAGGGTGCCCCCATTTTTCACAGCCATGAATACCGTGGAGGAATGCTCGACGTTTTTTGTCGTGTGCTTGAAGTTTACCGCACTGATGCGCATTCCGACTGGATAGCCGAGAATCCACATCGCGAGGTCGATCATGACAATTCCAAGGTCGAGGGGTACTCCGCCTCCCGCTTTCTCTTTCTGCTTAAGCCAGGGTTTTTGCGTCGATTCTTTCTTGAGCCAGCCGGCCTTGACGTAAAAAACTTT
>JAZGDE010000090.1:0-28603 GCA_036477295.1 Bacteroidota bacterium | reverse complement strand
CCGAAAAAACTCACCCGTAGAGAAAAGGCGATATTGGAAGAACTTTCGAGATGCGAAAACATCAACCCGAAAGAGGGAGATACATCCGCCAATTCCACCAAGAGCTTTTTTGAAAAGGTCAAGAACGCGTTCACCTGATCCCATGCGCTTTCCCCGAAGCGTCGTCGAATATTTCGGATTCACCAAGACGGAAACTAGAGTCATCCTGTTCATCCTCGGCGCCTTCCTTGTTGGTGGGGGGCTCAAACTCTACGAATTCTATTTCCAGGCTGCCGATCAGGGTGAACCCCTGTTTGATTACACTGAATCCGACCGGGAATTCCAGAAACGCGCGGAGGGACTGCTCAAGAGCGCGCCGTCGGAGCGATCAGGTGCCAGGGCGGTGACGGAAGGAAGTAGTTCGCAGCCAGCAAAACGAAGCAAGCGTAAAGCCACTCCAACTGTCCACAGCATCAACATCAACACCGCGTCGAAAGATCAACTGATGGCACTGCCGGGCATCGGCGAAGAACTCTCAGAACGCATCATTCTTTACCGAGAAGACCACGGTCAATTTGCATCTGTTGGGGACCTCAAGAACGTCAAAGGGATCGGCGACAAGAAGTTCGAACAGTTGAAACTCTACATTACACTGGAATAAGCCGAATGTTCTGGGAGGAGCAATGGCTCTTGAAGAAAGACGTCAACCAAAGGGATCGATCGTCCTAAAAATCGTAATCGTCGTCCTCGTTGCCGTTCTCGTTTGGGTGATTTATGAGCCGTATGCCTATATGAAACAGGAATCGGCGTTCAAACTGGAGTCCCGCCTCCGTATGGTCAATATCCGTCAGGCTGAGCTCCTGTACCTGAACCGCAACGGTCGATACTCTTCAAACCTGGACTCCCTGATCCTTTTCATCAAGACGGACACGGCAATTGCTGCAAGGATGGACAGCATCTTTAAGCCGCTGTCCGACGGAACGTTCAACCCCGAATTTCTGAAGTACACCCCTAAGTCGCATCGATCATACAACATTCAGGTCGATGACACATCCGCCGTCAAGAAGTACTTTCTTGAGGACCCGGATGGATACGGCACCATCGGGTCGCTCGACGACGAAAAAAAAGTCAACAAGGCTTCCTGGGAAGAGTAAATAGAGTCGATCCTCCTGGTTTTACCGTCGGGTAGAGAGACGAACGCAATGCGGAATGCATACATTGTCGGCGGCGTGAGTTTTCACGGCGGTAAAATCCAAGCCGCGGCCATCGAGGAACAGTCGATTGATTCTATCCTGCAATCAGTCCGAGAGATCGACTACGACCTTCCGAACGACGCGTGGATGAATCCCTCGCAGATCCCCGATGCGACCGCGAAAATCACAGATGCGCTGTCTTCCGCATTCGACACTCAGACCGTTCCCCAAAGAATTTCGGTAGCCCTCCCAAGTGAGGCCGCCCTGGTTCTTACTGCTCCGATCGATTCAACGCTCGAACCTCGCGACCTCCGCGAACACATCGATTGGGAACTCAGCAACTATCACAAAGGGCAAGGATCTCAAGAGTTAGTCTCATGCCATGTTTCGCTCGAGAAGTTTGGAGACAAACAGACAACGGAAATTCTCATCGTGGCAATCCGGCGAAGTATCCTGCAGCTGCTCCGAACGGCATGCGAACGCTTAGGAACTCAACTCCACATCGTCGATATCGACCATTTTTGTGTGGAGTCTGTACTCGTGAGGAATCACCCGAGCGCTCGAACGCAGAACGTGCTCTTGATAGGCAATAAGAGGAACCGGACGCAGGTCAGCCTGGTGGCTCAATCTCAACTGAGGCGGTATCGCTATGGAAACGGCACAACCGATTTTCAAAAGGTTGAGTTCATCAAGAATTTCATCGGTGAATGCCGCGATGCCAACGCTGCTTTTCAGGGCGTCTTCCTCTATGGAGACGCGCTGGATAACTTCGCGTTCACCTTGCTTCAGTCGCGTGCTGGTACCCCCATCGAATATGTTGACGCCGATTGCATCCGGGCTCTGCAATCCAGCCCGCAGTCACCCGACATCCAAGATGGCACACTGCATCCCTCGAGGTTTGCACCGTGCATCGGAGTAGCCATGAGGACTGCATGAGATGAGAGTAATTGCAGGTCAGTACAAAGGCAGGCGACTGTATCCCGTGCGTGATCGTCGCGTTCGGCCTGCAACCGACCGGGTCAAAGAAACCATCTTCAACGTCCTTGCGACGCGTCTCGACCTCTCGGGAGCGGCTGTCCTCGACCTTTTTGCCGGCACCGGAAGTCTTGGAATCGAAGCACTGAGCCGAGGCGCGCGTCGCGCGGTGTTTGTCGAGATTGCGAGATCAGCCGTCCAGATTATCGAGCGGAATCTCCAAGCTCTGAGCGCCAAATCATGCTCCGCCGTCGTTCAAATGGACGCAATGAAATACATCAGGGAAGCCGGAGAACAGTTCGACCTCGTATTTGCTGATCCACCCTATGCCTTCGAATCTACGCATCAGTTGCCCGCCTTGATCTATGAGCGCCATCTCGCCAGCTCCCGGGGATTCCTTCTGATCGAGCATCGAGACACAGTGAGCTTTCCGAGGAGCACTGCATACAGAGTGAGTCTTACGAAAAAATTTGCCGGCACCGTCGTTACCTTTTTCCAATCTGCAACATCCACATAACGACCGACGAGGATGGCCATGCGAGTTGCGGTTTATCCGGGAACTTTTGATCCAATCACCTACGGCCACATCGACGTGCTGGAACGTGCGATCGAAATTTTCGATAAAGTCATCGTTGCCGTTGTACTCAATTCAGCGAAGGAGCCGATTTTTTCCGATGAGGAGCGGGTATCGATGATCAAGACCGTTGTCCGAAAGTATAACCAAAAAGTAGAAGTTGATAGTTTCGAAGGATTGCTTGTTCGGTATGTCCAGAACAAGCATGCTATCGCGATCGTCCGTGGGCTTCGGGCGATCTCAGACTTCGAGTATGAATTTCAGATGGCGCTGATGAATCGGAAGCTCGCAGAAGACGTATTCACAGTCTTCCTGATGCCGCACGAGCGATACACCTATCTCGATTCGGGCATCGTCCGCGAAATTGCGCGCCTGAACGGAGACGTAAGCGAATTTGTTCCTCCAACTGTGCATGAAAAACTTACGGCAAAATTCGGTAGACCTTAAGTTCTTCGACCGGTAATCTCATCACTTCAGTCCTGGAAAGAGCGCTCGCCGCGCTGCGTTGCCACAACGCGGAGCGGGCTGCGGAGGTGTCGACGGACCGAAGACAAAATGGATGAGGTGAGTTGAACAGAATGATGGAAACGATCAACCATTAATTTGCTCTTAATCTGTGCGGTCCGATGCTTCTCCTCTCCCGAAAAATTCAACAGATCGAAGAGTCTCAAACGCTCGCACTCACTGCACTTGCACTCAAGCTCAAGTCGGAGGGAGTCGACGTCATCAGTCTGGCAGCCGGCGAACCCGATTTTCCAACACCGGCCCATGTCAAGCAAGCGGCAATGAAAGCAATCGAGCTGAATTTTACACACTATACACCGAATAACGGGATTCCGGAACTCCGAGAAGCGATCGCGAAGAAGTTTGCCCGCGACAACAACTTGCACTTCAGTCCCAATCAAATCCTCGTTTCGTGCGGAGCGAAGCACTCGATTTTTAACGTCGTGCAGGCACTGTGCAACAACGGCGACGAGGTCATCGTGATCTCTCCGTACTGGGTGAGTTATCCGGAGATCGTGAAGATGGCTAACGCGAAGCCAGTGATCCTTAACACTTCGGCTGAGTCGGACTTTAAACTCAACGCGTCTCAGCTCCGGCGGGCAATCACAAGTCGCACGAAGCTCTTGATATTCAACTCGCCCTGTAACCCAACCGGTACGGTGTACACCCGGGCGGAGATCGAGGAGTTAGCGCAAGCAGTTCATGCTACGGGGGTCTTCGTCATCTCGGATGAAATATACGAACGGGTCATCTATGACGGCATCGAACATTTCAGCATCGGATCCATACAGCGCATCGCGGACCAAGTAATCACCGTCAACGGGGTCTCGAAAGCCTACGCGATGACCGGCTGGCGCATCGGATACCTCGGAGGGAGAAAAGATGTGGTGGATGCTGCTGCCAAAGTTCAGAGTCAGACAACTTCAAACCCGACTTCCATATCGCAGAAGGCGGCACTCGCGGCGATCACCGGTTCGGATGAGGACCTGAAGAACATGACTGCGGAATTTCAACGTCGGCGGGAATGCCTCTGCAAGCAACTCCGATCTATGAAGGAATTCAAGTACAAGATCCCACGCGGAGCATTCTATTTGTTTCCGAACGTGAAAAGTCTTTACGGACGGATCGGGAATACCTCGCTGCTGAAGAATTCAGCGGACGTTTGCCAGTATCTTCTTCAAGAAGCGAGGGTCGCCTCGGTTCCCGGCTCTGCGTTCGGGGCGGAGGATCACATTCGGCTATCTTATGCGTGTTCCATCGAGACTCTTGAGACCGCCGTCGAACGAATCCGATCCGCAGTTCTGAGGCTTAAACCGGTGTAAACGCGGAATTTGACTAAATAGGGATTTGTTCGTAAACTTATGGTTAACCTGGCGAGCGCAGAAACCATACGGTAGGAGCCGAGATCGGATATGCCAACGTACGAATATCGATGCAAGGAATGCAAATATACCTTCGAGGAACTCCAGCCCATGTCTGCACCGGCCTTGACGACCTGTCCATCGTGCAGGGAGGAAACCCTCGTGCGCATGATCAGCGCAGGAGGCGGTCTCATTTTTAAAGGATCGGGCTTTTACATCACGGATTACAAACGGAATTCGAAAAGCGACGGAAAGGGGGCGGGCAAGGAAGCGAAGCAAAAGAAGTCAGAGGAGAAATCTTCGGACTCGTCCACGTCCAAACCTAATACCTCTCCACCCCGCCAAGGGCAGGGCGGGACAAGGGATTAGTGCCGTTCCAACAAAATGAATGAACCAGGCCTTTCCAACTATCTTTATGCTAATCCCGCCACAGAAAAAGTGGCGGGATGCCCATTCCAATCCCGCTCGAACGAGCAGGACTAAAATTAGTTGAAATGGCACTAGAGACGTGGGCAAGTGCATAAAGTAACGAGCACCGTGCCCTTTCACCTGTATATAAAGATCCAGTTGTAGGGACAATAACAATGGTCGGCCGAACAACTCTAGACTCTTGCACCCTGCAAGAGTTTTTTACTTTCCGAAAGCCTCCCGACCGATCGAGTGTAAAATCGCGACAGCCCTATCGGCGATGCTCCCTGATTCAAATCAGTTTGCGACGAAGCGTCCGATTGCGTCGGCGATGATCCGCATCTCCTTCATCAATTGCGTGAATTGGTCAGGAAACAACGATTGGGCCCCGTCCGACAATGCTTTGTCGGGCTGATGATGAACCTCGACTATGATGCCGTCGGCACCGGCGGCAACCGCAGCGCGAGCCATCGGAATTACCTTGTCCCGAATACCGCTCCCATGCGACGGATCAGCAATGATCGGAAGATGACAGCGTTTATGGATTACGGGTATGGCGCTAATATCCAGAGTGTTCCGCGTTGCGTTCTCGAAGGTACGAATTCCCCGTTCGCAGAGCATCAGCTGGTGGTTCCCTCCGGACAAGATGTACTCAGCCGACATGAGCCACTCCTCGATCGTAGCTGCCACCCCACGCTTCAGCATGATGGGCTTGGTCGCTTTTCCCAGTTCTTTGAGAAACGAGAAGTTCTGCATGTTCCGCGCGCCCACCTGCAAAACATCGGCGTACCGTTCGACGTTGTCGATTTGACTCCAATCCATCACTTCGGTGATCACCAGCAGTCCGAACTCATCCGCGGCTGACCGGAGAAGCTTCAGCCCATCTTCACCAAGTCCCTGGAACGTGTACGGGGACGTTCTTGGTTTGAACGCACCGCCACGAAGAAACTTTGCCCCCACGCTCTTCACTTGCTTCGCGATGGCGAAGATCTGCTGTTCGCTCTCGACAGCACACGGTCCGGCCATGACAACCACCTCTTTTCCACCGACCATCACTCCTTTGATGTTCAGGACCGTGCCGTCGGGCTTGAAGGATCTGCTCACAAGCTTGTACGGTTCAGTGATGCGGTAGACGTCCGCCACTCCGGGTAGAACCTGTACCTGTCGGATGTCGAAGTCCGGCTTTACGCCGATCGCACCCAGAACCGTTTGATTCACGCCCGTTGATCGATGAACATCAAAACCAAAATCGTACAACTTCTTGATGATGTTCTCGATATCTTTTTCTCCGGCATTCTTTTCGACCACGATCACCATAGATTCACAGGCCTCTTTTCTCCCCTACCTCTCGGTGAGGAATGTTCCCGCTCAAGAATATCGATCCAGCTTGAATCGTTCGCCCAGGTACAACTTCCGGGCCTCCGGATCGTTTGCCAGGAACTGAGAGGTTCCTGCTCTCAGAATCTGTCCTTCGAACAGCAAATATGCCCTGTCCGTTATGGAAAGCGTCTCATGTACGTTGTGATCAGTGACGAGAACCCCGATGCCTTGGTTCTTCAGGTTTTGCACGATGTTCATGAGGTCTTCGAGAGCAATCGGGTCGATGCCAGCGAACGGATCATCTAGTAGAATAAATTTCGGGTCGGTGGCCAGCGCGCGCGCAATTTCCGTCCGCCGACGTTCCCCGCCGGACAGCGTGTAGGCTTTGTGGCTCGAGAGATGGCTGATGCCAAAGTCCTCCAGCAGTCTCTCGCATCGCTCCATTCGCTCCCGTTCAGAAAGGTCCATCATCTGAAGAACCGACATGACGTTTTCGCGAACCGTCAAGCGGCGAAATACTGATGCTTCCTGCGGCAGATACCCGATGCCCATCCGGGCGCGCTGGTACATTGGAAGCTTCGTGATCTCCTGATCGCCGAGGTAGACTCTGCCTTCGGTTGGATGGGTCATCCCCACGAGCATGTAAAAGGTCGTTGTCTTGCCGGCTCCGTTCGGACCGAGGAGGCCAACCACTTCGCCCTGCTTGACCTCGATACTCACGTCTCTCACGACGGACCGCTTGCTGTAACGCTTACAGAGCCCTTCCGAACACAGGACAACAACGCGCGACCCATCCCGTCGCTGCTCAACCCCGATGGAATGGGAGTCGACAGGTTCGACGACATCCGGACGCTTTCGCCGGACCCCTGCTTCCCGTTTCTTCCGAATCGCCATTTACGGACTTTTTCTCGGCCTGTTTTCTTTCCAGTCGAAACCGACTAGATTGTATTCCGATTCCCGCTCAGCGACCATGTTCTCGGGGAAATACTGTCCTTGCACGCCTCCGATCACCGTGAGATCCCTTAACAGACCGTCCGAAAAACTGATGATGATCGAATCACCGCTCGACCTGTTCAAGCCGTTCGGTTTTCCCTCATCGTAGAGGAAATACAAACTCGTCGCCGTCGTGTTGACCTCGATGCGCTCAATCTTGTCCTCATAAAACGTCATTGTCATTGTCTCCCCGGTCACTTGGTCGAACCGCTGAGGATAGAGAGTATCACCCAGCGAGATCACAAACGCCCGTCCCATCACAACGACTCGATGCGCTCTCCTGTCACGCAAGAAAATGTCGATCGAATCTCCACTGACCTGCGTACGGGCATACCACATGGTCGGATCACCCCGCAGGGTGATGCGATCTTGTTCTGGATAGAACGTCGTCATCTCACTCAAAGAAGCAAGTTCCCCCCGCACGAGGGCCACGCTGTCGGTTGCGATGTAGCGACGCGTACTGTCAATGATCGATTCCATCATGCGGCTTGTGACGACTAGTGTATCGACTGTTCCCGCCGCAGTGGTATCGATTTGGAGGAGGCGCGGCAGTTCGGTGACTCTGGTGTACCCGCGGGTGCCCTCGTGCTCGAGCCTCTGACCGAATATCACCATCCGGTTCTTGTCGTCAATGAAGCGCACGTTGCGCTGAGCTATCGTCCGATCATCCTCTTCGTAGTATGTCAGCTCATCCGCCTGAATCACCGACGCGGTGTCGTTTACAGTGACGTTCCCCCAAAAGTGTGCCCGATGTTCCTCCGGGTAGTACGTTCCGAAATCAGCGAGCAGAACAACGTCGCCGTCTTGCAGCCGGACATTACCTTCAGAGTCCATTCTCCGTTCGTTCCCGTAGTACACGCCGCGGTCCGCGCTCACGGTCACGTGTTCGCGGAAGACCTTCACATTGCCGACGAGCACCACTTTGTTGCTCTGAAGAAACTGTGTCGCCTGGTCGCAACGAACGATGACATTCCCCTGCTGAAATTCCACCCGTCCGGAAACTACGCGGGCCGTTTCGCCCCCAATGGTTCGACTGACGAGACTATCCGCATAGTTGAGAACGATCGGCTTCCGCTCCTGACCGAACGCAGCAACTTGAACGATTATCGAGATGCTGATGAGAAGACCGCTCCGAAAAGTCATCCCAATCCAAGCTGTTCTTCTACTCCTTCGCTTTGGACTTGCCGGTTACCCTGAAGATTTTGTAGTACTTGAGGCTCTGGTCAGACTCAAACCCATGGCCTTGAATCGTCTCATTCGGAGTCGTTATCTGGACAAATCGATCCGTGTGAATCTTCCGCGCACCATTGTCCCAAAACAACTGGTCCGTCACGAGAATAGATCCGTCGTCGGATGTCACTACAACATTTCCCTTTGCCTCCAGGTTTTTGATCCTGTCGTTTACCCAAGCTTCCTGAGAAGTCAGGACTGACGTGTGTTCGCCGGCGACACTGTAGAAATCCACAGAGACACCGCCGTCCATGTGCGTCATCATGCGATCGGCATAGACCGAGATGTGTCCCGCTCTCAGAACTGCCTGCACCTTCCCCGAGTCAGAGAACACCACCGTCGAGTTCCAGCTCTCCTGCGACGGACCGGCCGTCTGGTCTGTCACGGACGGTTTGATTTTCTCCTCACAACTGAGGAACGCTACAGTCAGTAGAACGAAACAGACATGCTTCATCCCTGTATTCTATCCTCCTGAATTCGACCCTAACCCGACCTTCACGAGATCGTGCAAGTGGATCATGCCGATCGGCGCATAGAGTTCGTCGACAATAACCAGCTGCGTAATGTTGTAACTCTCCATTTCCTGAAGAGCGATTGCAGCCAAGACATCCTTCGTGATTGTCTTCGGGTGGCGCGTCATGGGGCTCTCCGCGGTAAGGTGAGACACGTCCGTCGTCCTCTGGAGAAGCCGACGGAGGTCGCCGTCGGTGATGATCCCGACAAGCTTGCCGTCGTCATCAACCACGCAGGTTGCACCCAACCGTTTCGATGTCATTTCCAGAATTGCATCTTTCAGCGGCACGGATCTCTTGACCATTGGGACGGCAGGACCCGTAGCCATCATTTCTTCGACCTTGAGCAGCAACGACTTCCCGAGATTTCCCCCGGGATGGAACAGCGCGAATTCCTCCTTGCTGAAATTCCGGCGTTCGAGCAGTGCAACTGCCAGGGCGTCCCCCATGGCAAGCGTGGCGGTTGTCGAAGCGGTCGGAGAGAGATCGTGTGGGCACGCCTCCTCATTCACACTAATATCCAAACAGATTAGCGCACCGCGCGCGAGGTGCGATTGAACACTACCGACCATCGAAACGACCGGCACACCGATACGTTTAAACATCGGTAGTAACTGACTCACCTCGTCCGTATCCCCACTCTTGGATATACAGATTACAACGTCCTCTTTCCGCACCATGCCGAGGTCGCCGTGGACTGCATCCGACGGGTGCAGGAACACAGAAGGGGTGCCGGTGGAATTCATCGTCGCCACAATTTTCCGCGCCACAATCCCAGACTTCCCCATGCCGGTCACAATCACTCGACCCTTGCAGTGAAAAAGCAGGCCCACCGCCCGCGCAAACTCCCGGCCGATTTTTTGCTCCAGGCCCGCGACGGCCTTCGCCTCGATGCGTACCACCTCTTTTCCCTTCTGAACAGCTTTTTCGTCCTCGGTCATGATTTCCTTCTCAACAGTGCCCTCACGAATTTCTTCCATCCCGAGAGTCCGCGCCTGACTTCCAACCGATCCGCTCCAACCTCGACTTTCTTCTTCAGCCTGTTGTAAGTGAGAAACGCCCGCGCCAGGTCCTCATCGGAGAATTCAGATAAACGCGAGAAGAGCTTGGTCGACCGCAGCGCGAGGTTTGGATCACGGATACCCTTCAGCATCATCAATTCGTTGTAGTAGTTCGTGACTGGAATAAGATGGTTGACCTGACTTTTCGCGTCGTAAACCCAGAGCCGTTTTTCTGCAGGGCTGATCGCAAGGACGAGAGTGAAGTTCTCCTCCCCTCTCATCTTCACTTCACGCACCATTCCTCCGCTCGAAGGGCCCGGATCACCTGGCGACCAAGAGGAATAGCTCCAGCGTCGCTTCTCCGCAAACTGATCCGGGACCTCATCAGACTTGCTGCCGACGATTTCTACTTCGACCTGATCCTCCTGCTCCTCTCGGATTGTCACCAAAATGTTCTTGTCCTCCCCTTCGATCACCCCGAAGGCGAACACTGACGCGAGCGGTGCATCTAGGTCCAGAACATCTCCCGGATGGCCCAACACCAGGTTTCCCTTACCCCTCCGGCCCTCTCCGAGCACGACCATCGTCTCCAGCAAATCGCGATAGTGATAATAACCGGTCCGATCGTCGGGGAGAAGCCAGTACAAGAACGCTTGCTCTCGTTTGGTAAGCTTTCGGGGATACCTCTCAGGACCATTCATCGCCACAAATTGCATCTTTGGCGTTTCGCTATCCTGTCGAATCCCCCCCACTTACGCTTCCGTGACACGCCGTGCAGCGCTGTCTATAGCCATCACCTGAGCGATGAGGTCTTCGAGCTTCTCGAGCGGCAGCTGACTTGTCGCATCACTGAGCGCTTTTCTTGGATTCGGATGAACCTCCACGAACAGGGCATCGACGCCCACAGCGACGCCGGCTCGAGCGATCGGGAATATGAACTCCGGTTGTCCTCCCGAACTGCTCATTTCTGCGCCGGGGAGCTGCACCGAGTGTGTGGCATCGAGCACCACCGGATATCCAAGCGAGCGCATGATCGCGAGCGACCGCATGTCGACAACAAGGTTGTGATATCCGAAGGTTGTCCCACGCTCCGTCAGCAAAATATTCCTATTCCCAGTCGCTTCCACTTTGGCCGCCTGGTACTTCATATCCTCCGGACTCAGGAATTGTCCCTTCTTAATGTTGACGACTTTTCCCGTCCGACCCGCCGCTTCTAGGATCTCGGTCTGACGTGACAGGAACGCGGGTATTTGGATGACGTCAGCAACTTCTGCCGCCAGTCGAGCTTCTTCTGCTGTGTGAATGTCCGTCAGAATTGGCAGCTCGAATTTCTCCTTCACTTCGGCGAGGATCGAGAGTGCCTTCTCCATTCCGATTGAAGAGAAGGATCGACCGCTCATCCGGTTTGCCTTCTTGTAGGAAGACTTGAATATGAATGGGATGCAGTGTTTTTTCGCGAGCTGCGCGATGCGGGCCGCCGTCCGCAAAATCAGGTCACGACCCTCGACTACACACGGACCAGCGATCAGCACAAGCGGACCCCCGCCGCCAATTTTGATATCACCGACTCGAACTGTCCTTGCCATCAGATCCTGATACTCGAACAAAAATATACGAACAGGAGCCTGGAAAAACAACCTACCCTGCCTCACTCACAGCGGCCTCAGATTCTTGGAGTACACCCTCTGAGCGTGCAACGATGGAGGCTACGGCCGCGTCACCCGAAACGTTTATGACCGTCCGGCTCATATCGAGAATCCTGTCGACACCGAGAATTAGCGCAATACCCTCCTCGGGCACATGGACGGCCTGAAGCACGATGATGAGCATGATGATTCCCACGCCAGGAACGGGGGCAGTCCCAATCGATGCGAGTACCGCCGTGAGGAGAATGGTGAGCTGCTGACCGAGAGTAAGGTCAAATCCATAGACCTGGGCGATGAACACCGCCGCAACTGCCTGGTACAGCGATGTGCCGTCCATATTGATGGTCGCGCCGAGCGGGAGAACGAAGCTTGTGATCTGCTTCGGCACGCCCAGATTTTTCTCGGTCGCCTCCATGTTTACCGGAAGCGTCGCCGCGCTGGAACTCGACGTGAAGGCAATCAGCATCGGCTCGCGAAGCCCTCGGAAGAATTTCAACGGGTTCATCTTCGCGAGAAAGTGAACAAGCAGCGAGAGCGTACCGAAGAGATGCAGGAGTAACCCTGCGATCACCACGATAGAGTACCAGACTAGCGTTTGCAAAATCTCGAAGCCAAATTGCCCGACGGTCGCTGCGATCAAAGCAAAAACGCCAAAGGGGGCCGTCAACATGATCAGGTCAACGATCTTGATCATCGTCTCGCTGATCCCTTCGAAAAACGAGATGACCGGCTGTGCCTTTTCTTTCCTGACCAACGAGAGTGTCACACCGATCATGATAGAAAAAAAGACAATCTGAAGCATCTCGGCATTTGCAAGTGCTTTGATCGGGTTCGTGGGCACGATGTTGACAAACGTGTCGATGAGGTCAAACTCAATTTCCTGCTCGATGCGAGTCGATATATCCGCCTGGTATTCCGCCATCAGCCTTTCACGGGAATCGGGCGGAAGCCGCTCACCCGGCCTGATAAAGTTCACCAAGCTAAGTCCGATAGTGATCGCCACGGACGTGGTGATGAGATAGAGTCCGATGGTTTTCCCGCCAAGTCGCGCGACTTTTCGGATGTCGCCGAGACTCGCGGCGCCGACAATCAGGGTCGATACGACGAGCGGGATCGCGATGAACATCAACAGCCGCAGAAAGATCGTCCCGATTGGCTTGATGAGCGTTGCAATCGTCTCCACCTTCTCTATTGACAGCGGCTGGTCATATCGTGAAGGTTCTTCCTGATCCCGTGTGCGAACCACCAGGATGACGTCGTTCGGCTCTGTACCTTTGAGCCCCTTGAAAAACTGCAAGATCGCAATCTGATCGTCGGGACCAAATGTTGTGCTGTCCTCCCCATGCAAGAATTCGAACGATTCCCAGTTTTCGATCACCGCCTGCTTTTCGGTTCCGTCGCCCCGGTACACGACCTCGAGTTTGTGTTTGTCGATATTGAAGAGAACACCAAAGATTACGCCGAGGAAAAGGCCGATCAGAATTTGATTGTGCAGCTTGGGCTTGCCCCGAAGTATTCGGGCGTTGCGAAGGGAAAAATTCATGCAGGAGATCCAGCAAGCTGGTGAAAGTGCAGAAATTTCCGTAGCTTAGTGCATTTATAGTACTAAAAAATTGACAAACTATCAAAGACTGCTCCCCTCTTCACATTCATTCGGGCGTCCAGCCTCCACGGACAGCTTCAACTCGATGAGCACCCTATGATCCGAGCGTACGCAAAGATAAACCTGGGCTTGCAGATCTTGCGCAAACGGGAAGATGGATACCATGAGATCGAGACGATCCTTCATCCAGTGAACATCTGTGACGAAATCTCCTTCGGACGTTGCGATGACATCCGCGTCGAATGCGACCATCCCGACGTGCCGACGGATTCTTCCAACCTTTGCTGTCGAGCGGCCGAAATTCTCCAGCAATCGTTGGGGATCAAGAGCGGTGTTCGGATTCGCCTCGAGAAGAGAATTCCTGTCGGCGCCGGCCTCGGTGGGGGGAGTTCTGACGCCGCTGCGGTGCTGAAACATCTACCGCGATACTGGCAAGTCGAAGTCACTTCAGCCCTTGTCCGCGAACTCGCTGTATCGTTGGGGACGGATGTATCCTACTTTCTGCAGCCCGGTACTGCGAAAGCAATGGGACGCGGTGAAATTCTCGAGTACTTCGACTTTGAGCTTCCGTACTGGGTCGTCGTTGTGCATCCGAACGTCCGCGTTTCGACCACGTGGGCATACCAGAACTTCCGTGTCAACCCCCCCGTCAAGCGGGTCGACTTGAAAAAACTGCTGGTGGAAAACCGCACCAGGCCGAATGTGTTGGTAAACAGACTCCGCAACGACTTTGAACCCGTAGTTTTCCATGCGCACGAACTTGTCATGCGCGCGAAAGAAGCGCTGTACCGTGGTGGAGCTGACTTTGCTCTGATGTCCGGCAGCGGATCGTCCATCTTCGGATTGTTCCAGGATGATGTGTTTGCGAAGGATGTGATCAAACTTCTCCAAGATCCGTATCAGGTGTTCTTGACTGAGCCATACTTTATGCCCGAAGACGGCTAGCGTGCGGATTTCCTGAATTCTCGATCTCCTGTTCTAGGCCTTGCGTTCTACCCTTGACATTGCCGCTCGCCACCGATACATTGGCTGCGGAAGGCACTAGAGCACAAATACTTGGAAAACGAACGAGTCCAAGCGGGGAGATAAAGCCTGGTTGACGTTGATAATCGGCAGCAGCGTTTCCCCTGCAACGGGAAAACCACTGTCCGCTCAATCGGCCTTCAGGATGTAAGGCTGGTTGACGACTCAATTCGTTGAGCAGACTCCGATCAAGAAGACAACATTTAGGGATCCTGCAGTATGGGCAAGCTGCTGGATGGGAGGACAGAGTGAAATAAGCCGTCATCGATCTCAGCAACGTGAGCTATGTGAGCAGCGCCGTTCTCGCGGCGGTTGTTGCTCTCCACATTTCCTACGGCCGAGAAGAAAGAGCGATCCATTCCCAATTGAAAGGGCCAGCCGATGCAGAAAATTAAAGAACTCTTCGTCGTCGTCGAGAACAGACCCGGAGCGCTTGGTGAGCTCCTGGGTCATCTAGCAAAGGAAAAAATTAACATCGAGGCCATCGGCCTCTTTCAGGATGTAGCAAAGTTGTCCGTCTCGGACCTCGCCAAAGCCTCGAAGGCTCTCTCAGAACAGAAATACCAAGTCGAGACCAGAGAAGTCCTCAGGCTCGATCTCGACAACAAGCCCGGGTCGTTCGCATTTGTCGTCTCACGGCTTGGCAGTGCGGGCATCAACGTCGATTATTGCTACGGTACGGTCGGAAAGGGACAAAAGAGCGTTTCCGTCATTCTCGATGTTGAGGATCTCGATCGTGCGATGTCCCTTCTCGAGGGCGCTGAACGCTGAATTAAGATGTTCCCGTCCTCTTCCCTGGACTGTTGAAGCCGTTTCTCTATATCTCCATGATCACCACAAATTTTTCAAGGGTGCCTAACCATCGCGTCCCGACCTTGTGGGGACTGCTCTTCCTTCACGCGATCCTCGTCCTCGCATCAGCCCCTAACTCTTCGGGGCAAGCGCAAACCCTGAAGTTTTCTGATCCGGACACACTTCAAACACTTGCGTCCGACAGTGTCCGCGTCGTCCATGCTCGAAGAGTTGAGTCGTCGACCATCGTAGAGCTTGGAAGCATACGGCAAGGCACGGAGTTTTCCGGAATTCTCACTTCCGGTCAGATTCCGTGGTTCGGTTACGACTATCTCGGTGATCTCCTCTGGCTCTTCCCGGGAGTGTATGTCCGCGACCTCGGGAGTATCGGCCAGTACCATCAGATGAACCTGCGCGGCGTCGATTGGAGGAGCATCCAGGTCTTGATCGACGGTCGGAGGATGAATGATCCGCTCACTGGTACGTACCATCTCAATCTTGTTTCGCCAGAGTACGTTGAGGACGTCGAGGTCATGAGTGGGCCAACAGCGGCGATGTACGAATTCAATGGAAGCGGAGGAGTAATCAACGTTGTCACTCAGAAATATAACACCGTCAGACCCTTTACAAAAATTCGATACAGCCAGGGGGGATTCGGGCATTTGTACGCAGACGGAGTATTTACTCAGAACATCGTTCCAAGAGTAAACGTTGTGGCCGGATTTCAGCGTTGGAATCTTGACGGAAGATACCCGAACAGTCACTACGAAGCTTGGAACGTACGATTCAAAGTCCGCTGGAATCCCTCAAATCGGTTCAACCTGATGGTTTCCGACCAATACAACAACCATATGCTTGGAATGAACGGGGGAGTTGACTTCATAAACACGAAGACCGAGAACGTGTTTAACGAGATTCTTGCTCAACTCCAAAACGACGAATCCTTTGAAAAAATCAACCGTCACGACCTCACCGCGACCGCTGGCCTTAGGCTGTTCGAGGACTCGACAAGCGTGACCCTCATCTCCCTCTACTACACGTCCCTCTTCCGCGAATATCGTGACGAGGAAAATCGGACCATCTCAAACGGCATTTTCATCAAGTCAGACCACCGTTCGTCTTTTACCGGCGTCTCGATTCGCCAGACCGTTCCGACTCTTTCGGGACTGCCGTTCCAGATTCAAGTCGGAGGAAATCTCGACCGCCTGCAGGTAGAAGGGAGTCCAAACGTTGGACGGAGGGACGAACCCCAAGGAGGAGCCTTTGGAAACCTGCAGCTTCGCTGGCCGAGGTTTCGTTTAATGACCTTCGCGCGTTACGACCGCTATCTTAACCGCAGCCTTAACGCTTACGGAATCAGCGTGAACCTCAGCCTCTCCGGGTGGATATCGGTCCACGGGGGGTTTTCCCGGTCGGAGAGGTCACCGACTTTTCAGGAACAGTACTGGAGAGACAGCACAGTGACTCGAATTGGCGACCTCGCGCCGGAACATCATACTCTCCTTCAGGCTGGCTTGGACCTGCAGTTCGTAGAATCACTAGAAGTAGAGGCGACATACTCATGGAGGAAAATCGAGGATCCAATCTTGATACGGTCCGTTCCGGGGAATTACATTTTCCCTTCCATCGACATTCGCAACGGAGGCAAGCGGATAATTCAAACAATCGACGGCAAGTTTTCCTTCAGCGTTTGGAAAGTCGCGCTCGAGGGGAGCGGGACCTATCTCGTTCAGGAGGATGACGGAAGAAAGGCCAAACTGTTGCCGCGGTGGTACCTTGTTGCAGGGATCTATTTCCGAAAAAAAATCTTCCGCGATTTTCTTGACCTCAAAGCCGGCGTGAAAGGAAGGTACATCGGTCAGCAAGTCGGAACAGAGTTCAACCCGGAAACGTTGATATACAGTGAACGGACCGGCTCAGAACTCGGACCGTATCAGACCGTGGATGTTATTCTCATTGGCCAGGTCGGGAGCGCGTATCTTCACCTCATCTGGGAAAACGTTAGCGATGAGGATTATATGCTGAATCCGGGTTACCCCATGCTTGGGAGGAACGTGCGGTTTGGAATCAACTGGACATTCTTGGACTAAGCGTAGATTGACGGAACTGGAATCCCAGAGACAGAAAACGGTCACAGTATTTGGGAGCGGAATGCCGATGGAGGGCAATGCTTTCTATGAGGAAGCCAGCGAGCTTGGCCGTGAACTCGCCCGTGCGGGATTTGTACTTTGTAACGGGGGCTACGGCGGGATTATGGAAGCGTCAGCACGCGGGGCGAAGGAAGCTGGTGGGAGGACGATCGGCATAACCACGAGGGCATTTGGCTGCGGTGCCAATCCATGGATCGATCAGGAGATCTGTGAGGAGACACATGCGGACCGTCTTGCCAAACTCATCGAACTTGGTGACGCGTACGTGGTCCTCCGAGGCGGTACGGGCACGCTCGTGGAACTGGCGATGGTCTGGGAGTACAGAAACAAGCGATTGATGGCGGAAAAACCGATCGTGGTGCTCGGAGACTTCTGGAAGTCAGTAATCGACCTCCTGTATGAGGTGCTGAGGCAAGAGGGCTTGGAAACTTCAACCGCGCTGACGGGGTCAACGCGCTACGTTCGAGTAGTAGAGACCTTGGAGGAATGCATGACGATCATTAAGGAAGAGTTAAGAGTGAAGGATTCGCGCCAAAGGCGGAGAGAATGAGAAGAGTCGGTGTGCAGAGAAGTCAGGGAGTCAGACTTTCCGCTGTGCCGCAACTCTCTCCAATAGGTCAAGCGTCTGCTTCGCAGCGGCGTCCCAATCAAATCTCGCCGCCCATTGCAATGCACCTTGTGAGAGCCGGTCCTGCAAAGCTTTATCACTCAGAACATCACAGATTTTCGTTGCCAGTTGCTGTATGTTTCCGTATTCATAGAGCAATCCGGTGTCTCCATCGACAACCGAATCTTTCAACCCCGGCACGTTGCTCGCAATGACACATGTCCCACAGGCATTGGTTTCTACGACCGTCAATCCCCACCCCTCCTTTGCCGAGCTATTCACCACTACGTGCATTTCCTGGAGATAGTGGATCTTTTTCGCGTCGGTAACGTATCCAGTAAATCGCACAGAATCGCTGAGCCCTAGATCGCGGGCGATCTTTTCGAGGCGCGGACGATCATCCCCGTCACCCAGGATCAGAAGCCGAGCATTAGCGAGTCTTGCCTTCACAGCCTTGAACGCTTGCAAGAGGTGCTCAACACTCTTGTATCGCTTCAACCGGCCCGCGTGACCAACGAGCGGCGTGTCACTCTTCGGAACCCCCGTCACCCTGTAAAGGCTGTGATCGATACCATAGTTGACCACCTTGACCTGGTCGGATCTAAAGCCCTTCGACACCAATTCCTGATGTGTACTTGGCGACCCGACGATAAAAGGCGCGTTTCGGTAGACGCGAAGCGCAAGGAGCTCAGTCAAATACACATATGCAGCGAGCGGTAACGGAACTTCGATGAAGATACTCTTGCCGAACAGATGGTGTGTAATTCCCATCAGTGGCTCTCTTACGTACCAGGGTGTGTAGAAAGGAATCTTGTTCAAGTCATCGATGACGATATCAAACCCGAGCCACCGAAAGTGTGTAAGGTATTTCCATGCCACCCGATAGTTGAACAGATATCGCCTGCCCTCTCGAACGACATCGATTCCGTTGAGATTTTCGCGGGGAGGCACCCCAGGAAAGCGAGAACAATAGAGAGTAACCCCATGACCCATCGCCGCGATGCGGGAAAAGACTTCGTGGAGGTGAACCTCAGCACCGCCTGCGTTCGGATTCTTGATATCTTGCCAGTTGAAAATCAGGATGCGCATGGTGGTGAAGTCATCTTCCTCGAATTGATCTACGATCCCGTAGGGAGTCGTCGAACTTGAGGAAATGCTACTTCTTGGAAGCGCGCTTCAAACGCTTGAGGTCGGCCTCCACCATCATTTTTACGAGGGCTTCGAAGGAGACCTTGGCTTTCCAGCTCAATTTCTGGTGGGCTTTGCTGGCATCACCCAGCAATTGATGGACTTCTGCTGGACGGAAGAATTTTTCGTCTGAAACAACGTAGGTTGCCCAATCCAACCCCACATGTTCAAACGCCAGTCGACAAAAATCACGCACCGTATGCGCGATGCCCGTCGCGATCACAAAGTCTTCGGACTGTTCCAGCTGCGTCATGAGCCACATCGCCTCCACGTAGTCCCCTGCAAAACCCCAATCGCGAGCGGCATCGAGATTTCCCAGGCGCAACTCTTTCGCAAGACCAAGCTTGATGCGGGCGGCGCCGTCACTGATCTTGCGCGTCACAAACTCTAACCCTCGACGCGGTGATTCATGGTTGAACAAAATCCCGGACACACAGTACATGTCGTAACTTTCTCGGTAGTTTACCGTGATAAAATGCCCGTACACCTTGGCCACACCGTAAGGGCTGCGTGGATAGAAGGGGGTATTCTCGTTCTGAGGGACCTGCTGAACTCTGCCGAACATTTCGCTGCTGCTGGCCTGATAGAATCGAATCCTTCGATTCACAAGCTTGATCGCCTCGAGCACCTTCGTCACCCCGAGCGCGGTGAACTCGCCGGTGAGCGCCGGCTGATTCCAGGAAGTGGGAACAAACGATTGAGAAGCGAGGTTGTAAAGCTCGTCTGGCTGAGTTTCTTCGATGACCTCGATGATGGAGAGCTGGTCCAGGAGGTCCGCCTGGTGGAGATGGATCTGCGACCGAATGTGCTCAATGCGGTCGAAGTTCTCCGTGCTCGATCGTCGGACCATTCCATAGACCGTGTAGCCTTTGCTCAGGAGGAACTCGGCCAGATACGAGCCATCCTGCCCGGTGATCCCCGTGATGAGGGCTTTTTTTCCCCGAGTTTTCGCTTCGCTCTTTTTCGCCATCACCTTCTCTTTGTCGGCGTGTCCCGCATGATATCCGCTGCGGAGTCCGCTTTCATCTGCGCTCGGAGTTGTGCAATCCGGTTTTTGACACCTGCATCATTCGGGTACAATATAGCGAGCCGATTCAGGACTTTGAGCGCATCGGTGTATCGCTGCTGCAGTTCGTAGAGATCCAACAACATGAAATATGGATTGAAGGGGCTCCGCGGATCTGGCTGACCTCGTTCGATCATCTGCCAGGAGATCTCCTCAAGTTTCGCGGCGTAATGTTCAAACCTCTTCAAGTCTCCTAAGCGGCGATATAATATTGCCAAGGGTTGTATGAATCTCCAATCGATGGGAAAGGCCTTTTCGGAGATCACCTCGTCCATCCGGGCGAGTGTGTTCAGCGCTTCCGTGCGGTCGTTCCGGTCCGCGTAGTGGAACGCCAGCTGAAAGAACGCGTTTCGGTAGTTGAGCATCAGGCGCCGCTCAGTATCATCGAAGTAGATCGTCGAGTCGTTCAGCCCGCGCCATCTAAAGCCGTACCGCGGTTCGCGAGAGAACCTTTCGGGCTCCTCGAAAAGATTTTCCCGTATGATCTCTTCAGAGATATCGTAACCTGGGTCGGACGATGTCGCCGGCGTAAGTCGAAGTGCAAGTCCATCCATCCGGAGATAGCGGTCGAGGCCAAGCTTGCTGCTTGGCGCAACAGTCACAGCAAAATAGACTGGTCGTTTCCAGTTGCTCGTTCGAGAGATGTCGTAGACCATGAGATCCTGAACCTTGAGTGCCCCCACGTCCCCGAACTGGACAGTCGGCTTCATCCGCCAGCGGATCATACCAAGATTTGTGATGCTCGTATCGGTGATCCCAAACGCTTCGTAGGCCTCTGGAGGCACCGGAAGCTCGACATCTCGAGGCTCGAAGGAACCCGGCCGAATCGCGGCAATCTGTGCATTGGTGAGGCTGATCGGAACCCGCGGGGTACCATACGGCTTCTGGTACTTGAGCTGTCGGATGTACCACGGAGTATTGACCAAGCTCAGGTTCACGATACGCACGTCCCGACGAATCCCCTCAACATCCTGCAAGTACCAGAGTGGGAACGTGTCGTTGTCACCGTTTGTGAAAAGTACCGCGTTTTCCGCGCAGGACTGCAGCATGTTGTACGAGTAATCCCAGGCGACGTAGCTTCGACTTTTGTCGTGATCGTGCCAGTTCACGCGGAACATGTTCAGGGGCACGGCAGCCAAGGATATCCCAAAGAATGCGCCGGCCGCCAGCCCGGTGATCTCTTTTCGCTGCGCGAGCGACCGAATGGATTCGAGGATGCCGTGGATCCCGAGCGCAATCCAGAGTGAGAAGACAAAAAATGACCCAACGTAGAAATAGTCGCGCTCCCGCGGCTGCGGTTCCTGCTGGTTTTGATAGAGTGCGAGTACGGTGCCCATGACGATGAACATCACAGCGAATGGCATCGCCATTTTCCAGTCCCGGCGGAAGTGATAGTACACCCCAACCAAGCCCAGCAGGAATGGGATTCCCCAGGTATCCCTCCAGCTGACACCAGAGTCCTGCGTATCTCCCGCAGCCCCCACGTAATTCCAGAGGAGATACCGGACATACATGTGGTTGATCTGATAGCGCCACATGAAGTCTAGGTCACTGGAATATCGACTCATCGCTGCCACTTTTTCTGGATCTCGGTCGTAGCGGCGCGCGATAACAGGTGCATTGCCGTACTGCACGCGGTTGAGGTATCTAACTAATTGTGTCAGGCTTCTCGGCTCGTTTTCATTCATCGGCGGCTCAGCATTCGAACGGATGATCACCATTGTGTACGTTGAATAGCCGATGATGATCAAGATGAACGAGAGCATCGTGATGTTCAGAAGGCGAAGCTTCTTCTTGATCGAATAATAGATCCCGTACAGAGCAGCCCCGACTGCAAGGTATGGGAGCGCGCGCAGGAAATTGCTATCCTCGGCCATGAGCGACGCAAACCACTTCACGATCCCGGGATAAACCACAAAAAATACGACCACTGCAACGATTCCAAACTTCAGGAATGTAGCCCAATCGATCTCGTAGTTGCGAAAGTAGATGATCATCAAAACGGTAAAGATCGTTAAGAGGGCAAGAAGGTGAACGCCAAGTGAGAGTCCGATGAGATAGGCAATAAGCAAGATGTACTTCTCGTTGCCCGGCTGGTCTGCACGTTCATACCACTGCATCACGAGCCAGACAATCAATGCCACGAACAGCATGCTGAAACCATAGACCTCGGCTTCGATCGCGTTATTCCAGAATGTCGTACCAAACGCAAGTGAGAGCGCGCCGATCGCACCTGCACCGTACACGCTCACTTTATCCCAGACCGACTCCGGCCGTTTACGAAAGTGCATCATCACCTTCACACTCACAAGGTACAACAGTGTGACCGTCAAGGCACTCGTGATTGCGGATATGCTGTGAGCTCGAACGGCGACATCAGCGAAAAAAGGGATCATCAGTACCACGCGAGAGACGAGTAAGAATAGTGGAGATCCTGGCGGATGGGGGACTTGCAGCATCCAGGCAGCAGCGATAAACTCACCGACGTCCCAGAACACTACCGTAGGAGCCATTGTTAGAAAATACACAACCGACGACGTCAAAAAGACGATCGCTGCAACGATGCGATTTAGTGTTTTGTTTTCCATCGAGCCACTACTTTACGGAAAAAAGTGCCTTCAAATCTTTAGCTAATCAATAGTTAGCACATTTTCAAGGAAATAATGGGTGAGGAAGATCACCATGAATAGCCGTTTTCCTTTCAGTCGGTGTATCAGACAACGAGCGCTTCGCAGATCGCATCGCAGACGAGAAATCCCTTTTTCGTCAACTTCAACTTTTCACGGTCAACTCTCATTAGTTGTTCCCGTATGAATTCTCGTACTTGTTCGCCGCGTACCGACAAGAGATCGTGATGATACCGTCTCCGCAACGACTGGATGTCGATTCCGTCGCTACACAATCCAAGCAGAATTTCTTCGCGGAGAAGAGTCTCCTCATCCAGCGTTTCATCTCCATCGATGGGCCGCTGGTTCTTTGCGACTTGTTCGGTATACTGTTTGAGGGAACGGACGTTCCACCAGCGCACCACGTCCTGCTTGGAATCACCAGTCCAGAAGGAATGCGCAGACGGACCGAATCCCAGATAGAACTCATGGTGCCAGTACTTACTGTTGTGACGTGACCGGTATCCGGGTTTGGCGTGGTTCGAAACTTCGTATTGCTCAAACCCGTGCGCTGCGAGGAAATCGGCCGTGAGCTCATAGAGCTCTGCATCCTGCTCTGGCGGCAGCGGAGTCACCTGACCGGACCGTACCATCCGGAACAGAGGAGTTCGCGGCTCTACGATCAGGCTGTAGGTAGAAATGTGCTTCGTTTGGAGCGCAACCGCTTGACGTAAGTTCGACTCCCACCGCTCGCGGGTCTGGCCGGGGAGTGAACAGATAAGGTCGAGACTGACGTTTTCGAACCCGGCTTCCTGGGCGCTTCGAACGCACGTTTTCGCAACCTTCGCATCATGAGTCCGACCCAGAAATTTAAGTTCGTCTTCGTGAAACGATTGTACGCCGATGCTGAGACGGTCGACACCCAACGACCGGTACGCGCGAAGTTTCTCTCTATCCACGGTTCCGGGGTTCGTCTCGACTGTGATCTCCGCTGTGGAGAGGACGGAAAACGTTTTCATCAAAGCTTCGATGATCGATTCAAGCTGTCGAGGAGAAAGAAGTGAAGGTGTCCCTCCTCCGAAGAAAATCGTATCGAACTGCGCACCGGCAGATCCGAGCGATGCAGCAAGCGCTATTTCTTTCAACAGGGAATCGAGAAAGAGGTCCATCCTCCGAAGATCCTCGAGAGAGTAGAAGTCGCAGTAGATACACTTCCGCTCGCAGAACGGAACGTGCACGTAGAGCCCCCCCGGTCTTTCATCCACGGTCACGAATTTCGAAACGGTCGACGACTCCCTAGGGGACCGTAGATCGAGTCGAGGAGCAAATTCGAGCGTGGGTTTCGTGGGATTTTCGTCTAGTACTTTTCTCAACAATGAACCTTGCATCGTTTGGACTTTATTACCGTATCAGATTCCCAATTCTCTCCCAGCGAACTGATCCGATTTTATCGAACAAACTGATGAACGAAATTTCCTGATCCCACGACCAGTACACGAGGGTCGCCTCTCCCACGATGTTTTCCTCCGGAAGGAAACCCCAATACCGGCTGTCCAGACTGTTGTCTCGATTGTCACCCATTACGAAATAGTAATCTCGCTCCACCGTGTAGGAATCGGACTCCGTTTCATCAATCAGGATCTTCCCATCGAGCCCGTAGTGGACCGTATGACCTTCCCGCTCGATAAACGTCTCCCAATGTTGGATATTCTCTCGGAAAAGCGAGAGGACGGACCCTTTCTTGGGCACCACGGCCGGGCCGTAGTTGTCTTCGTTGAAGCCCGAATGCGGTGGAAAGATTCGATTATTGGGTCTCTCCTTTGGACGAATCACCGGAGTTTCAAACCGCACTCCGTCCGGGTCCGGCAATCGCCTCCCGTTCACGTAGAGAACTTTGTTGATGATTTCAATCGTATCTCCCGGGATGGCAACACAGCGCTTGACGTAGTTCACGACCGTGCGCGGATGGATTTCGTCCCGCTCACCCGGGAACTCAAAAACGATGACATCCCCCCTCGCGGGTTTCCGGAAAGCCGGGAGTGTGGCGTGTGGAATTGAAATATCCGTGAACGGGATAAATTTCGGAGTCCTCGCGCCATAGAGAAACTTATTCACCAGAATGAAATCCCCGACGAGCAGCGTCTCCTTCATGGAACCGGTCGGGATTCGAAAGGCTTCCACAACAAAAGTCTTAAGGAAAAATGCAACAAGGATCGTAATGAGGATGGTCTCGACGTATTCACGAACTCTGCTCTTCGGAGTGGCTTCCTCCATCGGTCCGCCCAATCCTTGTGGGTCAACGGCAGTTCCTTCCTGCTGTGGAATCTGTTCGTTGATTGGATGGTCTGTCATTCTACCAGCCTACCGATTCGCGTGAACAGAATCGAAGAGAGTTTGCGAGGGAGGTCCCAGAGGGGCACGTTGGGGTCCCACGACCAATAGACGATCAATGGAGATCCAACGATGTCTTCCTCCGGAATGAACCCCCAGAACCTGCTGTCCAAACTGTTGTCCCGATTGTCACCCATACCGAACACGTAATCACGCTCGACAACATAGGTGTCGGTTTCTCTACCGTCGATTACCACTGTTCCGTCCCGACCGAGGGCAACGCGATGTCCTTCCCTCTCGATGAAGACTCGCCACTGACTCAAATTGTCACGGGTGACGTTGACCGTGTCCCGATTTTTCGGAATGACGATAGGACCGTAATTGTCCTCGTTAAAATCTGATCCCGGAGGGAAAATGCGAGGATCCGGTTCGCCTGCGTGTTTGATCCCTGCGATGTTGAACTTCACGTTGCGTGGAAACGGGATCTGCTTTCCGTTCACATACACCACGCGGTCGATGATCTGAAGCGTGTCACCTCCCTTCGCGACACATCGCTTCAGGTAGAAGGCGAATTCCACAGGTCGGGCTTCATCGCGCTGACCGGGAAACACAAACACGATGACGTCACCTCGTTCGACTTCGTCAAAACCGGGAACCGTGAAAAAGGGAAATCGCACATTTGTGAACGGGATATTCCGCGGCGTACTTCCACCATAGATAAACTTGCTCACGAACAGGAAATCCCCTGTCATGATCTCATCTTCCATGGAGCCCGTCGGCACTTCAAAGGAGGCAATGACAAAACTGTTCAGGAAGAGAAACGCCCCCAGCACGATTCCGAGCTCCTTGAAGAAATCCCTCACTTTCTCGAGGAGAGTCTGCTCTCCCCTCCCTCGCTTCACCTTTTTTTCTCTCGCACGTTCCCTCTTGCCCATCAGTTCACCCCTGTAGTATCATCTCTTTTGATTGATGATTTTCCCGAAGGAGTCCTTTCCGAAGGAACACGTCGCGTCGGCGCGGAATGTTGATTGGGGATTACCATTATACCGTCAAGCAAAAGCTCTTCGCTCACCAATTCACCGATCATCCTACTCTTCTTCCATCGCCAGCACCGCGAGAAACGCCTCCTGCGGAATCTCGACACGGCCTATCCGCTTCATACGTTTTTTCCCCGCCTTCTGCTTCTCGAGTAACTTCCGCTTTCGCGTGATATCACCGCCGTAGCACTTTGCGATCACGTTCTTCCGAAGCGGAGAGATGCTTTCTCGCGCAATCACCTTGCTTCCAATCGCCGCCTGGATCGCTACCTCGAACAGTTGCTTTGGAATCAGTTTCCGCAGCTTTGTACACAATTTGCGACCCCAATTGTACGCTTTGTCCCGATGGACTATCGTCGAAAGCGCGTCGACCGGTTCCCCGTTGAGTAAGATGTCGAGTTTGACAAGGTCGGACTCCCGGTATTCGACGAATTCGTAGTCGAAGGAGGCGTAACCTCTCGACACGGATTTCAACTTATCGTAGAAGTCGAAAATGATCTCCGCGAGAGGATGTTCGAACGTTATATCAGCACGTGTCGGGTCGAGAAATGTCGTGTTCTTGTAGATACCGCGACGGTCCATGCAGAGCTTCATGACATTTCCGATGTACTCTGATGGTACGATAATTTGGGTCTTGATGAACGGCTCTTCGGTTTTTTCAACCTGGCCCGCTGGGGGTATCTGCGACGGATTATCGACGACGACAACCTTTCCGTCGCGCTTCGTCACGCGATACTCGACGTTCGGTACAGTGGTAATGAGACTCTGGTTGTACTCCCGTTCCAGACGCTCCTGGATGATCTCCATATGAAAGAGGCCAAGAAAACCACATCGAAAACCAAACCCGAGGGCCGTCGATGTCTCTGGCTCGAAGACAACCGAGGCGTCATTCAACCCCAGTTTTTCCAACGAATCACGCAGCTCGCCGAAATCGTCGCTGTTCGAAGGATAGAACCCGGCGAACACCATTGGCTTCACCCGCTTGTATCCGGGTAGTGATTCGCGGGCGGGATCATCGGCATTTGTAATCGTATCACCCACTTTCGTATCGTGCACATCCTTCACGCCGGCAATCAGATACCCGACGTCTCCCGCGTTCAGGATTCCCGTCAGGCGACGCTTCAGTCCAAGAACACCAATCTCCTCTGCTTCGAAGACCTTTCCGCTCGACATGAACAGCACTCTGTCCCTCTCCCTTAGCGTCCCGTCGAAGACTCGAATATAGACGACCGCTCCACGGTAGGGGTCGAACAGGGAATCAAAGATGAGAGCGCGCACCGCAGCATTTGGGTCCCCTCTGGGCGGCGGAATACGCTGGACGATCGCTTCCAGGACTTCATCCACTCCGATATTTCCCTTTGCGCTGGCAAGGATGATCTCCTCTTCCCGGCAACCGATGAGATCAATCACCTGTCGCTTCACAGAATCGATCATCGCGTTCGGTAGGTCGATCTTGTTGATGACAGGAATGATCTCCAATCCTGAATCGATCGCAAGGTGGGTATTGCTGATCGTCTGCGCTTCGACCCCCTGAGATGCATCAACGACGAGGATTGCACCCTCGCAGGCGACAAGGGACCGGGAGACCTCGTAGGTAAAATCGACGTGACCGGGAGTATCGATCAGATTGAAGAGGTACTCCTCTCCATCCTTTGCCCGGTACCCCATGCGAATCGCGTGAGACTTGATGGTGATACCCCGTTCCCGTTCCAGAGGCATGTCATCCAGCACCTGGTCGACCATCTCCCGTTCGGAGATGGCACCGGTATGTTCAAGCAGGCGGTCTGCAAGCGTGGACTTGCCGTGGTCGATGTGGGCGATGATGCAAAAATTGCGAATGTGCTTCATAGAGAACGATTTAGCGCAGATATGGAAGAAGGCAAGAAGCGCAGCCTTGAACGAGAACCCGCCTCATCTGCGCGATTTCATACGACCCTTATCCCGAACGAATGAAAAGCCCTGAAGGGCGTATCCCTTCAGGGCTAGGCCGCTCGGGGCGTAACCCCACGCGGGCGAGACTTGTCACAGTCTCTCTGGGAACGCGACTGCAAAATATAGCAGTTAGAGGCAATAATTGCAACCAAAATGAGGCTGGCTCGAAAGACCGGAATCTAGGCGAAGGCGGCTTCCACGATCAGAGGACACGGAGAAGGAGTTCTTACTCGAGACGCTTCCCATAGACATGACGCTCCACGCAAGAATCGTGACGAACGGAGGCACAACGGCGATTGAAGTAGGCGTACTCTCAAAAGAAAAGGACACAATAGGAGAAGACGTAGGTAAGCAGAGGGACAATTCCTGAGAGAACAAAGGCCATGACGGCTGATACAGCAGTCATCAGGGGAGAGGTTTATTCGGGCATAATATGCAGCTCTTCGAGAAGCATGCTATGCACCCATGTGCTTTGTCCCGGATGATCACTTCGATTCCTTTTTTCAAGGGTTACCCTCTGAACCCTTTCCGGCCGTAAATCCGGCGCACCCCCTCTCCGCGAAATTCCTCTA
>JAZGDE010000009.1:0-16925 GCA_036477295.1 Bacteroidota bacterium | reverse complement strand
TTTCATACAACCCTCCACTTACTGCAAGTAAACCTCCAGATTTCCGCTCAGCGATGTGTCCAGCATCCACAGGAATGGAAACACCATACAGATTGCCACGACCGGCTGCCCTGCGTAGATCAGAGCTCTGCTAGAACCTTTGTTATAGAAGCTTCAGGAGGCAAGCAATCGTTGCCTCGGCCCCTCGATGCGCGCCTTTACTGCCCGCCAAGGATAATCGGCAGGCCATCTCTTCCTGAGCCAATGACAACGACCTTCGCGTTCGGCGACTTGGCAATCGCCTCCGTTGCCTCAATCCCTTTCCACCGCAACAATCGATCGGTGACAGTTGCTGAAACGATCCTCTGAAAGTCAGAAATGCCTCCTGCCTCGATTCGCTTTCGGTCGGCTTCCTGTGCCTCTTTCCGAAGGATGAACTCCATCCGCTGACTCTCCTGATCAGCCCGTTGTTTCTCTTCAATCGCCATCGTTAACTGAGGCGGCAAGCCGACGTTGCGCAACGGCGTAGACTCAATGATGACTCCTCGCGGCCCCACAGCTTTGGACAATTCCTCCTGAATTTGGAGGCCAAGCGCTTCACGCTCCGTCGTATACAAAGCGCTGGCATTGAAACTGGCTGTCACCGCACGAGAGATGGAGCGAAATTGCGGGAGCAACACCACCCGTACGTAATCACCCCCGGCAATCTTTTTGTAGACGTTCGCCGCCGAATCAGCCTCAAGCCTATAGAGGACGCTGAGTTCCAACTGAATCGACAACCCTTCACTCGAGAGAACATTCATTTGTTCTCGCAACTGTTGCGTCTGTACAGACCATTTGGTAACACGTGCCATCGGATTAACAGGGTTGATCCCGGGTTTCAAGGTGGTTTGCGAAACGTTCCCGAAGACGTCTACGATCCCGACATGTCCCGCAGGAATTTGGGTGAAGGCTTGAACTACCGCCAGAATGAGCCCACCCGCCAACATGCCCAGTCCCGTCCTCATGGGTGTCTGGAACATCGCGTTGTGCTCAACGTACACCTTCCGACGTGCAAACTGCCAGACGAACAACCCCACGACAGCAATGACGATTGCAAAGATGAAGCCCATAAGTTACTCCTTTCTGGAATGGTTTAACATAGATCAAACGTAACTATGACTTAACATTTCGACCAAAGAGCTTAGACTGAATATACCACGAAACCATGATAACCACAAATAGCACGAGCGACATTCCAGCCGCGTATCCGATGCGCAGACTCAGCCACGCGGCTCGATAACTTGAGAAGGATGAATCCTCAGCGCTCATTCCGGAATAGATCTCAGCACGAGCCGGGAGTCACCGGTACGGTTTGACTGCAAAACAGCAACGTTGCGGGTTATTGCTTCACTACCCGCGCGCCGTCTTCCACAGAGCAAGCGTAGATTTCTGGCTCAACCGCGAAAACCTTGGTGTATTCTTTCTGCACCGTACGAGCAAGCAGGTCAACCTGTCCTTGTTGCACCAAGCAGATGACACTCCCGCCGAACCCCGCACCCGTCATGCGTGCACCGTACACTCCGTCTACCTCCATCGCGATATCGACGGCGGCGTCAAGCTCTCTGCAGCTCACTTCGTAATCGTTGCGGAGACTCACGTGCGAGTCCAACATGAGCTTTCCGAACAGCCCGACATCTCCTTCTCTTAACGCCTTCACTCCCTGGAGCACCCGTTCGTTTTCGCTGATCACGTGCCGACAACGCTTTCTCAGCGTCCAGTGAAGATGCATCTGATGACGAAGGAACGTGTCGAGTGAGACATCGCGAAGAGACCGAATTCCCGGGAGAACGCCGGAGAGTTCCCTCACACCTTCCTGGCACTCGAGCCGGCGAGTGTTGTACTCAGATTTCGAAAGCGCCCGCTTCACTCTGGTGTCGCAGACGACAACGCGAACGGATTGCGGAAGCGGGATAAGCTCGTAGTTTAGACTGCGGCAGTCGAGGAACAGCGCGTGATTCTTCTTTCCCCGCATCGCTGCGAATTGATCCATAACGCCGCATTGTACACCGACGAAATCGTTTTCTGCTCTTTGACAGAGTCGCACCAGGTCAAGATCCGGAACGTCCAGATGGAAGAGACGAGTGAACGCATAGGCACTCGCTACCTCCAGCGCCCCCGAAGAACTCAGACCCGCACCCTGAGGAATGTCCCCATGGACACAAAAATTCAGCCCATGCACCACTGCTCCATACCTTCGGAGAAAACAGAGGATGCCCTTCGGATAGTCTGCCCAGGGAAGCGATCTCGTTTGGTGGACATGAGGAGTATAGTAGCGATGCGTCAGGTTGTAGTCGACAGAGTGAATGTATGCTAATCGGTCGCTGCGCTTCCCCACGGCGACAACAATGTATCGGTCAATCGCGGCGGGCACCACGTAGCCATCATTATAATCCGTGTGCTCGCCCATCAGGTTCACGCGCCCCGGCGCTACGACCACGACTTCCGGCTCTACGCCGAAATGCTCCCGGAATTTTCCCTCCGTTTCGTCAACAAGCTTCATACCATCGAACTCGAGGCACGCTGAATCAACATGTTGGGGATTCGCTCCGTCAGTCGTTCACAATCAATTGAGAAGAAGAACGTGAACCTCATATGGAAACCGCGCGAAAAACGGAATGAATGCCACAAACGAACCATTCTCGCGGATAAGGCGGCGGCCCATCGCGTCGTTCTTCAAGAAGGATGTCGAAGAGCAAACAACGCTGGTGTGGAGGTTCGTGAGAAAGAACGGTAAAAATCTACAAAATCCGTGACTGAATAGCAATGAAAATAGACTCGCTCTCCTTTGTTTTTTTCGCTTTGTCTTCCTATCTTGGCGCAACGTTGTCGCCAATGAGGAGACCATGCGCGTCCTCAAACCTCAAAAACTTCGGAAACACGACGTCATCGGACTCGTCGCGCCTGCGAGCCCACCGTCCAAACCAGAAAAAATCGACAGTGGTGTTCGCTATCTCGAATCGATGGGCTACCGCGTGAAAGTCGGCAAACATGTTCGCGACGTTCACGGCTATCTCGCGGGCACTGATAAGCAGCGTGCAGCGGACTTAGATGCAATGTTCCGTGATCCTTCAGTCAAAGCCATCTTCGTTCTGCGCGGCGGCTACGGTCTCCACAGAATCCTCCATCTTCTCGACTACCGAGCGATCAGACAAAATCCCAAAATCGTCGTCGGATACAGCGACCTAACGGCCTTGCAACTCGCTTTGTGGAGAAAAATAGGTCTAGTTACTTTTTCCGGCCCGATGGCCGCAGTAGAAATGTGCGACGGGATGGACCCATACACAGAGGAGCATTTCTGGAGGGTCCTGACCTCGACGGCGAAAATCGGACCCCTTGTAGGTCCAGCAGGACGCCCTGCCCGCCCGATGAGAGAAGGAAGGGGAACCGGAACGCTGCTGGGGGGCAACCTCTCCGTGCTCTGCACCCTGCTGGGAACCCATTACTGCCCGTCGTGGCAGCAGGTTCTCTTAGTCCTGGAGGAGGTAGGGGAAGAACCGTACCGGATTGATCGCATGCTCATGCATCTTTTCCACGCGAAGGTATTCAGTTCAATCAGCGGTCTCGCCCTCGGCCAATTCATCGACTGTCAGCCTCAAGACACCTCGAAGCCACACTTCACGGTTGAACAGGTCCTCGAGCATTTTACGCATGACCTGCGCCTCCCCGTCGTCGCCGACTTGGCCTACGGTCACCTACCGAAGAAGCTCACGCTGCCGTGGGGACTGAGAGCACGGATCGATGGGACTCGCGGACGGATCGAGCTCCTCGATGGCGCCGTCGTGTGAGGGGGAGAAATTCCCCGCTCGTGCAGCCCGCTCGAGAGAGTTCGCTCGCCTGGTCAAAGCCGGCCGAACTCTGACGACCGGAAGTTGACTCTTCGTCCATTTCTGTTTACATTGGCCACGTACGGACCATGAAAGTCAATTTGCCGACCGATTTGGTGAACTCAGTCGAGCGACTTCACATAGCCGTTTTCGCATCGGGCCGAGGTTCAAACTTTCAGGCATTGCTTCAGGCGATTGAAGAAAAGAGAATTCCGAACGCAGACATCGTTCTCGTGGTGAGCAACAACTCCGATGCAGGTGCGCTCGAAGTCGCTCGCAAGCACGACATCCCCGCCGTTCATCTCAGTCAGAAGCAATTCGCAACCGAAGAGGAATTCAACCACGCGCTTCTTCAAACGGTGGAGAATCATAGCGTAAGTTTCGTAGCCCGCGTCGGCTCTTCCAAACTTGCTGTTCGGAAAGCGCGGGAAGCGGGATTGACTCTTGAAAGAACGGCAGTCGCCTCGGACGCCTTCTTTCCGTTCGCCGACGGATTACTCGAAGCCATGAAGGCAGGAGCCACGGCGGTTATCCAGCCGGGCGGGTCCATCCGTGACGAGGAGGTCATCAGAGCAGCTGACGATCACCATATTACGATGGTCTTTACAGGTGTGAGGCATTTTAAGCATTAGTCCATCATCGCACAACAGGGTATCCCACTTGCGCTCGGTCACTGATTCGGAACCTCAGGGATGCCATCCTTATCTAAAATAGAACATCATGGGACTCCTTTCGCTCCTCTCGGCTGACCTTGCCATCGACCTTGGTACTGCCAACACCCTGATCTGGATGAAAGGCAAGGGGATCGTGCTCACTGAGCCTTCAATCGTCGCGTTCGACCGCAACACGAAAAAAATCGTGGCAATCGGAACCGAAGCGAGAGAGATGATTGGACGGACCCATCGAGATATCCGCACCATCCGTCCGATGAAGGATGGTGTCATCGCGGATTTCGAAATCGCAGAGGGAATGCTGCGAGAGTTCATCAAGAAGATTCATGCCAACTGGATCCCGAGTCATCGGATCGTTATCTCCGTGCCGAGCGGAATCACCGAAGTCGAAAAGCGTGCAGTCCGCGATTCAGCAGAGCACGCCGGTGCGAAGGAAGTGCATCTCGTGGCGGAGCCGATGGCCGCGGCGATCGGCATCGGACTCGACGTCGACGCGCCGGTGGGAAACATGATCATCGACGTCGGCGGCGGGACAACGGAAATCGCCGTCATTGCTCTCTCCGGAATAGTGAGCGAAGAATCCATTCGGATCGCCGGAGACGAGAAGGACAACGCCATCGTACAGTTTTTTAAGAAGAACCACAACATCCTCATTGGGGAACGCACGGCCGAGGCAATCAAGTGCGAAGTAGGCTCGGCAATGCCTCTCAAGGAGGAAATCACCATTCAGGTGAAAGGTCGCGACTTGGTGAACGGCATCCCGAAGATCACTGAAGCGAGCTCCTTGGAAATTCGCGAAGCGTTGAGCGAACCGATCCAAGCCATCGTTGACGCGGTCAAGCTCACGCTGGAACGAACGCCGCCGGAACTCTCCGCAGACATCCTTGACCGCGGAGTTATGTTGACCGGCGGAGGCGCATTGCTCAGAGGCCTCGACGAACGGCTCAGACTGGAAACAAGTCTCCCCGTCCACGTCACCGAAGATCCGCTCTCAGCGGTCGTCCGTGGAACAGGAAAAATTCTCGAATCGATGAACGAGTACTCCAAAGTGCTGATTCGAAGTCGACGCTATTGAACCCTCCCTTGGGAACGGGGGCTGGTCTATGCAGCGGTTGTTTCTCATAGTTCGCCTCTTCAAGGAATATGTGCTGGGAGCATCCCTCGTTCTGATTTGCCTTGTGCTCCTCTCGCTTAACGATAACAGCCAGATCCGAGAAATCCGTTCAATGACGATCGGTTTTGTCGGTGCCCTCCAGGACGCGGTTTCGTTTATCCCGAATTTCTTTGCGCTGAGAGTAGAGAATAGTTTCCTCCGCAGGACGAACGTCGACCTCATGGACGAAGTGAACCAGCTGCGTGAAGCAAAACTGGAAAACCTCCGACTGCGGGCGTTGCTCGGACTGAGGCAGACACTCGACTACCCTCTCATGGCCGCCGAGGTGGTGGGCAAGACCTCCAAGCCACAGCGCAACACCATTACTCTGAACGTCGGCTCGGAAGCCGGAGTCAAGCCGAACATGCCCATCGTGACTGATGCAGGCCTGGTGGGAAGGATTATCGCGACCAGCAAGCACTATTCAATCGGACAGGTCGTGATCAACCGCGATTTTCGGGCAACGGCCAAAATTCAACGGAGCCGGGTGGACGGCATCCTCGCCTGGGAGGGAGGAGATCACACGCTGCTCAAGAATGTCACCAAGACGCTTGACGTCAGAGTCGGCGACGTCGTTGTTACTTCGGAGTACAGCAGCATGTTCCCCGCAAACCTCAAGATCGGGATCGTGGCTAAAGTCACGGAGCAGCCCGGAAATCTTTTCAAGCGAATCGAGATCGCCAACAGCGTCGATTTCTCGAAGGTCGAGGAGGTGTTCGTTGTCCGGTACTACCCGGATCCAGAGCGAATCCAGCTGGAGGAAAAACTCCTGAGGTAATATCGGCGATGCCGGCATGACCAAGTACCTTCGCCCTGTGTTGATATCGCTCCTTCTGATCCTCCTTCAGACGAAAGTCATCCAGCTTCTGTCGATCGAAAGCGTCACGCCAGACTTGCTCGTCATCTGGATTGTCTATATTGCAATCAAGGAAGGTCAAATACCTGCAACGGTCGCAGGATTCACGATCGGCCTGGTTCTCGACCTTATCACCGGGGAATTTGTCGGGCTTTCTGCGCTCGCAAAAACCCTCTGTGGATTCACCAGCGGTTACTTTTTTAACGTGAACAAGACGCCGCAGACACTCGGGAGCTACCGGTTTCTCGTAGTCGTGTTCATTGCTTCTTTTCTTCATAATGTGGTGTATTTTGTGATTTTCACGATCGGAACGGAGATGGCACTTAGCGAAATCCTGATCCGTTACGGTGCTACGAGTACGCTCTACACACTGGCCTTCAGTCTCCTGCCGATGCTCCTTTTTGCCAGACAGTTGAAGGTAACCTAGATCCTCCATGGAAGAATTCGGTCGGAAATACCTGTATTATTCGATCATCAGCATCGTTTTCCTCGTATTCACTACACGCCTCTACCAGCTCCAACTGATCTATCGAGAAGAGTTTGGCAGGAAATCGGAGGAAAACAGCATCCGAACCATTGCGAGAGAACCCGTTCGCGGATACATCTACGACCGAAACGGGATCCTCGTCGTCGACAACGGTCCCTCCTATACGGTGACAATCACTCCGTCAGAGTTTGATTCCGAGTCCACACCGTTCTTAGCATCCATTCTTGAGGTAACTCCGGAGTTCATTCATGAACGCGTCCAGAAGGGAAATTTGTATTCGCGCTTTGTTCCTGTCAAGATTAAGCGGGATTTAGACTTCAGAACACTCGCTGTCATCGAGGAATACCGGTACCAACTTCCAGGCATAGACTATCAGATTGAGTCGAAGCGATACTACGCTACTCCTGCACGCGCATCCCATCTTCTCGGCTACACAAAGGAGATTTCCGACCGTCAATTGGCAGAATTCGGAGGTGCGTATCGCCAGGGAGATGTTATCGGCTCCACGGGTATCGAGGCAAGTTACGAAAGAGTGCTCCGCGGGCAGAAAGGATATGAGTTCATCACCGTCAACGCGCAGGGAAAAACTATTGGCAGTTTTGAGGACGGGAAAAGGGATATTCGATCAGAGGAGGGATTCGACCTCTATCTGGCTCTCGATTCGCACGTCCAAGCGGTAGCGGAGTCTTCACTCACAGGGAAACGCGGCGCAGTTGTTGCCATCGACCCTACCAATGGGGGTATCATCGCCCTCGCGAGTAAGCCCGATTACGACCTCTCGATTTTCAGTGGTGTGACACCGCCCGAGGTCTGGAACGAGATGAACTCAGACACAACTCACCCGCTGTTCAACCGGGCGACGATGACGAAATACCCGCCCGGCTCGACGTACAAAATTGTCCTCGCGGCTGCTGCCCTCGAGGAGGGAATCATCGACACCAACTGGACGGTGAACTGCTCCGGAGAATTTCGGATTGGCAACAAGATCCACAAGGACCTCCATGTCCATGGACCCGTGGCCGTCATCGAAGCTATCAAAGTCTCCTGTAACGTCTTTTTCTATCAATTGATTTTGAAGACCGGGCTCGAACACTGGACCAACTATGGCGCAGAATTTGGATTCGGCCACCGGACGGGAATCGACATCACCGAAGAGACCTCAGGCATTCTCCCCTCCTCAGACTATTTTGACACACTGTACGGGAAAGGGAAATGGACAGAGGGTTATTTAGTAAATCTCGCGATCGGACAGGGAGAACTGGGGGTCTCGCCACTTCAGATGGCCAGCTACGCAATGGTGCTCGCCAACAAGGGGAGATTCTATCAACCACACGCCGTCGATTCCGTATGGAACAATCGGGCAAAGCGAGCCGACCGTGTTGAACATGCAGAGAGACAACTGAAGATTTCGGATCACACCTGGGATCTTCTTCGCGAGGGGATGTTCCACGTCGTCAATTCGCCGGGCGGCACAGGAAGGGCTGCGCGAATCACAGATATCACCGTCGGCGGTAAAACCGGTACGGCCCAAAATCCTCACGGTGAGGACCACGCATGGTTTGTGGGATTCGCGCCGTTTGAAAACGCCCGCATCGCGGTCGCTGTTCTCGTCGAGAACGCCGGCTTCGGTGGAACCGCCGCTGCTCCAATCGGGAGACGGGTGATGGAGACGTATCTCAAGGCAGATTCCCACAAGTCCAGACTGCAAGAAGAAATGAAAACGGTAACGGCAAGGGCGGATCTTTGAAGCGGTCGAAACAACGACTATCAACACATCACGAAGATGGAATCCTATCTCCGAGATCAAGTTGATTGGAAAATACTCCTGATCACGCTGACTTTGGTCGGATTAGGACTGATCTCGATTTACAGTGCCACGTACGACGCGGGCGCTTCAGAAAATTTCTACAAGCAGATCGTTTTTACAGGCATCGGTCTCTTCGCGATGGTAGGCGTGATGCTGATTCCGTTTCGAACGCTCCAGCTGCTCTCGTATGTGCTATACGCCATATCGCTCGTCCTGCTCGCCGGCGTTCTACTCGGAGGCAAAACCGTGTCGGGTTCGACAAGCTGGTTCACTGTCGGTCCCGTGAGTGTACAACCATCAGAGTTCGTGAAGCTCACGACCATCCTCGCAATCGCATCGTTCCTTTCAAGCAGCAACGTCGATCTTGACCGGTTCAAGTATCTTGCGGGAACGTTCGCTTTTGCGCTCGTGCCTGTTCTGCTGATCCTGCTCCAGCCGGACCTTGGCACCGCGATTGTCTATCTGCTGATGTTGATCCCGATTATTTATTGGGCTGGCGCTTCAGGTTTCACGGTGATCGCGATCGTCTCTCCCGCATTTGCTGCCGTGGCAGCGCTCTTCGGACTGACACCGTTTCTCATCACGATCGCGTTGATTCTCGCAGCATTTTGGGTATCGAAGCGGAATCGTTTCATCGCAGCGATCGCCTTTTCCGCGACGGTTCTGATTGGCGTCTCCGTGCAGTACATCTATCAAAGCGTCCCCACGTATCATCAAAGACGTATCGACGCATTTCTCGACCCCCACACGGACCCTCTCGGTGCGGGATACAACGTGATTCAATCGACTGTCGCGATCGGCTCCGGCGGACTCTGGGGCAAGGGCTACCTGCAGGGTACGCAGACACAGCTCAATTTTATTCCGGAACAGTGGACGGATTTCATTTTCTGCGTCCCCGGTGAGGAATTCGGCTTCGCGGGGGCATTCCTCGTTCTGCTCCTACTGAACTTGCTACTCTTCCGAGGTGTCCGGATTGCGTCCACGGTAAAGAATCGATACGCGAGCATTGCTGCGATCGGTGTCACCGTGGTCCTCGGTATCCACATGGTGATCAACATCGGCATGTCGGTAGGACTTCTGCCGGTCATCGGCATTCCTCTTCCCTTTCTCAGTTACGGCGGTTCCGCTCTCATCTCGAATATGATGATGGCCGGGCTTCTCATGAACCTGTATGCGAATCGAAAGGAATATTGATGCGAATGAGATCGTCCAAATCTTCTTCCAGCCTGAAACCAGTGAGGAAAAAGTTTCCCGAGGTCTCGATCAACAAACTGCGCTGGCAGTGTCATCCGGAGACACTGAAAATCAAGACTACCGATGACCTGCAACCGACGAAGCGGATCATCGGGCAGGAGAGGGCTGAGCGGGCACTGCGGCTCGGGATCGAGATGAAACACTTTGGATACAACGTGTTTGTCACCGGACTTTCCGGTACCGGAAGGACGACGACCATAAAGCGGCTGCTCCGCGAGTTCGAAGGAAAAGAGGTTCATCTGACCGATAAATGCTGCGTTCATAATTTTCGTCATCCGGATGCGCCGAAGGTCATTACGTTGCCGGCAGGACAGGGATGTCGGTTCCACGACGACATGGAGACCCTGATCAACGAATTGCAGAAGTTCATCCCCAGCGTTTTCGAGAGTCGTCGGTACCAGGAGCAGCGCCGGCAAGTCCTGGATCATTTTCAGTCTCGGCAGAAGAGCGTTCTGAAGGAGTTCGAGAAGAAAGTCAAAGGGAAAGATTTCGAAGTCGTGCAAGTTCAGGCGGGCTCATCGATCCGCCCGGAAATTGTTCCCGTCGTTGAGGGAAAGCCGATCGGTCTCGACCAGGTCGAATCGCTCGTGACCGAAGGAAAACTGGAGCAGAGAAAATTTGAAGTGATCAAAGAGCATCACGCAGAGCTCCAAACGCAGATGGAGGTCGTGCTCCGTGCAATGCGGAACATTGAACGGAAAGCCAAGGAATCTCTCGAGGACCTGGATATCCGCACCCTCTTACCTCTCATCAAAGAGAACATCGATGAGATCCGGGCAAAGTACGACAACCGGAAACTGCAGACCTACTTGGATGAGGTTCAAGAAAACATCATCTCCGAGATCGACCGATTCCGGAAACCAGAGGAGCAACCAGCACAGCCCCCCGTTTTGGGTATCGCGATGGCGCCACAGCTCGAGGAGTTTACCGAGTTCAAAGTCAACGTCATCGTCGATAATTCTCGCACGAAAGGCGTTCCGGTCATCATCGAAACGAACCCACGGTTCAAGAACATCTTTGGAACGATCGACCGGTACATGACGAAAAGCGGTGTCTGGCTGTCAGACTTCACACAGATCAAGTCTGGCTCATTACTTGATGCCGACGGGGGATTTCTCATTCTCAACTCACTCGATGCGCTCTTCGAGCCAGGCGTCTGGCCAACCCTGAAACGGACGCTAAAGAATTCTTCGCTGGAAATTCAACCCGTCGAGAGCATCTACAACGTGACCACAACGTCGTTGAAGCCGGAGCCGATTGAGCTCAATGTAAAAGTGCTCATGATCGGTGATGCGAACACCTATTCGCTGCTCTACCAGCTTGACGACGAGTTCAAGAAGATCTTTAAGGTTCGCGCGGACTTCGACGTTGAAATGCCCAGGAAGGAGGAGACCATACGACAGTACCTCTCGTACGTCAAGATGATTTGCGACGAAGAGCATCTCAAGCCCTTCGATGCGCGAGCGACAGCAGAAGTTCTTGAATATAGCGTTCGACTCGCCGGACGGCAGAACAAGCTCACGACGCGTTTCAATGTCATCGCCGACGTGCTGCGAGAAGCGAACTACTGGGCCGAGAAAGACGATACTGACGTCGTGACCTTCAATCACGTCCGCAGGTCAATCGATCAGCGGATTGACCGCGTCAAGCTCGTCGAGGAAAAAATCGAGGAAATGATTCTGGACGGCACGATATTGATCGACACCAGCGGTGCGGTCGTCGGACAGGTGAACGGAATCTCGATCTACGATACCGGTGAGTATGCTTTTGGGCAACCGTCGCGAATCACGGCGAAGAGTTCGCTGGGACGTGCAGGAGTCATCAACATCGAGCGGGAAGCAGCGCTCAGCGGCCCAACGCACAACAAAGGCGTCCTCATTCTGAGCGGATACCTGCGCGGCAAGTATGCGCAGGACAAGCCCCTCGTCATGAGTGCCAGCATCGCTTTCGAGCAGTCCTACAGCGGGGTAGACGGAGACAGCGCCTCCTCGACGGAAATCTATGCGATCCTTTCAAGCCTTGCTGAGGTCCCCATCCGCCAGGATCTTGCCGTGACTGGTTCGGTGAATCAACGGGGCGAGATTCAACCCATCGGTGGAGTGAACCTCAAGGTCGAGGGTTTTTTCAACGTCTGTAAGCAACGTGGCCTCACAGGAACGCAGGGTGTCCTCATTCCGCACCAAAACATCCATGACCTCATGCTGCGACATGACGTCGTTGAAGCAATCGAGAAGAAGAAATTCCATCTCTATCCACTCAAGACTATCGATGAAGGAATCGAGATCCTGACGGGTATCAGAGCGGGGAAGCAGCTATCGAATGGGGAGTTTGAACGAGGGACAGTGAATTATCTGGCCGATCGAAAGCTGCGAGAATATTCCCGGCGATGGAAAGAGCTCGCGGAAGATTGAACGGAGCGACTTACTTTTTTCTTGACCCCGTTGGTTCATCAAATCGACTTTTGCTTGGACGCGAATTATCTTGACTGTCATGAAAACACACCATAGGATAATAATTGGTGATTCACGCTGCATGGACGAGGTTGCCGACCAGTCGGTTCACCTGATCATCACGTCACCCCCATATTGGCAACTGAAGGATTATGGACATCGGAAGCAGATCGGCTTCAATGACAGCTATGAAGAGTACATCAATAATTTGAACTTGGTGTGGAGCGAATGCTTCCGTGTTTTGCACTCCGGTTGCCGTATGTGTGTCAACATTGGCGATCAGTTCGCACGCTCCGTCTATTATGGCCGATACAAGGTGATTCCGATCCGCACAGAGATCATCAAATTCTGCGAGACGATAGGATTCGATTACATGGGGGCCATCATCTGGCAAAAGGTGACGACCACCAATACCACTGGCGGGGCAAGCGTGATGGGATCGTTTCCGTATCCGAGGAACGGGATTATCAAAATCAATTATGAATTCATTTTAGTCTTTAAGAAAACCGGCTTGTCTCCGAAACCATCGAAGGAACAAAAAGAAAAATCAAAGCTAAGTCAAAAGGAGTGGAATGAATATTTTGTGGGGCATTGGAATTTCGGAGGAGAGAAACAGAACAAGCATCTAGCGATGTTTCCTGAAGAATTGCCCCGGCGTCTCATCAAAATGTTCACCTTCGTCAGTGATACCGTACTCGATCCATTTCTTGGGAGTGGAACGACCTCCCTCGCTGCGATACACCTTAACCGTAATTCTATCGCATATGAGATTAATCCTGCATTCTCTTCGCTTATAAGAAAGAAAGTATCCTCAGACGCATCGGTCTTCGAAATGAGTCAACAAGAGGCACATGAGATTGACTTAGGAGAAAAAATCAAAGCCCTTCCCTACATTTTCCATGATCCGGTACAATTCGACAAAAAGGTGGATCCAAGAAAACTTCGGTTCGGTTCTCGAATCGACGCAAAAAAACAACCACATTCCCATATCTATTCGATCAAAAGTATTGAATCCCCAGAGTGTGTTGAACTCAGCAGTGGTTTACGGATCCGTCTTCTCGGCGTTAAGACAATTCCAGGCAAAATTAACGAGGCGCTAAATTTTCTCAGAAACATCACCAGAAATCAGAAGGTGTTTGTGAAATTTGATCAACTCAGATATGATGATGAGAATACTGCTCTCGGATATCTTTTTCTCAAGAACAAAACGTTCATCAATGCTCATCTCATCAAACTTGGTCTTGCCGAAGTCGACAGGCTACCTGAATATCGATGGAAGCGCAAATTTCTTCAGTACAACAAATTGACCGACACAGCGCGAGGCCTTCACCAGAGTTAACCTCGCCACGAAGATTGATCTCAACGGTTCCGATCCAAACTTTCCAACGTTATCTCGTTCTGCACCCTAGCTCCAGTGTGTCGGCACAAGAAGCAATTCGGAAAAACGGAGCGGGGTCTGAAGAATTCTCAATGTCAACCTTCTTCCCATACCAGAGTCTTTTTTTGTGCCGCTAGAAACAATTCTCCTGATTACATTCGGTGGAGTATTAACAGGAATTATCGGCGCACTGTTCGGGATCGGTGGCGGTGTTTTTTTTATCCCGTTTCTTGTCCTCCTCCTTGACATCCCGATGCACCAAGCCATCGCAACGAGCCTCGTTGCCGTCATCGCAACTTCCAGCGCCGCCGCTTCCGTGAACATCGAGCGCCGTTTCACAAACATTCGACTGGGCGTACTGCTGGAAACGGCGACGACCGTGGGTGCCGTCCTCGGTGGAATGACAGCAAATATACTCAGCGAGGATGTGCTCTCCCGATTGTTTGGCGGATTACTCTTTTTCGTCGCAATCTTGATGGCCAGTCGTTTGCGACAGCGAGAATCCTCGACTCCTGAGACACCTCCGGCACAAGGAGGAAAGCTCGGAGCCTCATACTATGATCCAGCACTTCAGGAAGAAGTTCGCTACGACGTGAGACGGGTACCTGCCGGGCTGGGGGTATCGTTCTTCGCAGGAAATGTATCCGGACTGCTCGGCGTCGGAGGCGGGATCATCAAGGTGCCCGCAATGACTCTCCTCTGCGGACTTCCAATGAAGGCAGCAGCGGCGACCAGTAATTTCATGATCGGTGTGACTGCTCTTGCGAGCGTATTCATTTACTTCGCGCACGGCCACGTGCATGCGGTGGTCACCGGCGCGGGTGTCGTGGGCGTATTGGGCGGGTCACTCCTCGGAACGTACCTCAGCGGGAGACTTCACGGGAAACTGATCATCGGACTGTTCGTAGTCATTTTGATTACCGTCGCTATCGAGATGTTCTTGCAATCCTGAGGACTACTCCATGCATCCAGCCACAATCGAAAAACTGGTCAGTCGCACGCTCCGAGGCGGCGTGCTCATGAGTGCTTCGTTGTTGGTGGTCGGCACCATCGGCCTATTCCTCCATCCATCGAGCATGCCACCCACTGTACCGGCCCCAACCCTTGCTGAACTTCTTGAGGCCATCGCTACCGGTGCTTCATCCTTTTCAATTCCGATTCTCCTCCTGCATGCCGGCATACTCGTGCTGGCCCTTACCCCTCTTGCTCGCGTCCTCATAACATTGCTTGCGTTCACAGCACAGAAAGACTGGACGTTCGTCGTGTTATCGTTTATCGTGCTGCTGGTTATAACTGTGAGCATTTCTCTTAGCGTCAGCTAACCTTTCCCTCGCGAAATCGGCCCCTGTCAACATTTTTGTCTTTGATTTTCAGCCGTAATTTCATAGATTTTGTTTTCAATAGTGACTTCGATCTGAGAGCATGATTCTCTCCGACCAAAAAATCTTAGCGGAAATCAAGAAGGGAACGATTGTGATTGAGCCATTCGAACCAAGATATCTTGGTTCCAATAGTTACGATGTTCACCTCGGAAAATGCCTCTCGATGTATAAAGACGAAGTGCTCGACTGTAAGAACCGCAACCCTGTCGAGTACTTCGAGATCCCAGAGGAGGGATACGTTCTCCTCCCGCACAAGCTCTATCTCGGCGTTACGATGGAGTACACCGAGACTCACAAGCACATTCCGTTCCTGGAGGGGAAGAGCAGTATCGGGCGGCTTGGGATTGACATCCATGCGACCGCTGGAAAAGGGGACGTCGGTTTTTGCAACCACTGGACGCTCGAGATATCCGTGAAGCAACCCGTCAGAGTATACGCCGGCATGCCGATCGGCCAGCTGATTTACTTTGAGGTGTCCGGAAAAATTGGCACTACGTATACAAAGAAACCAACGGCAAAATATACCAGGCGCAGTGACAAACCTCTGGAATCGATGATGTGGAAAAATTTTGAGAAATGAAGAGTAGGAAGAGAAAACTTCACAACAATCATGTATTATCAATCCAATGACCTTCCTTCGGAAACTCCGAGCTATTCAAAAACGCAACAACAGCCTCCTCTGCATCGGTTTGGACACCGACATCAACAAGCTGCCAGAGTTCATGTTTGAATATGGTGACCCCCTGTTCGAGTTCAACCGAAGGATCATCGACGCGACGAAGGACCTTGTCTGTGCCTATAAGATCAACATGGCCTTCTACGAGGTGCGGGGCGAGTCCGGCTGGTACACCGTTCACCAGACGCTCGCTCGGATTCCCGAGACCATCGTGCGGATCGCCGATGCGAAGCGGACGGATATTGGCAACCCGGCACAGCACTACGCGCATCTCTTCATGACCGACTATGAGTTTGACGGAGTGACGCTCCCGCCGTACATGGGTTGGGACTCCATCGATCCGTTCGTGAAGCGTACGAGCCAGTGTGGTTTCATCCTCACCCTGACCTCCAACCCTGGCTCACGAGATTTCCAATACCTCAAGGTCGGGTCAAAGCCGCTGTACGAGAAAGTCATCGAGAAAGTAAAAAAGTGGAATAAAAAGAAAAACCTTGGACTCGTCGTCGGGGCTACACACCCGAAAGACCTCCGTCGGATCCGAAAGCTCGCCCCGGAACTTCCCATTCTCATCCCCGGCGTCGGGGCACAACAGGGTGACCTCCGATCAGCCGTACGGTATGGCTCCTCGACACAAGGCGATCTTGCTATCATCACCGTCAGCCGCGATATTCTCTATGCCCGCCTCGATGAGCACTTCGCCCATGCTGCACGCCAGAAAGCACTCTGGTACCGAGATCAGATTAACAAGTACCGCAAAGAATTTTTTCGCTAAACTCTACACCGATCACGCTCCCGAGCACCGCCTCGCACGGTTGATCTATCTTCATCGGAGATGCATCGATGAAATCTCACGCTTCCATCCCTGAAGAACTTCTTCGCGAGGCCTGGCTCAACCAGCGATTCGCTATCAGATCCCTTCGGACAATGGACGGAAAACCGATCGCTGTCATCGATCCCGGCCAACAG
>JAZGDE010000089.1:0-14784 GCA_036477295.1 Bacteroidota bacterium | reverse complement strand
GCACTGTCGGTTATCAACTGAGCGGCAGTGCGCCTTAAGCCTCTGGCGCACAGGTACTCGAGACAACGAAATCTCAGGGCAAAACCGTTCGGTCCCGCTGGGAGCGGCATACAGGGGATTGGCCCCTGTTCTTTCGCTACGGACTGAATTTGATTTGAGAGTACCCTTCTTTGGACCATTTTTAATTTCCTCCCGTACAACTGCATCCCCGTTTCTGCTCTTCCACTCTGTTTCGGCCGATCACTTGCCGTGTCTGTAGAGTAAGGCATGAGCGGGTCACTCCTGTATTTCTTTCCATAACCGATTCGGCGAAAAGGGCCCCTCTGCGAGCGAATTTGGACATCCATGTGACACGTGTCACTGAAGAGAACTGCTTTGTTTCGGCTCACAAGGTCTTTGGTTTCTTCGTGCTATACTTAGTCTCAACAGTGCAATTTTTTGATCCGAGGTGATTTATGGCTGAGTTTCGCATCGATGGCATGTCGCTTGTCGGAAAACCTGTCATCGGTATCTTGGATGCGGAAAACTTCAAGGCGGCGAAGAACAAAGCAAAACTCCTCTCCCAGCAGAAGCGATTCAAACTCAATTCGGTTCGACCGCGACAGACGTACCTGTACCGTGTGCGCCGTGGGAACGAGAAGCCCATCACCGGAGAGCAGAAGGCCTTCGGCAAAGAGGAGGTCAAAGAAGCTCTCGAAAAAATGGGCTTTCGAGTTCTCCGCGTCAACAAGAAGTTTCTGGACTTCAAGCTGAAGCCTCCTTCCGTTGAAATCGTTACCTTTGTCCGCGTTTGTGCCGACCTCATTCGTCAGAAGCTCCCCTTCAACGAAATCATGGTGCTGATGGCGAACGATATTCAGAACAAGACGCTCCGTGACGCTGTCAAGGAAATCAACGCCGAGCTCAAGCAGGGGAAGGATAGTGAAAAAGTATTCGTGAGGCAGGAAAACGTCCTCGGGAGGTTCACGGCCCACATGCTCGGCCTGGCATCCAAATCAGGGAACATGGCGGAGATTTATGACAGCACGGCGAAGTTCCTCGAGCGCAACGCGCAATTCAAGAAAGACCTCAAGAGTGCGCTCATCATGCCGGTGGTCACGCTCATCGTTCTGTTCGGCGCAGTCCTCTACTACGTCGGGTACATCTTTCCGGCCACCGCGCAACTGTTCCTGAAGTTTAAGATTCCTCTGCCGCCCATGACATCAGCGACTCTATCGTTGAGTAACTTTATCAGCGACAACGTTTTGATGCTTATCGTCGCGACGCTCGTCCCAACGATTCTCGCAATTCGATTTTTCTCCACCGAGAAGGGTCGCTTCCTCCTCGATAAACACATCTGGAGGGTTCCGGTCCTCGGGGCTCTCCTGCACAAGACGAGCATCGAGATTTTCTGCCGTGTGTTCCATGCGTTGTACAGCGGCTCTGGCGAGAACATCGACGTCATCAAGATGGCTGCTGAGGCCTGCGGGAACAAGTACATGGAGTATCAGATTAAGACGATCGCCATTCCGATGATGGTGCAGAAGGGTGCAGGAATCACCGATGCGTTCGAGGCCACCGGGGTCTTCACGAAAACGGCGATCTCGCGCTTTCACTCTGGCGCAGAGACTGGAACGGTAAAAAACACCGCGAACCAGCTTGCGGAATACTACGAGAAAGAAACGAGCTATAAGATGCGGAACGCCATCGATTTTATTCAGCTGATCATCTCGATGATCATCATGGTGGTCCTGACAGCTCTGACGATAGTCTCTTCCGAAACAGCCACCATCAGGCCAAAGAACCCCGCGGCGGGTGGGTTTATTTCTTTAGATAGTTTCTTCAACCTCTTTTAGCGCGCGAGCGTTTGAGCTAGCGCGGCGGACGCGCCCTGGAGTGCGAGAAGCGCTGGCGTGAGGCAACGTTCGCGGCCTCGAAGGGAAGTAACGACACGATGCCTGAAATTGACATTACCGATAAGATCGGGTACACACTCCTGAAAAAGGGGATCATCGATTTCGAGACCCTCGAAAAGTCTTTGAAAGTCAGAGAGGCCGAGGACAACAAAAAGTCTCGTCGCAACCTTGCTCAGATTCTGGTGAGTGAGTATGGTGCAGACCACGATGCGGTCTTCCGTGAGGTTGCAAGCCTGTATGCCTTTCGAGAACTGTACCTGGCCGATGAGAACATCGACGCGAAGAAGATCGCTTTCATCAAGAAATTCGTCGACGCACTCCCTGAATATATCAAGGATCTCCTCATCCAGACGAAGTGCTTGCCTCTGAAGTACGATGAAAAGCAGGGCGACAAACTGATCGTCATCGCCCCCGACCCGACGGATCGGAACATTCCGATGATCACACGCAGGTTCAATGTCAAGAAGTACGAGATCGCTTACTGTCGTCTCAAGGACCTCCAAGGGCTGCTCGAGCAAGTCATTCCGCCGGAAAACGAGTTCCTGAAGCTCCTCGAGGATAGCGACATCAGCATTGCTCCGCAAGAATCGGAAGAGACCGTAGACGAGGAGGTGCTGGAGGCGGAGATCAACAAGAGCGCCTTGATCAACCTCGTCGAAGGTAGTCTCATTGAGGCGGTGCGGCGGGGGGTCAGTGACGTCCACATTGTCGGCAGGGAGGGTAACACCACTGACTTCATGTTCCGGGTCGACGGGAATCTTCAGGTCTGGCACCGCCAGCAAAATACGATGCCCGAAGCGATCCTGGCGGTCGTGAAAGACCGGTCGAAAGGTGTGGACCGTTTTGAGCGCGAGATGTCGCAGGACGGGTTCATTCAGCGCGTCATCGATGGACATCAAATCCGGTTCCGCGTTTCGATCATGCCGATCGTTGCGACGGAGTTCAAGCACAAGTACGAAAGCGTCGTCATCCGCGTTCTCGACGATAGGAAGGTCATAACCGACCTTAACAAGCTTGGCTTACAGGGTCCTGCAAGGGCGTCCTTCGACAAAGCGATCGCCAAGCCGCAGGGGATCGTTATTCTCACGGGTCCTACAGGATCGGGGAAATCCACGACGCTCATCGCGGCCCTCTATCAGGTCATCGACCCGACGGTAAACGTCCTGACAGTCGAAGACCCGGTGGAGTATATCGTCAAGGGTGCCCGACAGCTGAAGATCGGCCCGAAGATGTCGTTTGATCAATGCATGCGGGGTATCTTGCGTCATGACCCTGATATCGTGCTCGTTGGCGAGATGCGGGACAAAGTTACTGCGGAGACTGCTATTAAGCTTGCCAACACTGGTCACCTCGTTTTCTCCACGCTTCACACGAACGATGCCCCGAGTGCCATAGCTCGTCTTTACAAGATGGGGATTGAGCCGTTCTTGATCGCCTATGCCATCAACGTCGTCGTGGCGCAGCGTTTGGTGAGGACGTTGTGCAATAAATGCAAGCGACCGATCGGCGACGAGGAGAAGAAGGATTTACTGAAATTCGGATTCTCAGAGCAGGAGCTCAAGAATCACACGTTCTACGAGGCCGTCGGTTGCGATAAGTGCGGCGGTGGCTACAAGGGGCGTGCTGCCATCCACGAGGCGCTCTACTTTACCAAAGAGATCCGAACACTCATCTTGGAAGCTGGTGAAAAAATCGACGAGAACACCATTCGCGGGCAGGCTGCCAAAGACGGCATGTGGGTCCTCCGGCGGTCGGGAATGGAGCGAATGAAGGAGGGTGTTACCACCCTAGAAGAAGTGGTCGCCACAACAGTCGAAGAGGAGTAAGAACTCCATCAGAACTCCCCCACAACATCGATTCCTACCTCTCACGCCTGCGAACGCTTAACCCGCGCAACTTACCCCAATGGTGTCCGCACCATACTTCAGAAGTCAGACTCTCTCCACGGCTCCACGCGAGGGCCGATAAACGCTTGCCTCCTTACATCCTTCAAGTTAAATTACTCACGCGAGCCAATTTTGTGACACCGGGCACAGCGCCGTATGCGGCGTTTCGTTATAATGGTATCGGGTAAATCAGAAAAAACGGGTAAAGCATCCTCATCAGGGAGAGAAAAAAATGGCGGGTGGGACACATCAAATGTTGTTTGTGTTGGCGGCGATGGCCCTGTTATCGCAAATCACGCTGGTCGTGAATCGCTACGTCGGGAGTAACCTCCAGTCAAGCTTAAGCTCAGAGGCCACAATCACGGCCGCGGGGTTAGCGCAGAGCATGTTGCGGGAGGTGACCATGAAGGACTTTGACAAAAGTGCGGTCGCCGGACCGGTGTCAAATCCGAACTCCCTAACCAGTGTTGGCTCTTTGGGACCAGAACCCGGAGAAACATTTCCAAATTTTGACGATCTTGATGATTTCGACCAATATGAGCGGACCGTGACAACCCCGAGGCTGGGTGACTTGCGTCTCCGGACACAAGTATGGTATGTGGAGAATTCAGACCTCGACAATCCTGCGGTATCGCGGACATTTCTTAAGAGGGTGACGGTCACAGTTGATCAAAACCCGAGTCTCGAGTACGATATCACGGTGACCAAGATAGTTTCCTATTGAGACAAACAACGGTCAAACCAATATGAGTAGAATACCATGACTTCTATGCTGGATATTTTGGGATCATTTGTCATCGGAGGAATGGTGCTGCTTGCCGTGGTCACATTGAATAGCGGCATGACAGGGAGTGCAGTGCAAATGACGATGGACTTGATGGTCCAGGAAAACATGGTTGAACTGACTCGTGAGGTGGAATACGATTTTCACAAAATCGGCTATCGTGTATCCAACGATACTGTGATCACGTTAGCAGATTCGACGGGTATCACATTCCTGGCGGACATCGACGACGATGGTAATGTTGATTTCGTGCGGTACTATTTAGGTTCGCCGAACGAATTGACCTCGACGCCAAATACGGAGGACCGTCTATTGTACCGTGTAGTGAACAGTGAGACGCCGAAGTCTTCGAATATGGGGGTCGTAGCATTTGACCTGAAGTATTACGATGCCTCAGGAAATGAGACTTCGGTCTTAGGGGATATCCGCGGTATCAATGTCAGTCTCGATGTGGAGAGCCCGTTTCCGTACTCTGATACAACGTTTGTCGCGTATGCAGGTCTGCATTGGGAAGAATATATCGTTCCGATGAATATCCAGTGAGAGCCATCGAGCAGAGGAAGCAGCGGACGGGAAAAGGCCGAAAACCGGTGAGGAGGTAGATCATGGGGAATTTCTTGTTGTTTCTTGTATTCGGCGCGATCTTTGTATTTGGCACCTTCAGCAGAAGCATGAACGAGAAGATCGATGATTCTGTTGACAACGCCGTAGAGCATTTCGAGCGAGCCACGGTGCGCAATATCGACAACAGTGTCATCGCGCTCGGGCTGCGTGAACTGAGTGATAACGTAGATTGGAGAGCTGGATTTACCGATCTTGATGTAGACGGTGGGACCGCAGCGCTCACGGTACGAGATTCCGTAGTTGGCGGAGATGCAACAATTGTGTTGCTCTCTACGAGCACGTTCGGAAAGGAGACGACGAGCTCAAGAGTCATTTTGAAGGTTGGTGTACTCTCCGGAAGTGTGAAATCGGCGGTGATCACCACGCTCGAGGGCTTTAATAAAAATGGGAATTCCGGGAAGTTCTCGGGCATCGACGCTGCCACCACTAGTGATTGTCCGGAAGGCGGACAGCCACCGTTGCCGGGGGTCACTTCACCGGATGGCTTGGTCACGAAGGACGGTCAACCGATTGACGGGACCGAAGACTGGCTCGCTGGCGATCCGCCTTATAGTGCCGGCGGTACGCAAGCAGATGTGGCAGCCCAGATCGATATCGATTGGAAGGAGGTCTTGGCATTAACCCCTGACTACGTTGTCAACACCGCTCAGGACTGGCCGGGTCCCAGTGCGTTTTCGGGCGGCCAGTGGCCTGTCATTTTCGTGGGGCCCGGCGTGAAGCTGAATGGATCTGGAATGGGGGGGCAAGGGCTCCTCGTTGCTCCGCAAAGTCTGGAAATGTCAGGCTCATGGACATGGGGCGGGCTCGTACTTGTGGGTGACTATTTCCGAACTAACGGCGGGATCACAATAAACGGCGCGTTACTCTCGGGGCTCAACTACTTGCTGGGCCAAACCGTGACGGGGAGCAACGTAGCTAATGGAAACGTATCGATCCAATACCACTCATGTAACATCTTGGAATCTTTCGAAGCAACTGCTGGGAAAGTTGGAGGAAGTTGGAGAAAGAAACTTGAGCTGATTTCTTGGTGGGAATAGAAGTCTGTCTCGCGCGGGCTGGGATCTGTGCACTCATTTATCGCGGGTTGTCTCGTTCTCGATTGAAAGCCCCATAACCACGACGGCCGTAACTTGAAAGTCAATGCGATCCTCATCTTTTTCCGGCCTCGGCTTGTACTCGATCTTGCACATCGGCATCATTTTTCCCTCTCTGCGCATCTAATGGATTTTTCCAGACTCTTCAGCAACGCCGTGACTATCTATCATCGCGGTTGCCAGGAGCTTCTCGATTGCTTATATTTGTAACGTTGCGGGGGGCGGGATGCCACGCAGTTCCTCTTCGACGGAAGAGGAATTACTTCTGGGTCGCTGCGTATGTCTTGGCCTTGGGGTTGAATCTGCGGCTCGATGTCCTGGCATCGCCTGTGGCGCTGAGAGACGAGAGTCGGGAACGCCGCCCTCGGTCGGGAGATATCATGCTCGGTCAACCCGCTCATAGGAACGGAAACCATAATCAGTCATGGGCCAACAGCAACTTCTTCTGATTCTACTTGCCTTGATAATATTGGCTCTGGCGGTCGTTGCGGGCTTCTGGTTCTTTCAGGACACGGCCGCCGATCTAAATCGACAAGCGGTCATCATAGACCTTCGCCATCTTGCCTCCATTGCGCGAAAACATTACCGCACTCCAGCCTCCATCGGAGGCGGGGGGAATACTTTCAAGAACTTTACCGTGTCTGCTCACTTGGCAGAGAACGCGAACGGGACCTATCAGCAAATCGACCCAGGACACAACACAGATCATATCCATTTTGAGGGAATCGGAATAGAGAAGGGTAACGACGGCATTAATCCCATCCGAATTGAAGCGAGAATCGAGATCGACGAAATCAAGCTGGAGGAGCAGAATTGAGATTCTTCGGGACGCTCTTCACGCTGCGGGCCGACCGAGGCTGTTCTTGGAAGCGGATAAGTCAGTGTGGTCCATTGGTGCGCTTGTTCATTTTCCAGGAAGGTCCGCATCCGGGGGATTTTGCCAGGCCCTCCGTGGCATTTTGACCAAGCGTGTCCGCTCCAATATTGGGGGCTGCCTTATGGTTGTACTATGCTGGTGGGGATAGAGGTGGGGTGTTGAGTGCAATCGAAAATAACTTACGGTTGGCTCGGGTCATGCTGAATGCCGCCTCATTGCAAGCGATACGAGGGTCATGGGTCGGATTCTCTTCTTGCTTAACGCATTAAGTTGATTCATTAACTCAAAAGTGAGGTACGGACGAAACTGCTTATTCAAAAGTATGGAACCGCGTGAAGGCAGGGCATCTAGTGCCATTCCCATTAATTTTAGTCCCGCCTGTCGCGGGATTGGAATGAGCATCCCGCCACTTTTTCTGTGGCGGGATTAGCAAAAGATAGTTGGAAAGGCACTAGTTGGTTTTACTGCTCCGGGAGTTCCGAGATCTAGTTGGTGATTTCGATTTCAAAACTGGACGCTCCCATGCGTGCGTACGCTGTCACCGGATTGACTTTGTCTCGACCAATCTCCAGGCCTTCTCCCCTAAGGACCACTGAATCCGTGGTGACTTTCACAAACTCGTACTTCCCATTGTCAGTTTCCCAGTAGTAATTCGGCGACGTACTAGGATTCTTCTTCCTGTTTTTTTTCAATATTTTTAGCTCTGGATCCTTGTAGAGCTTGTGGTAGTTTCCTTGGAGGCCGGCTGACACCTCCGGTGTCATGTATGCTTGCACAAGGCTGGAGGCGAGGTACTGCAAGTCATGGACGATGGCTTCGCGGTTTGATTGTTCCGCTGCGTCGTGCCAGAGGCTGATACCAACCACGATCGCAAGACCCACGATAACTACTCCAACAAGGATGAGTAAAAGTTGTTGTTGACCCACGAACTGAGCTCCTTTTCTCAGGCGTTAGACCAACTAAGCAAATAATTTTTTTCTTAATTGCAACGATACATAACCCTGCTCACGAAAATAGGGGGTTCAGAAGCATTCGATAATTTCCACAGGGTAGAACCAATTGGGGCGAAGCGGAGGGTACCGACCACCGCCAAATCAACAGATGACGACACGGATGCAGACATCGCAAAAGTGGAAAAAGAGGGAGGGCCCTTGCGCATTTGCAATTTCTAGCGAAGCTCAATACTTTTCCCCCACGGTAAATCTTGAAAAAACCGCGACCTGTGTGATTTTCCGCCGGGATGCCCGTCTCCACCAAACTCACGTAATGATGAAGATTGAAGCACGACGGACGTCGAACATAAAGCAGGAGTATCTGAGGGCAAGCGAATAAACCAGCTTAGAACGTAGAGAATTCAGGCTTACCGTTTTGTGGTGAGTCCTAGAAGTCAAACATTCAACCTTGAAATGATGGCATCAAATTTCTCACGACAGAGGATGATGGCAAGCCTTTCGGGCTGGAACTTCCAAGGGTCCTAGGGCACCTTGCAGCGAGCCAATGGGTGAATTTTTCGATGTACAAGCACCGGAACGACTACTCTGATCTTCCATCTTTCCCGTGCCAGGTTGAGCTATATTCTTCTCTATTTCTCAGGCGAAGAGGAGAACCGATGGACAGGCTCAATGCCGTCCTGGTCTATCCTTGACGTGTCCCGAGCCAGCAAACTTGTGTCCTAAAGCACAGACGGTTTGCGGAGAAATCCTTACCGTAAAGAGGAAAATACTATTGACATTCGGCTTGAGCTTCTCTATATTATGGCCGTATTTTCCAGCCTGCTAAGAACATACAACAGAATATGGAAGTAAAACTTTAGATTTGGAGGCTAGGCGGATAGAGAATGGAGGACGGGAGGTCTGTTTGTGCTCAGATCGTTCAGCAAATCCCCGAGACCGCCTACGGCATCGAGCGCCAGATGCTGATTGGGGATTTGGTGAGCAAGGCTCCTCAAGACCATAAGACATTGCTTAAGAGGCAGATGGAGAGTTTTCTGTTGAGAATGGTCCAGAACTATGCGTCTGACATCGACATCGGCGGTTATGGGTCCCAAGGACGCGTCTGGTATCGAATCTATGGGGCGAAGAAACCAGACACGACCCTTGGGGACTATTCATTGGATGAGGTCAGCATTCTCGTCCAGAACTTGATGATGGAACGTCAGCGTCAGTTTCTCTACAAGAACCGCAACCTCGATTTTTCCTACATGATTATGGATGACGACAAGATCCATCGGTTCCGTGCCGATGCGTACTTTGAACTCGACGCGCTCGCCTTGAACATGCGTCTAATCAACGCCGTCGTCCGCCCCTACAAGGACCTCTGGTTGCATAACAATGTGACCAAAGTCTTGAGTCTCGTCCACACAAAAGAGGGTCTTGTCCTTGTCACGGGGATCACCGGATCGGGAAAAAGCTCGACGCTCGATAGCATCATCGACGCCAACAATCACTCTGTGGATGGTCATATTGTCATCATTGCCTCCCCTGTGGAGTATGTGCATAAATCGGACCGTTGTATCATTCGCCATCGAGAGGTAGGAAGGGACGTGCTATCATTCAAAGACGGTGCTGTGCAAGCGCTGCGCCAAGACCCTGACATTATCATGATCGGTGAGATGCGCGACCCGGACACGATCTTGACGGCGCTCGAGATCACCGACAGCGGTCACAAGGTTTTCTCCACTCTTCACACAGCTACTGCGGTCGAGAGCATCGACCGTATTATCGGCGAAGTTCCCCCGATCGAACAAGAGCGTGTGCGGAATCGTCTGGCTGACCTGCTCCGATGTGTCATCTCCCAGAAGCTCGTCCCAACGCTAGACAAGAAACATGTTATGGGGAAAGAAGTTCTCGTTATGAACCCTTCCGTTCGAGCAGCGATCAAGAACAACAATACGAGCGAGATCTACCAGATGATCTCAGAATCAGGCGACCAGGGTATGACGACGATGGAGCAGGACCTCAAGCGGCTCTATCTGACCAAGAAGATTTCGCTGGAAAACGCCATGAACTTCGCCAACAACAAACGGCGCCTCCAGCAGATTTTGAACATCACCACGGCTGTCAATTGAACGTTTAACATTATGGGAGTGTAAAGATCCATGGCTTATGACAAGCGTCAAGGCGAGGTGGCGTTGGGGCTTTTCGTCGATGGTCTCGAAGTCAAGTTTGCACACCTTGGGATCAAAGGAAAACAGGTCAGCGTCTATGACGTCAAGACGGCTAATCTGGTGAGCCGTCTCGAAGAGCAGCCGGCGATGGAGGCAGGAATGTTGGAGTCGATGGACGCCGGCACGGGGGCGACAGGGGATATTTTCGGCGGTGAGGCACCAACCCCGACTCCAGCCGAGCCGACCGGTGGCGTCAGCGAAGAGATAACGGGTGCCGAAACGAATAGTTCGGTCATCCTGAGCTTACTCTCCGGGTTTCCTCCTTCCGCGTATACTCTCGGGTACAGCATCATCGAGCCGTCCATCTACTATCACGTCACAGAAAGCGACTTTGGTCTCAGGGGCAAGAAGTTGAGGAATCGAATCATGGAGGAGCTGCGCGCCGTACGCGCGACGTCACCGAGCGCGGATGCCCTTGATTATGTCCAGACGGAGGAAGGCGGTCTGCTCTGTGCCATCCGAGAAGACGGCACAGCGCTGATGAACACTCTCGACCAGTTGAAATCCTTCTTCGGGAATCGTCCGGTTCGCCTCCAGCTCATCGATACTGGTGAATTTGCTCTGATGAACCTCGTCCGGGCAAACTACGAGCTTGGGCCTGAAGAAATTTCCCTGCTCGTGTATGTTGGGAGGGAGTTCACGAGATTGATCTTTATGAAAGGGAGTGACTTCCTGCACTTTGCTCCGAGCATCGGAGAGGGGTCTGATTCCTCGAACATCCAGAATACGGTGTACAGTCGCGTTCTCCTCGAGCAGGATACCGTGGGTGTGACCGAACTGAATCACATCGTGCTTGCTGGTGAAAGCCAGAAACTTGATTTCAAATCGTTCTTCCTCGAGCAGTTCCCTAATGTTGATGTCGATTATCTCCACATGCCATATCTTGACCTGACTCCGCTTCCAGCGGAGTTACAGGAACGGGTATCGGAGTACGCCATTCCGATTGCGACGGCCTGGAAGTTACTTGAACCGGACAAGGAAGAGTTCTATCCTATCAATCTTATTCCTTCGAGTGTGCTCGAGGAGCAGCGCATTTTCAAGGTTGCTTGGCATGGGTACCTTGCAATGTTGTTGATCTTCTTCCTGACAGTCTATTTCACTTCGCAGATCCCGGTTCGCCTGAAGGAGCTCGATGCCAAACAAGCGCAGCTTGTGCAGTTGGAGAATCAAGTGAAGGAGAACCAGCGCCTTCAGGCCAGGATCGACAGCATGAGCCTCATCGGTGCGAAGTATCAAAATGAGCTTTCGCTCTACGAGCGGCTCATTCCAGGTAGTGACATCTGGGGGAGGACTATCAGCCAGACGACCAGGGGCGTTGAGGACTTGAATTCCGTTTGGCTTACTGATATCACCACGACTGACGCAGGTGGGATGACGATGAATGGGTACGCGATCTTCCGGAGCCGCGTCCCTCGGTTCACACGTCTTTATGAAAACGCAACGTTGAGACAGGTCCTCGTCCAGGAAATTCGTGACAAAGTCGTTTACAAGTTCACTGTCGAAGTGCCCGGCGTGGTGCCGAAAGCGCCGCCGGGCGCCGTTCCCCCAGAGACTCCAGCCGCTGGTGCAGAGCCCGGAGAGCAACCCGGCTAACACGGCCGGTGACCTTCCGTCCCACCGACCACAAAGCGGTCTTCTCGTCACAAGTCGGGGTCGGGATTAGGGTCAAGGCGTATTTTACAAAAAAGGGAGAGTAACCTTGTCCTATCAACTTCGGAACAGCATCGTGTTGGGAGTTCTTCTCGCTCTGATCCTCCTCGGAGGTGGATACTACCACTGGATTCGACAGCCGGGACAAATCGGTGCGACCGACGCGAAAATCAAGATGCTCGATACTGAGCTCCAGAACACTCCTGACTTAATCGGTCTGTTCAACACAACGCGCGCCAACGTTGAGGACATGGAGGCGCGATGGCAAAACAGGACGAAAGACATCCTCACTTCCGATCAGACTGCAGAGACGTACGCCTATTTGAATGGCATCATCAACCAGGCTGGTTTCTTGAGGCTTGACATGATCTACCAAGGTGAGCAGCGATTCGGCGACTACGGGTACAAGGTCTATAACCTGCGGGGGGAATCCGATTTTGAGAATCTCTACAGATTCATGTGGCTGTTGGAGAACGGTCGGAAGTTGTATAAAATTCCGACGCTGAAACTTCGGACGATCGAGATCGTGAAGACCGAGACCAAGCCCGGCGAAGAGCCCAGTCCGGAAGGTCGCGAATTCCGTGTGGGTTTCGAGATGATCATTCACGCCTATTTTACTCCTGCGGCCGACCTTACCGGCTCCGTGGGGTACGGCGAAGCCATGCCCGCTCGATTCTATTACAACCCATTCAAGCCGCTCATTCTGAGCTCGATCCCTCCGAATATACTTGGGCTCGTCGAAGTGGAGCGATCGGAACTGAAGGCGGTCATTCCGGGTAAAGCCTTCATCCAGGATCAGAACAATGAGATCCAGACACTTCAAGAAGGTGACGAGGTTTATTTGGGATACGTGACCAAGATCATTCCGAAGGAAAGCAGAGTAGAATTTACTCTCAATAAAGGTGGTATCATCGATAGATTCGCACTCACCATCAGATTTGAAACAAGGATCGAAACAAAATAGGAACAGCCGTCATGAAAAACACACTCCCAAAGCTCCTTCTGGTTTCGGCGTTGCTCTGGCACACAGTGGCTTGGGCCCAGCGTGTGGATCGTGAGTTGCGGAGAGAATTCGTGTCACCGGAAGAGATCGTTTCCTTTTCGATGACAACCCCGTTTGACCAGGCGATCCAGGCACTCAGCGAAGTGAGCAGAAAGTTTACGGGCAAAGTCATCGTCGACCCGAGGAAGAGGACGATGCAGATCGGAGTCAATGTCGAAGAACTCCAGTGGCGCGTTGCTCTCGAGACGATCCTCCGCACAAACGGGATGTGGTTCAATGAGTTCCGGGATTACATCGAGCTCTACTCGCTGGGCGAGGAGGAAATCGTAAGGCCCGGTGAAGTTCCCAGGCCGACGTTGAGGACGCGGGAGGTGAGAATCTCGGCGGTGTTCTTCGAGGTTAACCTCACCAAGCTCACCGAGGTCGGTATTAGTTGGAACTTTCTGAAGTCAAAGGGAGAAAGCCCGTTTTCAAAGGCTGAGATCAGCGGCTCCGTCACTGGTGCAGATTTGGTGACGGATTTCTTCAAGGTTGAAGTGCTTCCGACGGTGACGTTCGGTAATCTTGATGCAATCGCGAAACTGTTCTCGTCTTACAACCTCGGGAAAATCATCGCCAGTCCGGAAGTGACGGTTCGAAATGGTGTCCAAGGATTTATCCAGATCGGTCAGAGCTTTTCGATCAAACAGCGTGACTTTGCAGGGAATGTTACCGATCAATTTTTCGATGTGGGGACAATTCTCAGAGTCACTCCGCAGGTTATCACGGATTTAGACCAAACATTTATCCATCTTACCATTGCCTCTGAGCGGAGCTCTGCTACTCCGGGTCCGATCAGCACCATTATCACGCGAACGAAGGCTGAAACCGAGGTGCTGCTCCTGGACGGCGGAGAAACGATCATTGGCGGATTGTATTCGACCGATGAAACAATCATTCGTGAAGGTATCCCCATCCTCAAAGACCTCCCCTGGTGGGTGTTCGGCATTCGCTATCTCACCGGCTTCAACCGACAGTTCTACAGTCAACGGGAACTTATCGTACTCCTCAAAGCAGAACTCCTCCCGACGCTCGAAGAGCGGCTGCTGACGGTAGATAGGCGACGGGACTTGATTAAGCAGCGGCAAAGGGAGTACGATCGTGAGATTCGGCGCCGGATGAAAAACTAAGTCACACATTTTTTGAGGATCCCATAATATGAAGCACTATCTCCTTACCGGGGGCATTATGAATCTTCGATCACTCTTCATTTGGAGCGCGGTACCGATTCTGACAATGTTCATGGCCTGCGAGGACCCCACAGAGCCCAGTCTGCTACAAGCTGCGGGAGAAGCTCGCGTGGCAGGTAAAGTCGTTAAACAGAATGGAACTCCAATCGAGGCCGCGAATGTTCTTCTCTTCACTCCACTGGGCACTCAGTCAGATCAGACGTCCTCGTTGGGTGAATACTCTTTCACTGTGAAGTTTGATACGTCGACGCAAGTTAGCGCAAAAATTCTGGTAACGAAGGTGGGGTTCCTGAGCGATTCAACGAGTGTTTTGGTTGCTCCGGGGAATGACGTCACGCTTGCCCCCATCGTACTGCGTTCCGATACAACCGTCGTCCTGCCTCCCGGTCCTGCCGGCGATGCATCGAGCTTCGTTCTCGTCTCTCTTAACCCAACCGAAATTTCAGTTCGGGGAGTTGGAGGGATTGAGACCGCCACGATCGTATTCGAAGCGAGGGATAGTCAAGGTCGTCCGATCGACTCGGATCATGCGATCACCGTGAACTTCGAGATCCTCAGCGGACCGGGTGGTGGTGA
>JAZGDE010000088.1:0-2997 GCA_036477295.1 Bacteroidota bacterium | reverse complement strand
GAAGCTGCACGGCAGCGAAATCGAGGCCTTACTTTTTCTTCCCGCCGCAACAGATCTCATAGTTGACGCCACAGGGACATTCGTAGCAGAGCTGGTCGAGTCGCTGAGTCACGATCGAGCCGCCGCTATGGCGGCAAATGCAGCCGAGCGATGACTCCTGCAGCTGTGCGTACTGAATCACGTCCTCTCCTTTCACGATGAGCAGTGCGTTGTGAGTTTCGAGCAAGTCTTTCGTAAGGTACTCCATCACCGCGGATCCCTTCTGGTCCGTATTCAGAATCCCGATTTTCTCACGCTGGCCGATGGACTCGTCGAGAAGCAAAACGTCATACTCTGCCTTCCTCGCAAGGTCGTGCACGGCGACGACGACTTTCTGTTCGCCAAACGTGACCGACACAACGCCATGTGATTCTGGCTCGCTATGAGTGTAGTGCGCAGTCGCGACGGTGGGCACGACGAGCGTCCTACCCTTCTGCGCATGTGCAGAGACTGCGATGAAAACAAGAAGAACAAACGTCAACATCGGTGTTGATTGATGTGTCTTCATGGAAACAGCTCTCCCTGTTGTTTTTGAAAAACCAGGACAAGCCAGACAATTGTCTGGTTTTCGTACCGCTTTTCAAATCCGTGTGATTGAATGAAGCGCTGAATGCTCTCGGAATCGTGGTAGAAAGGGTGAAACGACCAACGGAAGATTCTTGCGAGTGCGGTCGCCGCCGAGAAAAAGAGCCGGGTGTACCAGACGGGTCTCGGGTAGGAGACAGCGTACGTTTCGGTCGTTTTCGCCAATGATTTCGTGACAAGCGTCTTCCAGTCCTCGTAGCAGCAAATGACTTTATCGAGAACGGTGATCTCACACTCCGGGACCGAGTCATCCGCTTCCATCGAACCATCTCCATTCATGAGGACAAAATCACCCAAACGATACGCAACTCGATCAACGAGTCCCATCTCCCCAGCAAGCGTTCGAGCCTGTTCAAGCATCCCTTTTGAAATCTCCACGCCAAAAGCCTGTCTGGCACCTTGCTTCAGGAGGCTAAGATGAAGTCCGCCGACACCGCAACCGATCTCGAGAATATTTTTCGACTGTAAGCCCGGTCGGGAAATCCCTGCCACGAGCATCTTCTGACATTTATCAAGTCCTTTTTTGCGGAACTGCTTCGCACAGCGTTTCGCGTGTTTCGAAAAGAACTTGTCAGTCCCGCTCGTCTCCATCGAACAGCAGTTCATCCAATTACCTCCTGACCCTGAGTGTTCATTCGTCTCTGTGTTCCACCGCCCCCCATGAAAGAGCTCTCGCACGTCGGGCGCGTCTGCGATCTCTCCAGTCAGGTGAAACAATTTGCGGCAGTTGGGTGGCGACCAATATAGATTTCATTGGCTCGCGAGTCAAGGATAATATCGACTGGATCAGAGTGTGCTGGTTTCTAGTCTTTCACATCCGTTAAATGAAAAGGCGGGAACAGTCCCGCCTTCAGTTCTTCAACTCATGTCCAGCCGCAATCCTCCTGATGAGAAATTCTTCTCGAAATCCAACAGACGGCGTACCGGACACCAACGACCACCTAAGACCTATGGCTCAGTGATCGCGAAGCGTCCACATCGAAAGGTTCAGACATCGTATGCACGATCGGTCAAGATGCAGCAGGTGCTGCTGCCAGTTTGGGTTTGTAAAGGAGACCAGCAATCACTCCCAGGATGATGTAGTAGACCAAACCGTAGATGAACCATTGTAATGCCAGAGAGTACGGTATTTGATAGGCAGCGTAGGAACTGTATGCCATCGGAGTGGCGACCATCAGGCCGACGTAGAGGCCGTAACGGACTCCCTGCATGATGCCCCTGTTTTCATATCCTTTCGAGAAGATAAGTACAAAGAAGAACGAGAAAATGATGCCCACGATAAAGTGGATCCACATCTTGGATTCCTCGGCTGGCCTCATCATATCGCTCAACTCCGGCGATTCATAGGTGGACCCGAGTATAACGCCGTGAATTAAAAGGTTCAGGATCATACTAACGACGTACACGACCACAAATGGCAAGAGAAGCTTTTTGAGGTTGTTCATAGCAGGTCTCCTCTCAAAATGTGGCTAAATGGTGAATTGTGAGTCCAGAAGGCTCTCTGAAGATATGAACAAGACTCCGACGAACACCTTCATCAGGTATTATCATCAGGAGTCGATGGGAGTCCACAGTTCGGGTAATGGACTTACCAAATTTACAAGGATTTCACCTTTTTGTCAACCCGTCCACTCGATTCGCAGTTTCCTTCATTGCGTAACTCCAACACTCTCCATCCGCCACGGTTAAGCACTTGTGCTTTACCAGTCAGCAGATCCGACCTTCTCGTAGTTCCTCACGAAGGAGTCAGCAAGAAAATCTTGTGCCCTCTTCCAGGCAGTGGGACGGGGAATTCCACCAGAAACTCTCTCTTCACTCGTCGAACTGCTGGACCGAGCGCATCTCTGAATTTTAACGCCGCAGCAGATGCCTCGAGGAGCTTCTCGGCAGGAAGGGCCAGCCTAAGACCGACCCGCTCGTCGGAAAAATTGCACACTAACGAACAATACGTCGGGTGCTTGCTTTCTGATAAATGCAAAGGTGTGCTCTTCTTCGTATCAATCCCGATTGTAGGCGGCTAAATCTCTTCCGTCTCGAGCGGCTTCCGGACGAGCAATTCATAAAGAATTCCGAGAAGGATGCCGGCGACGAGCGTAGAAAGAACAGTCGCCAGCGTCCCGCTGAAGGCAAGCAAATCGGGTATGTTGAATGTCGTGTAGTTGGACAACCACGACGGGAGGTCAGCAACGACGACAAAAAGAGCCGCGAACGACACTCCCTTTGCTGCTTTTTGTAGAGGAAGTCGATCGTACGTGATGTGATAAAACCACACGATGGCAATCCCCGCAAGAATCGCATGAATGATGATGAGGACAACAATTCCCAGGTTGACACCCTGACCAAATTTATAAACATCGCGATGCTGGTCGTACT
>JAZGDE010000087.1:0-2874 GCA_036477295.1 Bacteroidota bacterium | reverse complement strand
TGAGTTTCGTTTGGCCGGCACTGGTGAACGTGAGTTTCTTGGAATTCACGTCGAGCGACACGAGGAAAAAGGCGGTAAACACTCGTTTGTGCGTCCGCAGGTACATCGGTCTGTTCATCCGCGTGAGGACTTGTCGAACTGATCGATTACCATCCAGTTCACTGTAGAGCATCCCACTCGTGAGCGCAGCCGTGAACGCTGCCTTCATTGCTTTGCCCGAAACATCTGCAAGCGCTATGCCGAGCCGCGTCCTTTTCTTATCCAGCCAAACGTACTCAAAGTAATCACCGCCCACATCGCTCGCCGGCTTACAGACGCCCGAGATATCAAACCCCTTGATCGCTGGGTCACTCGTTGGCATGAGACTGCCCTGCATCTGACGAGCTGTTTGAAGCTCTTGCTCGACAATCCCCTTTCTCAGTATTTCCACTGTCAGGATACCATCCAGGATCACTAACGCTGAGAAAACTCCCCTCATACGATGAGCTTGACGTGCAAGAATTCGTTCCCTGGTAGCAGGAGGATGACGGAGATCACAGTAACAAGCACCAATCCGTAGGCGAAAAAGCGCAGGAACAGAATCCTCTTCCAATTCGGGAGATTGATCCTCAAGAAATTATACACGCGGTGGGCTCGCTGCGGAATTTTTCCTCTCGCACGCAGGAATTGCCCATAGAGCTCCGAGACTACCTCTCCGTACGAAATCAGAGCGGCAATGACGATGACAATCCCAACCACCGAAACGCTGATGATCAAATGCTTCATAAGTGTACCACTGTGACGGACCATCGAGGCCACGATACCCCACAAGCCGAAGACTCCGACGAGAGTAGTGATTGCCAACGCAGCTTCACATGCTTATAGAGAGCATCATGATAGAACGTGACAGCGAATATTCCCGCTGCGACGAGAACTGCGAGGTCGGGACCGACGAGGAACGACGCTCTTGTCTCGGCGATGAACGTCTGCAGCCCGAAGTACATCAACGGCGTCGTATACAAAGCGGTCCAGAAAACGGATTTGACATAGGACTTCCTTCTTGAAAAATATCATGCTCGAACCCAAGGAGGGTGATTCTGCGTCAACTGGGACTCAACCGTGACGATGGACAGGTTGTTGCGTTGGGCGGACTTATCGATGAAACATTTGCTCACCCTACGATGTAAAGATCAACGTTGCGATAAGATCGCTTTAAGAATCCTCAGCCCACTCTTACCAGGGATAGACTCTCTTTGAAGGTACGATCGAAATGCTGTCGGATAGGCTGATTCTCTGGACTCCTCAGCTGGGGGTCCTGGTCCACCAAGAGGAACGCCTCTCGTCGTGCAGCGGTAAGAATCGCGCCGTCCGTGATGATGTTGGCAATGCGTAAGTCCGGTAGCCCGCTCTGCCGCGTCCCGAAGAAATCGCCCGGCCCGCGGATCTCGAGGTCAACCTCCGCGATCTTGAAACCATCGGTCGTTTTCACGATCGTCTCCAGTCGACGCGCCGCCTTCCGACGTTCCTCCTCTTTCTGCCACTCTTTCTCGGATAGCGCAATCCGCTTCATCGCACTTGCCGCAGCCCAGGGCTGTGCCACCAGTATGCAGAAGGACTGATCTGCACCGCGCCCGACCCTTCCCCGCAACTGATGGAGTTGAGACAGACCGTGTCGCTCTGCATGCTCGATCACCACCACGGTCGCATTGGGAACATCGATCCCAACTTCAATGACCGTCGTGGCGACCAAAATATCGATCCTCCTCTCTTTAAAAGCCTGCATCACTTCGTCCTTGGTATCGCTCGGCATGCGCCCGTGAATCAGACCCAAGCGGAAATCTGGAAAGACCTTGGACTTCAAGTGTTCGTAGCTTTCCACCGCCGCCTTCAGGTCGATCTTTTCGGATTCCTCCACGAGGGGGAAGACGATGTACGCCTGCCCACCCTTGTTCACTTGTTCGCGAACAAAGTTGTACACCCAATCCTTTTGCGACTCAAATTTGAGAAGCGTCTCGATCGGCGTCCGGTCTTTTGGCATCTCGTCAATGACTGAGACATCGAGGTCTCCGTACACGGTGAGCGAAAGGGTACGTGGGATCGGAGTTGCCGTCATCACAAGGACGTCGGGGTTGAACCCCTTTTCACGAAGGGTTGCCCGCTGAAGAACACCGAATCGATGCTGTTCGTCGATGGTGGCAAGACCGAGATTGGCAAACTCGACGTGTTCTTGCACCAAGGCATGAGTTCCGACCACAATCTGTGCGGTGCCGCAACGAATATCTTCGAGAACGTCCTCGCGAAGACGCTTTTTCTGTCCACCGATGAGTAGCCGAATGTTCACGGGAATTGTCTTCAGAAAGTCCGCAATCGTCCGATAGTGCTGTTCCGCGAGAACTTCCGTCGGTGCCATGAACGCCGCTTGGTATCCGTTTTCGACGCAGATCAACGTTGCGATGAGCGCGACAACGGTTTTTCCACTCCCGACGTCTCCCTGGAGCAGGCGATTCATCGGTTTGTCGGACTTCATATCTTCCGCGATCTCATTAATGACGCAGATCTGCGCCTTCGTGAGCTTGAACGGCAGAGAGTCGACGAGCTGGCGAGCTAGCTTGCTTTCCACCCCGAACGAAATCCCCTTCTCCTGCACTTTCACTTTCCGCCGGCGATACGCGAGCAGGAGTTGGAGATAGAAAAGTTCGTCGAATTTGAGCCTGCGTCGTGCTTCGTTCAGCTCGTCGTTAGTTTTCGGGAAGTGAATGGCTCGGATCGCTTCCGGAAGTACTAGCAGCTGGTCTCGGGAGAGGATCGACCTCGAGAGGGTTTCAGCAATTGCATCGAGCTTTTCGGTCACCGCAACTTTCATGATCCGCCGAAAACCGCGGCTATCCAGTCCGA
>JAZGDE010000086.1:0-13378 GCA_036477295.1 Bacteroidota bacterium | reverse complement strand
AGCATGTGTGCTCCTTTCCAAACCATCTTGGTATATCGACTCGCCTCTCCGACTAACCGCTGTAAAAATAGACGTTATGTTGTCCTACGACGGATGAGCGTGCTGCTTGTGAACGCACCGAAGACTCGACGGTAGGTCTCCAGGGTGCAAGTGTAGAGTGGTGCTAACTGAACGTAAATTGTAAGGGTAGGAGATAACATATGAACGTTCTAGTGGACTGATCCGCTTGCATCGGACAGGTAGTTAGGTTAGCGTTCGATAGAAAGAGGGAGTCTGTTTGAAGAGCTCATCGGAAATCTCCTCAATTCCTTAGATTGCCACCAAAAGACCTGTCACGTACATCATCACGAGTCCCGCCAGAACTCCGACGAAATTGCTGAGCTGGCCGAGCCCTTCACGAGATTCTTCGGCAATCAGCCTCACGATTTCATACACCACCTGAAACACCGCTCCTGCACCAATGGAGAGAAAAATCATCGCCGAGAGATCTGAGTACGTAAATCCTCCGATCCAGGTACCGAAGATCGTGGGAACTCCAGCCACCAGACCGAACAGGGGAAAATGAAAAAGCCTCGGCTTTTCTCGAGCGACAGGTGTGACAATGGCTAGTCCCTCCGTCACATTATGCACAGCAAACCCAATGACGAGAAAGGCTCCGAGCGCAACTTCGCCCAAAACATACGCTGCCCCGATCGCCAGTCCCTCCCCAAGGTTGTGCAGACCAATCCCGATGGCGATAAAGTACGAAAGCTCGAGCCGAGCACTGAAAGAACCTGCTTCACCTGCCTTCTTGCTTCTGCTCCGGAGTGCGACGAGTGCAAAAAAACTCCCTGCTATTCCCATGAGGATCAGAGCAGTGGATTGAAAAACATCCGGCACACGCTCAGCAACCTCAAAAGCTTCCTCGATTGCATCAACGCCCAGAAAAATCAGCAAGCCGGCAGTGAAGCTTAAGAAAAACATCAGCCACCGGTCATTTAGGTGACGGAGAACTGGAAACCAGAGGAGGCCGAGCAGGACCGGGATGACCCCCACATATAACCCGAGCAATCCGAATTGGAGGAGGTAGAAAGCTGTTGGCGTTGGCGTCATGGTGGCGATCTCGACCTCGCGGGTAAAAACGAAGCCGTTCGAGGTGATCAATTTGATCTCGTAGGGATCTCCCTCATCCCACATCGTCGGGATGACGACTTTCGTTGCAGCAAGTCGCGGCAGGGTCGGGGAGGGTTCTGCTTCGAACGCCATGAGGAGATCATTTACGGCCACTTGAGCGATCGTTACTTCCTTCGGACCCGCGTTGCGGACTTGCGCAACGATCTCGTTCGGATGGAAGGTGATACTCTCGATAGCAACGTCCTCAATGATTGGTGGTGCCTTCCCTACGAGAAGGGTATCCCTGCCCAGGAAAATTGCCACGAATACCACGAGGAGTACGACAGGTAAAACCGCCCAGAAGGTAATTTTGAGTTTCGAAAATTTGTAGTCCGATGTCATTGCTGATCCTCTAACCAAGAGGTTTTGCTATCACATTAAAGAACGCCATCCAGCCAAGCTCTGCAAACTCGCTCTGATGGGCGTGGAACATAAACATTCCGGGGTGCTCGTACGCAAATTCAAGGACGCACCGTTCACCCTGACAGAGCATTACGGTATCGGTGATCTCATAGTTCTTCAAATCCGTACCAGTCCGATAGAGGCGGAACACATTCCCGTGAAGGTGGAACGAATTGAGCTGGTCGAACTCCGTCAGATTGACTAGATAGATGCGTATGCGCTCGCCACTCTGGATCTCGATCGGATGTGCCGCGTAAAAGTTTGCTATTCCATTCACCGTGTAAAACTCATTCTCTCCGTCATAATCGGTATCAAAGCCATTTATGACCATGACGAACTCCCGAGCCGGCCGTCTCGCGGTCTTCGGATCAACGATGAACGACCCGTAAAGTCCTCTGTGAATGTGCTTTTTGATCGGCATCATATGACAGTGGTACAAGAATAACCCGAAAGGCTTCGCTACAAATTCGTAAAGGAATTCACCACCCGGGTCGACGAGCTCAAACACGCCATCCATATTCGCCGGATGGATGCCGTGGAAATGGATCGTGTGCGGCATTGAACCCTCGTTGCGGAAGTGGATTCTCAGTAAGTCTCCCTCGGTGCACCGAAGGGTCGGGCCCGGAACCGTACCGTTGTATGTCCAAGCTGGGAAGAAGACGCCGGGCGCCACTTCGACCTCCCGATCGATTGCCGTGAGTTCGTATTCACGAACGACCTGACCGTTCGGCAGTCGAGACACCGTTCCATAATCGAAATGTGTGAGGAATTTCATCGGGTCGTGTTTTGGAAACGTGTCGGGGTCGACGGACGGTGACCGACCGCGGTAGTGCTGCTCAGGCATTGGCATTCCGTGCGGTTGCACTTGAGTCTGTTGAGTGGCTTTGGCGAGTGCCTTCCATCCAACCACGCCAGCCAATCCGCCAAGAGATGTCTTGAGAAAACCGCGGCGCGAAAAATCATGCCAGGGTCTCAGTAGCGAGTTCCGCATATCCTCTATCCTCCTTTTTCAACTGGACTGCACAAAAATGCTTCCAGCTAACTTTCGACTCACGAAATGTTCCTTCGAACCAATCTTGATTAAGAGCGAACCGTCAAATTCCATTTTCTTCTTCACGTGCACTATCTTGTCTAAAGCGAGGCCGAGCTCGGCAACGTACTGAAGGATCTCTGGATTGGAGTCACTCACGCGGGAGATGATACCCGATTGACCCGGATGCAGATCCGCGAGCGAGATGTAATCAGACTCGCTGATTTCACCGTCGACCGTCGGGATGGGATCGCCGTGGGGATCGATCTGGGGAAAGCCGAGCGCTTCGTCCAGTTTCCGTTCCAAGCCATCGGACGTGATGTGCTCGAGCCTCTCTGCCTCGGCGTCAATTTTATCCCAGGAGTAGTTCAACATCTGGACGAGGAACAGCTCCCAAAGCCGATGACGGCGGACGATCTTTAGAGCGATCCGCCTCCCGTTCTCCGTGAGTTCGACACCCTTGTACGGCGCATAGCGAACCATCCCTTGTTCAGAGAGCTTCTTGACCATGTCTGACACCGAAGGATCCGAAATCCCAAGCCGCTCCGCCAGGGCCGAGGTAGGGACCTTGCCGCTCTTGCTCTGCAGTTTGTAGATGCTTTTCAGGTAATTCTCGACGTTTTCGCCTGACATTAGGCGCTCCTCGTATAAAATTTAGGGATACCTAAACCTAACACTTTGCACACAAAAAGTCAAGCCGGGCCTGGCCATCAACCCGCTCCGCTATCGCACCTTGCGAATAATTGCTTTCTTGCTGTCGAGGACGAGGCTCGGATCAACGTCGAGCCGGGAGGCGAGATACAATTGGTTTACTGCCGCGTTAATGGCCGACGAGTCGGCCAGCCCATGAAAAACCTTCTTAATCTGCCGACGGGACGTCGCCACCGCGGTCTCGACGTAGTGGAGAATGAGCCGCTGCAGAGCTTCTTCACGTGTCCACGCCGAACTTCGAGCAAGAAGTCGCTTGTCCCATGAACACGTCGATTGCCAGAGGGAGCCCTCTCGGTTCCAGAATCCAACGCGAACTATCTTCAATCCCTTCCACAACCGCCAGAGGGACTGCTTCAGCATTGCTGCTTGTTTTTTCTGCCATGCGTTCAACGCCAACCGGAGACCCTTCCAAGAGATCGGTCCTTCTTCGAGGATGGCCTCATAGACGCGGACCTCGAAGAGCGTGAGTTTCTTTTCCTTGAACTGTTTCCGATAGTCGCGATCAGGACGACGATCACCGATGAGAGCATAGAACAGAGGAAGGTACGACGAGGATATCACCGACAAGGAGTGGAGAAGGGAATTCCACTCGAGAACTTTCTTCTTCGGTCGATACGTTTCCAAGAAACTTTTCAGGAGTACATTGACTTCCAGACTGCGCCGTGGAGAAGCGATATCTTCGATTGCGCGGACGAGCGAGGGGAGCGGTGCGTTCTTCCTGTAACCGATCAGGCAGAATCCCATCTCATCGACGAATCTCAGCATCTCCTCTTCTGTATCGAGTGCAAGTTCGGGACGCCGACGCCACTTTTCCGCGCGACGCTCCTCCAATTCTTCGATCATCATATTCAATTCGGATACTTCAACCTACGCGCGAACAGCCTGTGGACATCTTGACAAGTGCTGCTCCAACCATCTCTTGCTTATCCCGCTAGTCACGAATTGCGGCAAAGCTGCTAGACCGCGGGCGGGCTGGGACATGGTCGGGCAGGTTCATTTCAATTCCGCTCGAATGAGCGCGACTAGAATAGGCTGGAATGGCACTAGTCCTATTTGCTCATGAACGGCCGCCAGCGATCCTCTGGCGACGGCGCCGTCGCAAGGCTCACGACGATCAGGGCCGTAATCGATGAAATCGCAGCAGGATAGATGATGTACTCGAACTCGAGGTGGAGCTGCTCTTGGAATGCAGCGAAGAGAATCGTCGAAACAATCCCCGCGGCGATCGAGGCCACTCCACCAGCAGGAGTCACGCGTTTCCACAAGAACGCCGCCAGAAGTGCTGGAGTGAGTCCAGCCCCGACCATGGTGTATGCATAGAATGCCATGTCTAGGATCGTTTTGAAAAACGTCGCCAGAACAAATGCCAGTGCACCGAGAAGAACGATCATGATGCGCTGGAATCGCACGACTGTAGACTGCGATGCCTGTGGATTAATGAACCTCTGGAATATGTCCCTGGTAACGTTCGTCGAAGGTATCATCAGAAACGTATTGCCGGTCGAAAAAATGATCGCGAGGGCCGCGCCAAGCAGCAAGGTCCCGGCGAACAGCGGAAGTTCGGTATGAGCAACCTGGAGAATAATGATCTCTGTTTGGGCTTCCATCCTTGAGTTTTGTTCCCGCGTCTCCGGCGAAATTACCGAGGGGTCATGTTCCGGTTTTAGGGACTCATGGAATTGGACGATTTCTTGGTCCCCTTGAACGCCATAGTAGGCGGGGTCACTGAAGTACTTACTGCTGCTGACGACCGCAACGACTGTTAGCAGGGTCTCGATAAGGATGACACCGATAAGCATCCCAACGACTGACCTCCGTGCTGTTCCCTCGTCCTTGGCAGCAAAGAATTTTTGATACATGCTGCTCTCGCCAAGGAGCAGCAAAAAAGTCGGGAAGAACAGCCCCATCGCCCAGAATGCGTTGTTCTGGCCGAATACCTCAAAATGGTCAGCTGGGAGGCTGCTGGTAACTTCGGTCAACCCACCCACCGAACCCAACATCAACGGAACCGCAAGGGCTACGCCGAAGAGCATCAGGAGGCCATTGAAAACGTCGATCGCGACGATAGAAACCATCCCCGCGAGCAGCGTGAAGAGAACGATCGCCCCGCAGGTGATGAGTGCTCCCCAGAAGGGCTCGATACCGGTGACAACGTTCAGCAGTCGTCCGCCCCCGCGAAATTGATACCCCGCGATTGACATGTATGCAATGATCACAGCGGTCGATCCAAGGAGCCGCGCCCACTTGTTGTAACGTCTCTCGAGAATATCCGGTACGCTATACTGCGCAATCCGCCGCACCTTCCCAGCCAGAAAATAAACGACAAGGATGCCCACCCAAGCTCCTGCGCTCATCCACAGCTGTGAAAAGCCTACACGGAACGCCAGCCCGGCACCTCCGAACAAGCTACCCGATCCGATCCACGTGGCAACGAGAGTTCCCACCAGATACCAAGTCGATACCGAGCGTCCTGCCACCATGAAATCGTCCTGCGTTTTCACGATCCGTGATTTGTAAATCGCCACTCCCATGAGAACGATCAAGTACAGGACAATAACGATAAAGGAAACGCTCATGTTTCACTCCTCTCGAACTTCATGAGAGATTAAAATGGTTTCACGCATCATAAAACGTCCGCGATACGTCTTATGCAAGAACCGAAGGGAGTTTCCGTTGGAGGACCGAATCGAGACCGAACGACCTACCCGCTCGTGTCGTCGCGAACATGATCAGCAAGACCAGAAGAACGATTCCATAGGGGTCGCCAAGAAAACGCCACGTCAGGAGTCCTCCGGAGGCAAGTTTGAAATTGAATACCATAAAGGCAGCAAGGACGCTTGAAAGTGGCACCAGGACGCCGAGGATCAGCGATACCGCAGTTGCGAGCTCCCCGAACAGAACTAAATACCGAGGCACTTCGGCAGTCGGCATCATCAATTCAATGTACGCCCGCTCAACGGACCCCACACTGTCCAGCCAAAGGTTGAACCTTTTCGTGAGCACATCTGGCTGCTGCAGCCATGACCATTTGCTGATGCCCTGCACGAGGAAGACCGCTCCCACAGCGAATCTCAAGAGAATGAGGTAGAAGGAGTGAGGTTGTTTTTCCAACGGCTGCATCGGCAATGAACCTACGGAAAGTTTTATTGCAATTCAAGGTGGGCCGACCCGCTCCGCGCCTGCCTGAAGGCCCCTACGAGTCGGGACAGGCAGGTTCTGGCGGCCGAATACCGCTGAACAGAAATCACCGGGAAAGTCCAAGTCCCCCACTCTTGAAAAACACGACAACCAGAGGTGGCACTGGGGGCTGAGGGAACACGGTCTGCCGTGAACCGGGAGAGGATCGGCTTCGAGCGCCCCAATTGCCGAGAGCGCCTCAGCCGTACACGCTCGCGTTGCTCTTCAAGACCTCGCCCACCCAAAAAAACCGTTGATATGGCAAATTTCAATGAACGTCAAGCACGCGAAGTGCGAGTTTCATAAAGTTGCGATTTCCTTGATAGAAAAAATAGTTATACGTATCGTATGGCGAAGTCCCCAAGGCAAGCAGATTCTGGAAAAAGCCATAAATGTCACTCTGATCCCCGTAACAAAACACGGCGTAAACTCCGCGAAGAGTCTCTAATTTAATTCAGATTCTTGATCCGCCTTCGACGGATCGCCCAAACCGCCCTGCGGCTTCGCTAATTTGAAACACGTTATCTGAGGTTGCAATTATCTGAAAGGAAAGAAAAAATCTAGGGACGACCGAGGAGAAGGAATATGGACTTGGATCGTATAAAGGCACTCTACGAGTACAACTGGTGGGCAAATGCCAGGATTCTCGACGCCGCGTCGAGACTCACTCCGGAAAAGTTCACGAAGGACCTGCGGAGTAGTTACCCATCAGTGCGAGATACGCTCGTACACGTGATGTCAGCCGAGTGGATCTGGTTCAAACGCTGGAAGGGAACCTCGCCGAAGGCGATGATGGCGCCCTCGGACTTCCGAACGATCTTCCCGCTCAAGGCGCAGTGGGCAAAGGTGGAACGCGAGCAGGCGCAGTTCGTCTCAAGCGTCACGGAAGAATCCCTGAAGACGATCATCGCCTACGTCAACACGGAAGGCGAAACCTGGAGGTATCCTCTGTGGCAAACCATGCAACATGTCGTCAATCATTCAACGTACCATCGCGGCCAAGTTACGACGATGCTCCGGCAGCTCGGTGCCGAGCCGGTCGCCACGGATTTTCTCGTCTTCTATGACATGAAATCCGGCCCTATGACGTAAGAGATCTGCGATCATGTGCCAAACAAAGCCATTTGCGCGGTTCGGGAACCATAAGTGGAGTACTGGAGCACGGAATGATTCAAGGTAGTGTTCGCGATGGCCCCTGCCGGCGGATAACACATGGCTCACGGATTCCCAAAACCCTTCTCCGCTTTGCCCCGAGTTCGTGAACCACTGAACCGTTACGCGATAGTGTTGGGTGAATTAATTGACAAAAGGAGAAGTCAATATCTGCGTAGTTATAAAGCTGCAGAGTTTCTGCGGCAAAAACGATCACTGCGCGCGGATTCCTATCTCGTGCCAAGGTACACGGCCACCTCTGCAGTGAGGGCCCAGATCAGATTCGGACGTAGGTCTGATTGTGCGACGATCTTATCGCGGTACTTCACCGTTTTGATGAGAATACCGCGTATCCCGAACTGTTGCGACCCCGCAATATCCACTTCTCAGCCCAAGGCTGATCCCCGCCCGCCTAATCTAGGCTAGTAAAGCGGTCGGGCGGGCGCCTCTGGAACGTAAAACGTTCCTCTGGCGGAGATGTCGTCACCGACAATCCCCACAACGGCAGCGGGAAGACCAACGCGCTCGAGAACGAGTCGGTAGGACTCCTTCGCCGGTTTGCCGACCACTGTTGCTTGTCTTCCAGTGGCATACCCAAGAGCCGCGACAAAAGGTTTTGCGTCGACACCGAGTCCCTACATCTTTTGCCAGTAGCGATTCTTCATGAAGGGCAATCAACGCAGTACCGTTCATGAGAAATCGAAACGCCTCATTGAGAACCTCGTACGCAAATCGTTTGACCCCGGTCACCGATAACGATCGCTTCGGGTTGAGTCTCGTTCTTCGTGAATTCCTTAAAATCCTCAATGAGGGCTTTCTCCATGGTAAAAAAGGACCTCTGAGAGCGTTTTCGTTGCAAGTAGAGTGCGTCAGCCAAGGGTGCAGTGGACAGATGGTCCACGGAGATGGAGATGCTTATTTGCTCCTCAGTATAAGCCGTAGGTACATGGTGTTCACCTTGCGGTGAAGGAAAGGCAGATCCTTGACAAAGTGAATTAATGTCTTTAATTTTACGAGTTGGAAAACAGTAGTGACAGCCGAATGAACGTGAGATTGAAAATCGGTCAGCAAGAAGTTAAGCTCGACCTGAGCGATCGACACGCGATAAGCATCCTAAGAACTCCAGGGGAGCACCTCGCGACGACGGACGCGGCAGTGATCGACCAGGCGCTTCAAGCCCCGGTCGATTCTCCAACCTTAGAAGATTTCTTTCGACCGCAGGATCGGGTTGCCGTCATCGTCCCGGACAAGACGCGCATGTGTAAGGTCCATACCATTCTACCGATTCTCCTGGAGAAGTTAGAGACTCGTGGTGTCAAGCGCGAGAACATCTTGATCCTCTTCGCAAACGGAGCGCACTCTCGACAAACGGAGACTCAGAAAATATCGATCCTGGGGGAAAAAGTCTACCGACGGTACACGAACGATGAAAACGACGCTCGGGACGAGTTTGTGGCCACTATCCTGGGAACAACCGAGCGCGGCACTCCAGTGGCGATCCATCGGGCCGTTGCCAATGCCGATAAAGTGCTCGTCGTTTCAGAGGTCAACCACCATTATTTTGCCGGCTTCGGTGGAGGCGCGAAGATGGTGATGCCAGGGGTCGCCGCGTACGACTCCATTGTCCAGAACCACCGGTTGACGCTGACGGGGGATGGAGATTTCCATCCGCTCTGTTTTGACGGCAACCTCGACGGCAATCCCGTGTATGAGGACATCGTTGATGCGGTTCAATTCTACCCGCCGATTTTTTTTGTGGGAGTGGTTCTCAATGAAGACGGCGATATTTTTCATGCCATCGCTGGAGACGTCATTCAGGCACATCGCAGGGAGGCATTGATCGCCGACGGATACTATTCCATTCCCATACGTGAGCTGGCCGATATGGTGATTGTGAGCGCGGGTGGGTATCCTCAGGACGTCAACTTCGTCCAAACTCATAAGTCGATCCAGCACGCATACTACGCGGTCAAAAGAGGTGGTGTGATCCTCTGCGTGGCGGAGTGCGGCGAGGGAATCGGGTCTGAAACTTTGCTCGACTGGTTTCGATTTCCCGACCAGGAGGAGATGATGAAAACCTTGTTAAATCAGTACACACTACACGGCCATACCGCACTCTCCTTGCAGAAAAAACTTGACTCCGTGCACGTCGTCCTCCTGTCGTTGTTGCCGTCGGAATCGGTGACCCGGATGCGCATGGTTCCCGTATTAACACCAGCCGAGGCAATTCGGGTAGCCGAATCCTTCTTGGCTCCTGCGTACACGTGCTATGTCCTGGAGGATGGCGGGAAGTGTGTGCCGCGGTACGTCATGTAAGGCTGAGGAGTGAAAGCTAGTAAGGGTACGCAAATGAACCTCTCACCACACGGAAAAGAGTTTGTCAAAGCAAACGTGCTGTTCACGGGGTTGGGCAAGCAGGCTTTGAGCAAAGTACTCGCGAAATTCTCGGAACGGGTCTACGCGACAGGTTCCGTCATCTTCCAAGACGCCAGCTCCAGCAGTAAGTTGTACTTGATCCTGAGCGGACGTGTGAAACTCTCGAAGAAAACAAAATACGGTGAAGAGACTGTTCTGGGGATCCTCCACGAGAGGGATTTCTTTGGAGAACTGGGGGTTATTGACGGACTTCCCCGGTCCACGAGGGCAGCCGCCCTCGACGAAACAACGCTCGCCGTCCTCCCGAAGGCTGATTTTGACGCCCTTCGCAAGCAGCATCCGGAAGTAAACACCAACCTGCTTCGTTCGCTGGCCAACCGACTACGGACGGTCAACGAAACACTCATCCTCGAACTCGAACGGAACACCGATGATGCATCCCGGCGGCTTGAGCATCTCTACTCCCTTATTGAAGCCACGAAGAACGTCAACTCCACGATCGACATCGATAAGCTGCTCGGTGTCATCCTTGAAACCGCACGGAAATCTATCAACGCCGACCGTGGCACGGTGTATCTCATCGATGAACTCAAGGACGAGCTATGGTCAAAAGAGGCTCAGGGCGCAGATATGGTGGAAATTCGTCTTCCGATCGGAAAAGGGCTCGCGGGCAGTGTCGCTCGGACTGGAGAGGTCATCAACTTAGCAAACGCCTACCAGGATCCGCGCTTCAACCCCGAGATCGACAAGACGACAGGCTACGTCACAAAGAGCATGCTCACGATGCCGATGAAGGACAAAGACGGCAAGATCGTCGGTGTGTTTCAAATGCTGAACAAGAAAACCGCCGTTACCTTTACCGAGGAGGACGTTGATTTCCTCGATGCCCTGTCGGCAGGCGCATCGATTGCGATCCAGAATGCGAAGATGGCGCAGGAGCTCGTGAAGAGCGAGCGGCTCTCCTCGATCGGACGGATGGCGAGCTCGATCATCCATGACATCAAGAACCCGATGAACACGATCCGCGTGTACGCACAGGTCATGAAGAAGAAATCGGGGAACGAGGAAGCAGTGAAGCTCGCAGATGAGATGATTCATCAGGTCGATCGACTCGTGAATATGCTGCAGGAAATTCTTGACTTCTCTCGCGGCGTCAGTGCAACGAACTTTAAAGAGGTTCCACTCGGCAAGATTATGGAAGCGATCATGGGCTTCATCGAAAAGGACCTCGTGAAGCACAACATTGAACTCATCCGCGACCTTCGGTACACGGGTCCAGTGGTCATGGACTCGGACAAGATGGCACGTGTGTTCTACAACATCGCGAGCAACGCGCGGGATGCCATGCCGAATGGCGGCAAACTCACCGTCCGCACGGAGCTGCGGGACAGCGAAGTCTACTTCGAGTTCAGTGATACCGGCACCGGAATGCCGGAGGAAGTCAAGCGGCGCATCTTTGAACCGTTCGTCACCCATGGCAGGACGCACGGAACGGGCCTCGGGATGGCGATCGTGAAGAAAGTTGTCGACGACCATAAAGGCCACATCGTAATCGACACCGGGGTCGGGAAGGGGACGACGATCCGGTTCATCATTCCCGTAAAGCTCAAAAAGTTTTGAGCCAGCTTTTACCCTCTTCTGGGATCCATTATGTTGCCAAGAAAGCCGGGAAATGCTCGCAATCAAGGAAAATTGTGACCTCCTCTCAATGGGTTTCCGGTTGTGCTGCACGTATCTAGCGTGAAGGTTTGGTGATCATCTCCAAAAAACTAGACCTGCTGAAACTCTTCCCATTTAACTCGTACAACATTATATGAACATTCTGTCCGACGATACACCTCGTCCCAAACTCGCCACTTTTCAACCGTGTCCCGCGTGGCACATTCGATACTTCAAATCTTGGAGGCTCCATGAGAAAGATTATCCATAGTCTTCTGTTTCTGGTCATTACGGCACCAATGGCAAGCGCAGAAAACCCAGCCCCGAAGAACAAGATTTTTCCGTACCCAATTTATCGGACTGTATTGGAAAACGGGCTAACGGTGATCTCGATACCGTTCGATAGTCCTGGGGTTATTTCATACTACACAGTCGTCCGTGCAGGCTCACGTAATGAAGTCGAGCCGGGCCTCTCAGGATTTGCGCACTTCTTCGAACATATGATGTTTCGAGGAACGGAAAAGTATAGTAAAGACGATTTCACCGAAGTGCTCAAGTCCATCGGAGCTGACTACAATGCGTTTACAACAAGTGACTACACTGCGTACTTCACGCTTGCAACGTCCGCTGCTCTTGAGACCATCATGGATCTCGAGTCCGATCGGTTTATGAATCTTCAGTTCTCTGTCGAGGACTTCAAGACCGAGGCGGGGGCGGTTCTCGGTGAGTACAATAAGAATTACTCAAATCCATTCATGGGGATTCTTGAAAAGCTGCATGACTCCGCGTATGAACAGCACACGTACAAACATACTACGATAGGTTTTCTCAAGGACATTATGGACATGCCTAACCAGTACGAATATAGCTTGAAGTTTTTTGATCGCTGGTACCGACCTGAACACTGTGCGTTGGTGATTGTAGGAGATGTCGAACACGAGCACTTAGTCACGCTAGCAGAACAATACTATGGCAACTGGGAGCGTGGCTCCTATACACTCAACGTTTCCCTGGATGCACCACAGCAAAAAGAGAAATTCGTGGAAATGTCATGGAAAGCACAAACACTTCCTATTCTCGTCATCGGATACCACGGGCCAGCGTTCAGCGGCTCGAAGATTGATATGCCGGCGATCGATTTGCTTTCACAGGTTCTCTTTTCACAAACCTCCGATCTCTTCCGTAAGCTAGTCATCGAGGACCAATCCGTGGAGTTTGTCCAAGGAGGGCAGGTTGATTCTCGAGATCCCGGCCTCTTCACGATCTTTACACGGATCAAAGATCCAAAGAACATTCAAAAGGTGCAGAGTGAAATTTTTGCTGCTATCGAGCGTGCTAAAACGACACCAGTCTCTGCAGAACAATTGGCAGAAATCAAGTCCCATCTCAGATACAGTTTTGCTATGGGGTTGGACAACGCCGATTCGATTGCAAGGACTATCTCCCACTATGTACAATTAACCGGCGATCCTGAATCCGTCAATCGGGTGTATGAAATGTATGACAAAGTTGCACCGGAAGACATTCTCATGGTTGCAAACAAGCACTTCGGTGCAAACAACCGCACAGTTGTTCTGTTGACTCAGGAAGGAGCAAGACCATGAGGATAAGCTCTCTGCTGTTTGCAATTCTGTTTCTGGTTACGTGGGTGCTGAGTTCGCATCAGACTGCATCGGCCAAGACCCCAGTTAAAGTTACCGAGATGTACAGCCCGAACTC
>JAZGDE010000085.1:0-5036 GCA_036477295.1 Bacteroidota bacterium | reverse complement strand
GCACCTCGATGTCGGCTCATCGCATCCTGGGGCTGGAGAAGGTCCCAAGGGTTTGGCTGTTCGCCAATTAAAGCGGTACGTGAGCTGGGTTCAGAACGTCGTGAGACAGTTCGGTCCCTATCCTATGCGGGCGGAGGAAACTTGAGGGGCGTCGCTCCTAGTACGAGAGGACCGGAGTGAACGGACCGACGGTGTACCAGTTGTCTCGCCAGAGGCATACGCTGGGTAGCCGCGTCCGGACGGGATAAGCGCTGAAAGCATCTAAGTGCGAAACCCACCCCAAGATGAGGTTTCCCTTCCGACGAAAGTCGGAACTAAAGACCCCTCGGAGATGACGAGGTTGATAGGCCACAGGTGTACGTGCAGCAATGCATTCAGCCAAGTGGTACTAATCGGTCGTGAGACTTAACCAAAATTTATTATTATTGAGCACAGATAGTCTTGCCTGACTCCGCGACGATCCCGACAGTGTCGGGAGGGCAAGCAGAATGAGGGCATCAGGACCACGATGGCAGAGTCCTCGAGATCCCTCTCTTCCCAATTTTTTTCTCGCTGAAATTCTGGTGACTTTGCCGAGGGGGAAACACCTCTTCCCATTCCGAACAGAGAAGTTAAGCCCCTCAGGGCCGATGGTACTAGCCTGGAAACGGGCCGGGAGAGTAGGTCGTTGCCAGAATTGATTTCAGAGCCCCCTCCTGAGTTAATCGAGAGGGGGCTTTTTTCTTTTCGAAACCATGAGGTTCTTTCCTACCCTAGATGTTCTCATCTCAACGAAGAATCCAATCGCGCAACGTCCATAGCACGGTTTCGTTTTTTTTTACCTTACTACAAAAATTTTTGCGAGTATTCCACATCACAATCAGCAGTTTCCTGTTGACTTTGTTCTCACGGTTACTCATATTCTCACCATTCGTGAGTGGACGCTCTTGACTCAGTTCTTGTCAGTGGACTGCTCACGTCTGCTCGACGTTAATCAACCCATCACGGTGCCGGACGACGGATGATCAATCGACCAGCGAACATTCTCTTCGTTGAGGATGAAATTGCTTTTTCCAGCTTGGTCTCAATGACCCTCCGGCAAGAACACGGACACATCGTAGACCTTGCCGAAACGGGTGAAGACGCCATCGAAAAGCTCAAGACAAACCAGTACGACCTCGTGTTCCTCGACTACCGATTGCCGGGAATTTCTGGATTGGACGTCCTGCGATGGTTAAAGGAGAATCACCTGCAGTTACCCGTCATCATGCTTACCGCTGCAGGATCTGAGGTCGTTGCGGTGGAGGCGATGCGACTCGGAGCGTATGACTACATTCGTAAGGAACGATTCGAGCTGGACCATCTTCCGGTCATGGTCTACAACGCGCGCGAGTGGTACATCCTCAAGAGAGAGAATGAGCGGATGGAGCGTGAGCTCCGGGAAAAGGAAAAGCACGAGGCGGCTGTGAAAATGTTCCAGGATACCGTCCGCACACTGTCCCATTACATCAACAACAGTCTGGCTGCATTGAAGTTGCGCGCCCAGGTCTTCGAGCGGAAGTTGCAGAAAGGGTTTGAAGGCAGTATGATTGAGGAGTTTCAGGTTGTCGTGCGAGAAGTCTTGCGGGATGCGAAAATTATCGAGGCGGTGATGAAGTCGTTGGTCAATCTTTCTGATGTGGTCTATGCAAGGTACTCCGGTGACCAGGATATGATCGACATCCGGGGTGAGCTCCAGCGTGCGCTCCAGGAACTCGAGTAGTTGGTGTCTGAGCGAGACGCAAGGCCTCCAACTCACTCAAGGATTTACAAAGAGCTGCAGGACCTTTTTTATTCTCCGTATCCAACTGTTCTGCGCCCCTCGTGCGAGGTCATTCGAGAACGATGTGAGAACATTGTCCTCGGCAAAAAAAACGAAGCCCTGTTCCGACAAAGTCGAGACAGGGCTTCGTTCTTCAACCGAATGACGAGCCGTATCTACAATTCTGCTGCTTCTTCTTCCGGCGCTTGGACCTCCCCGCCCTTCTTTGTCAAGTCGGCGAACTTCAGCTCGTTCGTCTTCTTGTTGAAGGAAATCTTGACCCTGCTTCCGTCGCCAAATTTGCCGCGCAGGATCTCCTCTGCGAGCGCGTCTTCCACGTACCTCTGAAGGGCCCTCTTTAGGGGTCGGGCACCGAGTGTTGGGTCAAATCCCTTCTCACCGAGGAACTCTTTCGCGCTTCTCGTCAGTTCCAGTGTGATGTTCATCGACGTCATTCGCTTCACTAGATCCTTCATCTGGATGTCGATGATCTGCATGATGTGTTCGCGCTCGAGGTTGTGGAAGATGATCATGTCATCGATGCGGTTTAAGAACTCAGGGTTAAAGACGCGCTTGACGGCATCCTCGATCGTCCTCTTGATGGAGTCATACCGATCTTTCGAAGTATCGGGGCCGAAACCGAACTGACCCAAGTTTTTCAGGTCTTTGGTGCCAATGTTCGAGGTCATGATGAGAATCGTGTTCTTGAAATCGACGCGCCGGCCGAGACTGTCCGTGAGGACCCCGTCCTCGAGGACCTGGAGCAGGATGTTGAACACGTCGGGGTGGGCTTTCTCGATCTCATCGAGTAGGACGACGGAGTACGGCTTGCGGCGGACTTTTTCCGTGAGCTGTCCGCCTTCTTCGTAGCCGACGTATCCTGGGGGAGCGCCAACCAAACGCGACACGCTGAACTTCTCCATGTACTCGCTCATGTCGATACGGACGAGTGTTTCCTCGGACTCGAAAAGGTAGCGGGCGAGTGCTTTTGCCAATTCGGTTTTCCCGACACCGGTAGGACCGAGGAAGATAAAGGAACCGATCGGACGCTTCGGGTCTTTCAGACCAGCGCGCGTTCTGCGGATGGCTTTCGAAAGCTTGTCGATTGGCTCGTCCTGTCCGACGACCTGTTCCTTGAGGGCATCTGCCATCTTGAGCAATTTCTCAGACTCGGATCGGGCGATTTTGGTCACTGGAATGCCGGTCATCATCGAGACGACTTCGGCAATGTGGTCCTCCGTGACTTCGTGCACCGTTTCCTGTGCCTTCAGATCCCATTCATGCTTGGCGATCTCGAGGTCGCTGAGGAGTTTCTTTTCAAGGTCGCGGAGACGTGCCGCTTCCTCGAAATTCTGGCTCTTGACCACCTGATTCTTCGACTGCTTGATCTTTTCAATTTCCCCTTCGAGTTCCAGGATCTCCTTCGGCACGTGGATGTTTGCCAGGTGGACACGCGATCCTGCCTCATCCATCGCATCGATGGCTTTGTCCGGCAGATACCGGTCGGTGATGTACCGGTCGCTCAACCTCACGGCCGCCTCGATTGCCTGGTCAAAGTACTGGACGCCATGGTGCTCTTCGTACTTGTATTTGATGTTCTGGAGAATCTCGATCGTTTCATCAACGGTCGTTGCTTCGATCATAATTTTCTGGAATCGGCGGTCGAGAGCCCCATCCTTTTCAATGTACTGCCGGTACTCGTCGAGCGTCGTGGCGCCGATGCACTGGAGGTCGCCGCGGGACAATGCGGGTTTGAACATGTTCGAAGCATCGAGGGAGCCCGACGCGCCGCCCGCTCCCACGATCGTGTGGAGCTCGTCGATGAAGAGAATGACGTCCTTCGCTTTCTCGAGCTCATTCATGACCGCCTTCATGCGTTCTTCGAACTGGCCGCGGTATTTGGTGCCGGCGACGAGCGCAGCGAGATCGAGCGTGACGACGCGCTTGCCGTGCAGGACACGGGAAACTTTCTTCTGGACGATGCGGAGCGCAAGCCCTTCTGCAATGGCCGTTTTGCCAACGCCCGGCTCGCCGATGAGCACAGGATTATTCTTCTTCCGACGGCTGAGAACCTGCGCGACGCGCTCGATCTCTTTCTCACGCCCGACGATCGGGTCGAGTTTATCTTCAGCAGACATCTTCGTCAGGTCGCGCCCAAAGTTGTCGAGCACAGGTGTTTTTGATTTCTCTTGCTTGCGCTCATACTGCGCCGTCGGCTGTGGGGTTGAAGGTTTACCGCTGATGATGTTGTCGAGTTCGTTGCGAACGGCGTCGTAGTGAACGTTGAACTGGTGCAGAATTTGGGCAGCGATGTTGTCATCGTCACGGAGTAAGGAGAGAAGGAGGTGCTCCGTTCCGATGACGTCAGATTTATAGAGTTTCGCTTCCAGATAAGTGATTTTCAGGACTTTTTCAGCTTGCTTCGTCAGCGGAATGTTGCCGATGGTGAGCGTACCTCCGGTGGTCCGGACGGTATCCTCGATGGCTTTCTTGAGTTTATAGAGGTCGACGCCGAGATTGCGGAGGATCTTTACTGCAATGCCTTCACCTTCGCGAGCGATACCGAGCAGCAAATGTTCTGTACCGATGTAATCGTGGCCCAGCCTCAACGCTTCTTCCCGGCTGAGCCGAATCACATCCTGAACCCGATTGGAAAAGTTGCCTTCCATGCTTTTTCCTTACCCTGTGTGGATCACACTACTCGTGTGGTATTTCCGCGCGCGGAGGCCAGCTCCCGGGTACGTTCGATCCCTTGCAATCACTCTGAATTCGAAGCCAATATAGTGAAAACGCGTTCGAGAGTCAAGAAATTCGTCTGCGCCTGTGATAGTGCTAACAAATACCCTGCCAGGTTCAGTTCGTCGTCGCCTTGACTTTCGGCGAACAGGGGGTTATATTTAATTTCTGAATTTATTGAAGTTACGTTGCGCGTCCAAAGCATTCCTCCTTGACTTGCCAAAGAGACAGGTCAATTTTACTTTTTGAGAGGAAGATTTTACAGTTGCTCAGTACGGTTCCACGGAGGGTTCCATGAAAAGGGGGCGGGGGGAGGGCAGGCGAGACCGGCCTAAACGATCAACATTCCACAGTAGCTCAATTGGTAGAGCATCCGGCTGTTAACCGGAGGGTTGTAGGTCCGAGTCCTACCTGTGGAGCTTTCTGGTTTTGAGCTTAGGGGCAAAAAGTTCTGGGTTACTGGATATACATACTGCGATCGCGAAAGTACAACAAGTATTACGTAGGTCAATCCGAAGAT
>JAZGDE010000084.1:0-3328 GCA_036477295.1 Bacteroidota bacterium | reverse complement strand
CGACGGTGATAACGCAGGAGCTTGTCGAAAGAAACGAACCCGCGATTGAGCAACAGACGAAGCCGATTGGGCCCTTCTATAGTCGAGAGGAAGCGCTACGGCGCCAAGAAGAATTCGGATGGGTGATGATTGAGGACGCTGCCCGTGGCTACCGACGTGTTGTACCTTCCCCCAAACCGCTCGATATCGTTGAACTCGACGTCATCCGTACGTGCGTTGAACGGGGGATCATCACCATTGCGGTCGGTGGTGGTGGGATTCCCGTCGTCTGCGGGAACGGCGATTTGCACGGTGTCGAAGCGGTCGTCGATAAGGATCGTGCTTCGGCGTTGCTCGCCAAACTGCTCCAGGCGGAATTCCTCATCATTTCGACTGGCGAAGAGTACGTGTACCTGAACTATCGAAAGTCCAACCAGCGTCCTGTACCGAGGATGACGCTCGAAGAAGCACTCGCTTACAGCCGGGACGGACAGTTTCCGCCGGGGAATATGGGTCCGAAAATTGAATCGGCAGTCGAGTTTCTCCAGCATGGAGGCCGGGAAGTGATCATCACCACGCCAGAAAAAATTGTCGATGCCATCAAAGGAAGAACGGGCACCCGCATCGTCCCGTGAGAGGTCAGGAGGTTCTTCTTGAAGCTGCAGCATGTGCTGGAGTCGCAGCAGTTCACGTTACCATTCTTGACAGAATTGTTCCAGACTGCAGACCAGATGGAAAAAAATCGTAGCCCGGGGCGGAACGCAGGACTATAACAGCAAGATCATGGCCTGTCTGTTCTACGAGCCCTCGACGAGGACCCGATTGTCGTTCGAGACGGCGATGCTCCGGCTCGGCGGTAAGGTGATCTCGACAGAGCATGCGAAGGAGTTCTCATCGGCTGCGAGCGGGGAAGGTCTTGAAGATACGGTGCGCGTTCTGAACCATTTCGTGGATGTCATCTTCGTTCGACATAACGAAGTCGGTGGAGCGAAACGGGCTGCGGCAGTGTCGCCTATTCCCATCATCAACGCTGGAGACGGGAAGGGAGGACAGCATCCGACGCAGGCGCTGCTTGATGTGTACACCGTTTACCGGGAGATCAAGAGCATCGACGGATTGAACATCGCGATCGTCGGAGATCTGGCGCAGGGGAGAACTGCGAGATCGCTCACCTACCTGCTCAGCAAGTTTGATCGCGTGAAGCTCTATTTTGTCGGTCCGGACGAACTCCAGATGCAAGCTGATCTCTTGAATTATCTCGAAGACCATTCGGTGTGGTACCGGAAGGAATCGGACCTCAGGAAGATTATCCCCGAACTTGATGTTGTATACCTGACTCGTATTGAGAAGGAACGACTGGGTGAACGCGCGGCGGAGTACGACCGGATCATGGATTCATTCTTTATCGATGGTGCAATGCTGAGTCGGATGAAGAAGCATTCCATTGTGCTCCACCCTCTTCCGCGTTTGAATGAGGTCTCCACCGAAGTGGACGCAGATCCTCGTGCAGGCTATTTCCGTCAAGCACAGTATGGCATCTCCATCCCCATGGCTCTCCTGACGATGCTCCTCGCGTAAGGAATTTCCTTGAAATTGAGTCGAAAATTGCTACCTTTAGTCGAACCTTTCCGGGACACTTCGGCCATGGAGGAAATGCTTGGCGGAGAAATTCTTTAGCAGGAATCAGTGGGCGCTCATTCTTGGGGCTTCGAGCGGATTTGGAGGCGCGACTGCTCTTGAGTTGGCCCGCCGTGGCATGAGCATTTTCGGCGTCCACCTTGACCGAGCGGCGACGTTACCCAATGCAGAGGGGATTGTGAATGAAATCAAGAGCGCTGGGGTGGGTGTTCGGTTTTTTAACGTCAATGCGTCCGACGAATCAAAGCGAAGTGAGGTGCTGGACGCGATACGGAAGGAGTTCGAAAAGGATTCGAGGGCATCCCTCAAAGTGATCCTGCATTCGCTTGCGTTTGGGACGTTGAGGCCCTTCATCGCGTCGGATCCGCAGGGAATGCTCTCACAGAAGCAAATGGAGATGACGCTCGACGTGATGGCAAACAGCCTTGTCTACTGGGTGCAGGGCGCTTTTGTTCGGAAGCTGCTCAAGCCGGGAGCACGGGTCTTTGCGATGACAAGTTCGGGAGGTCATACGGTAATTCCCGACTACGGTGCGGTGTCAGCGGCAAAAGCAGCGCTAGAGTCCAACATCCGGCAGCTCGCGATGGAGCTAGGTCCACACGGTATCACTTCAACTTCGATCATGGCCGGTGTAACGGACACGCCGGCCCTTCGAAAGATTCCTTCAGGCTCCGTGTTGCTTGAGTACGCCACCCAAAAAAATCCTCGCGGTAGGTCTACAACTCCGCAGGATGTGGCTAAAACGATCGCCCTGCTGGCCCGGGATGAAGCGGATTGGATTTCCGGCGGCGTGATCGCAGTGGATGGCGGGGAGGATGTCGTTGCGTTTCCTCGGAAAGGTGATTGACGCACCAACGGCGTCGAGACTGTGTGAAAACTCCTGACGTTCCAATGTCATTCTGAATCTGCCGACGGCGGATACAGTCTGTGTCCGTTCGGTGCGACTCGCTCTGACTTTGTGCCGACCTGTCGGGACTTTGTCGGCGCTCGTTGAGGAGAGCATCCATGAAGAAAAGATCGAAGGCGAGATCCAGAGCATCGAGTCCCACTCCGAAGAAGGATTTTGCTCTGGAAGGTCTCCTGAAGCAATTGAACTCGTTCACGACGGATAATTACTGGGACCTTGGGAGGTTTCTCGTCGAAAAGGTGTTGCCTGTCGCAGAGAAGTCCGGGATGCGGGAGGAGCAGGTCTTGAAGATGATCAGTTCGCAGCCGGGCATGAAATTTCCCCATGTGATGCTGCGCCAGTGCGAGCAATTTTATACGTACTACCTGGATGTCCGAAAGCGGCCGTTGCCGGAAATTTTTTACTTCAACCTCGCTACGAAAGTTGACAGCAGCAAGATGCGCGACGAATACGAGTCGGTGGCGTTGAAGCAAAAGTGGACGATCTCAGAATTGCGGAAGCGCATTCACGATGACGAGCTTGCACAGAAGGAGGAAACTCGGACGCGGTACGGTTTCGATTTGCGCGAGCGGAACATCTGGTCAGTCGATGTTCCCGATCCACGATTTGGAAAGTCCAATTACAAGGGGCGACTGCCGGGCCAGATCGTCGCGAATGCGCTGTTTTACTACACGAATCCCGGTGACTACGTCGTAGACCCCCTTGCAGGAAGCGGGACACTGGGGGATATCATCGACGCGCTTCCATATTTTAAGGACAGGCACTACAAGATGTACGACCTCGAGCCCAGCGACGAGCGGATTT
>JAZGDE010000083.1:0-31704 GCA_036477295.1 Bacteroidota bacterium | reverse complement strand
TATCCCAAGGGATTTCTTGAGAACGTCAAAGAGGACAGCGTCTACTTTGTACAGCCATATTACTTCATTCTCAAGAGTGTCGAAGACTACTATAAGGGAAATCTTGCAGAATGCAGGGAATCGATTCGGAATGCTCTCATCAACTGCTTCGACCTCGAACTCTCCGGTCGTCTCGATGAACTCAGGCAGCTAACACTACTCCACGGGGCGAGTGTCCCACCTCAGGCTCGGAAACTGCTTGAAGAAGGAAAGGGGTTGGAGGCACAGGGTAATCCTGATGGCGCGTTAGAAAAATACAAGACAGCGCGTCTCATCGCTCCCGACCTCCCGCACGCAGCCTTCGCCCTGGGAAAATTCTACGACACAGCGGGTGACCCATATCGTGCAAACAACTATTTCGGCATCGTACTTACGCAAGACCCTCGGAATCTTCTGGCAATAAGGCATTCTTACCGAAACCACATGCGCCAGGGAAACTTTAAGCCGATGATTGAGCTCTTGACAAACGCTCTTGCGAACGGCAACGAGTATTGGGAAGTCTACTACTACTTGGGATACGCATACAACGCGACGAACCAGTTCGGTGAGGCGATCGACCAGTATCGCACGGCTCTCGAACTGAACCTCAACAGCTACAACGCGAACATCCAGATCGGACTGGCGTTTCAGAACATGAAGAACTTTCCCAAAGCGCGCGAATACTACGTCAAGGCGCTTCAGCTCAACCCGGAAGACCAGACCGCAATCGAATTCATGAAAAAGCTCGACGAGATTCAAAAGAAGTATTAATCGGTTCTACTGTTCGTCATCACGCACATTGCCTGCCGGTTGTTTTGCTGACTTGCCAAGCTGAAGTTTGCTGGGAAAACGCCTATTTTGAGAGTCCCTGTGGAGTCTACGCCTGAAGAAGAAGTCAAGATGGTGAAGATAGTTTTCCAGTCGGGTCAGCGGCGGAACTGGTATACGCGCTAGATTTAGGATTTAACTTTCGATGATCAAGAATCTCAAATTCCTTTAGGCAATTGTTGCCCGTCATCTGCAAGCCCAACCAAAGTCTTAAGACCCCCATCAACACTCTCAAGCCTCCTTACGACACTTTGCAAATTCTGCTCTTTGTTGTAGCGTGCTATTGGAGTATTTTCCTCGAAAGTGGTAGAACATTCACACAATTTCTAAGAACAGATCAACTTCAATTTCGAGCGTAAGTAGTATCATGCAAATCGAAGAGCTTCAACAGCCGAAACAGTCCACTGACAGGATCTTTGATAAGGCTATCTTTGCTCTTTTGATGATGTTTTTATTCTGTTCGGCATTTTCAATAGCATTGTCCGAAATTGGTTACTTCAGCGCACTGGCGTTTTGGGCAGGCAAGATGATGTACACCCGACGCCTTTCCATTCCCCGTACACCGTTTGATTTGTTCTTTCTCGGTTACATCGGTTCGGAAATTCTCGCAACTATTTTTGCCCACGACAAAGCCTATTCGCTGCTCTACCTCCAGCGGCGTTTGTTGCTGCTCCCAATAGTGTATATCATCTTTGGCAACATAAGGTCACGCAGGGATTTGGAACTTCTTTTCGGGGCATTGATACTTTCTGCAGTCGCGGTGGCGCTCTGGAGTATGAAAGACATCCTGGTGCATTTCAGTGAGTACCTGCACTTTAATCGGCGTCTCAGTGAGTTTCAACACTATATGACGGCTGGGGGCATCACGATGATAGGGCTTCTGCTTCTCCTGCCATTTGTGGTTCACAAGCGAACGCCTCACAAATATCGTCTGCTTGCTCTCTTGTTCACTCTTCCTTTAGCCGTTAATCTTTTTTTTACATTTACGAGAAGCTCCTGGCTTGGGTTTCTCGCTGGGACTGTTTACATAGGAGCAGTCCGAACACGAAGACTGTTTCTTCCGGTTTTCATAGTCTCGCTCATGGTACTTTTTCTGGCGACGCCAGAGATAAGAGAACGCATCTACAGCGTTATCGATCCAAACCACCCAGCGAATGTTGCTCGTGTCCACATGTGGATGACGGGCGTAAAGATCTTTATAGATCATCCCATCGTTGGTATAGGTGATGTCGGCACGGAGACTGTCTGGAACCAATATGCTCAACCGGGCTGGGAGCCAGAGGGTCATCTGCATAACAACATTATTATGTGGCTAGTGACACTCGGGCTCGTTGGCTTGGTTGTACTTGTTGCCCTTTTTGTTCGAATTTGGTTAGTCATGTCCCAAATCGAGAAAAAACTCCGTGATCATTGGTTTCATGGCTCACTTGCCCTGGGAGGATTAGCGGTCTTAGTCGGCTTTCATGTCAACGGGTTGTTTGAGTGGAATTTTGGCGACGCAGAAATCATCAGCCTTGTCTGGGCAATTCTTGGATTGATTTTGGCAGCAGAAAAAATTTCACCCCGTGCTAATGACCAATGACTGTCGTTACTGATATTACCATAACGCTGAACGAAGAACACGACATTTTAGCATCCTTGGAAACTCTAAAATGTGGTAAACGAACTGATCGCTAATGCTTTTCAAAGTTCTGACAAAACGGCTCAAAGAACGCGGCAATAAATCAACAAAGTATGTGTTGTTAACCGGAAGGATTATATTTCAGCAAAGAATTTTGTGCTCGAAAAGGCAACCTAAGAAGAGTGCTCTGGTTCGATGTTAATCAACGAGTTAGCCACGAGCTGATAAAGAAAAACCAAAAGACTATTATTCGTGATTCAATCAGTGATGGGGGTGACGAATGATGCTCACCGCATCTATTGTTGGTAAGTAAGTAGAACGTTGGCGAAAGCACTCTAGCCACGTAGATTATACTGGTGAAAACTCTTTCATCGCCCTTCAAGAATTAACAACTCGATTTCCCAGCCGGAGACAATTTAAAACTAGCGGCAACCAAATTCCCATCTATAATTAACTCCTTCGCTCTTTAGTCTTATCCTAAAAAATATGTAATCTGTCTCTTGATTTTTCGACTGCACGCATTGTTAGTAGCCAACGTCGCAAGTCCTGGTTCTTTTATCCTACGCGGAAATCACACGATTAAACCTTGAGGGTAGAATTAGATAAGCATGAACCGTCAGCGGGGTGATATCGATTATTATTCGAAATGTAGACCTTGCTGAAAAATTAGATGGTTTTGTTCAGTCAATGATTTATGATTTGATCATATTTTCGGCAACCTTCAATGAATAACAACAGTATGGGAACGTGAACTGAAGTGGTATTTGCTCTTGAATTAGGAATACTTGGGAGTATTGTATGGCAGCAAGTTGCAAGAGTATCTTCAAACTTCCCAACTGATAATTTTCTGAAACCGAATGTGTATATTGGCTAGTTGAAGTTTAGGGTGGAAATCGCTATTTTAGTCGCTTGAGAATTAAGAACGTGAGTCTTTCGGTTAGTGTCATATGTGTACCGTCGCGGTACTGCTATTATTTATCGTATCATTCTGATTGGTTGGGTAGATGGCGGAATTGGCATACGCGCTAGACTTAGGATCTAGTCCCAAAAGGGGTGAGGGTTCGAGTCCCTCTCTACCCACTGAAAACGGTTCCGACATCTCCGAAAACACCTAAGGGAAAAACGGATTGGAAGTAACGGTCAACAACGTCACCGGCAGCGAGCAGGAAATGGAGATCATCGTCTCTGCGGATGAGCTCGTCCCGCACTTCGAGAGAGCGTACGAAAAAGCTCGGCCGAAGTTCGAGATCAAAGGATTCCGCAAGGGAAAAGCACCGCTCTCAATGATCAAGAGATTGTATGGGGAAACGATCGAGCAGGACTCTCTGGATGAGATAACGAGTGATCTCTATCGAAAGGTGGTGGATGAGAAGAACCTTGAGCCGGTGGGACAACCAGTCCTTGTCGACATGGACTACCGGCGTAGCGAAGGGCTGCGATTCCGCGTGAAGTACGATGTGAAGCCAACGTTCGAGCTGAAACAATACAAGGGGTTCAACGTCCAGAAGACGATCCAGCCTGTCACCGAGAAAGACGTGGAGTACGAAATCGGGCAGCTACGGCGAATCAACCAGACCACCAAGGAGGTGGAGAAAGCATCCGATGATGAGCACGTCGTTACCGTCGACCTCCAGGAGCTTGATGATGCCGGTTTTCCCCTCATCGGAAAAAAGAATCAAAATGTGCGCCTCTATCTCGCGGATCCGGAAGTCTTCCCGCAAATCAAAGATGCGCTCAAGCAGATGAAGATGGGAAACGAACGCCAGGTACAATTTGAGTCGAGTCACGGTGAGCACAAGCAGCAGGTGTTTCTCTCCGTGAAAGTGAAGAAGATCGAAAAGATTGAATTACCAGAATTGAACGGTGAATTTGTGAAGAAAGTCACCAAAGGAAAAATCGAGACGGTTCAGCAATTCAGGAAATCGCTCCGGGAGGACCTGGAAAAATTCTCGGAGGAGAAGAGCGAACGCCAGCTCTCTGACGCGATCGTTGCTGAGATCATCAAGCAGCATGATATCGCTCCGCCCGAGTCGATGGTGCGGGCGATTCTGGATTCCCGCATCGAGGAGATCAAGAGCCAGCAGCCCAACAAGAAACTCCCAAAGGATTTCGACGAGGAAAAATTTCGAAACGAGAATCGCGCCTACGCAATCTGGCAGGCAAAATGGTTTCTCATCAGAGAGCGAATTCTCGAAGTGGAACACATCACTGTGGATGACGGTGACGTTGAAGCTCTTGCCGAACAGGAATCCAGAAACACCGGCATCGAGAAGGATCGGCTCGTTCAGTATTACCGGTCTTCGCACAGCGCACGCGACAAGATTCTTTCGGACAAACTCATGAAGTTCCTGAAGGACAACGTCAAAATCAAAGAAGTTGTTCAAACAGCGAACCCGGAACTCCAACTGTAGAAAGGACGCGACAGAAGACCATGAGCATCTTCGATCAACTGGTACCGATCGTTGTTGAGCAGACCGGCCGAGGCGAGCGAGCGTACGACATTTTCTCTCGCCTTCTCAAAGAGCGGATCGTGTTCATTGCTGCTCCCATCAGCGACGAGATTTCGAGCCTCATCATTGCTCAGCTGATCTTCCTTGAGGCGGACGACCCTGACAAAGACATCAATCTTTACATCAACAGTCCTGGGGGAAGCATATCAGCCGGGCTTGCTATTTATGACACCATGCAGTATATTCGACCCGAAGTTTCGACGATCTGCATCGGAATGGCGGCCAGCATGGGAGCGCTTCTCCTCACTGGCGGTGCGAAGGGCAAGCGGACCTCTCTTCCCAACGCGCGGATCATGATTCACCAGCCCTGGGCTGGAGTGCAAGGCGTTGCTTCCGATATCAGGATCCAGGCTGACGAAATCTTGAAAATGAAGAAACGGATCAACGAAATTATTGCTCACCACACGGGAAAGTCACTCGAACAAATCGAAAAAGACTCAGACCGGGACTACTACATGGCACCGGACGAAGCGAAAGGATACGGTTTGATCGACAACATCCTTTCAAAAAAGCAGCAAGAACCCAAAAAGGATAAATGAGAGATCCTCGTCATGGCCCAGCGACTGAAAAGTGAGGAGAAAATTCAGTGTTCGTTCTGTGGGCGCACTCCGGAAGAGGTCCAGAGCATTATCGCCGGTCCAAACGTCTACATCTGCGACATCTGTGTCTCCAACTCGGTCGACATCATTCGCAACAACATTGCCGCCTATACCACCAAGCGCGGTCAGTCGCGTCTCGGGCTCACCCCGCCCGAAATCAAGAAGGCACTCGACGATTACGTGATCGGTCAGGAGCATGCCAAGAAAATTCTTGCTGTCGCGGTTTACAATCATTATAAGCGCATCGATTCGAAGGAATATCTCGACAATTTCGATGACGTCGAAATCGAGAAGAGCAATATTCTCCTCATCGGCCCTACGGGCACCGGAAAAACGCTGCTGGCGCAGACCCTCGCTCGCATCCTCGACGTGCCCTTCGCGATTGCAGACGCCACGACGCTGACCGAGGCAGGATACGTCGGTGATGACGTCGAGACGATACTCGTTTACTTGCTCCAGAACGCGGAGTACAACATCGAAAAGGCCGAACGAGGCATCGTCTACATCGACGAGATCGACAAAATAGCCCGCAAGAGCGACAGCGCGTCGATCACGCGGGACGTTTCCGGTGAGGGTGTACAGCAGGCACTTCTAAAGATCCTCGAGGGAACGATCTCTGGTGTCCCACCGAAAGGCGGTAGGAAACATCCGGAGCAGAGTTTGATTAACATCAACACGAAGAACATCCTCTTCATCTGTGGCGGAGGGTTCGAGGGGTTGGACAAAATCATCGCGCGGAGAATGAATCAGAATCCGATGGGATTCGGTTCTCGAATCAAGAGCAAGAAAGAAAGTACTTCGGATGAATATCTGGTGAACGTAGAGCCAGAGGATCTGTTAAAGTTCGGAATGATTCCTGAATTCGTTGGCAGACTTCCTGTCGTCGCCGCCCTGCATTCTCTGAGTCAAGACGCGCTTTTCAACATCCTGAGAGAGCCGAAAAACGCCATCATCAAACAATATCAGAAGTTATTCCGGATGGAGGGGGTAGAGCTTGCTTTCGAGGAGGCAGCCCTGAAATCTGTCGTACAGCTGGCCGTCCAGCGCGGTACGGGCGCGCGGGCGTTGCGATCGATCATCGAAGACGTCATGCTGGACATCATGTACCATCTGCCCGTACGGCCCAGCATCACCAGGTGTGTGATCACGAAAGATACGATTCTGAAACGAAGAGACCCGATCTATTTGTTCGAGGAGCGCAAGCAGTCGGCGTAGAAGGAGTCGCTCTTCAAAGTAGTCTAAGGATCTCGCTGAATACTTCTCTTAGCTTTTCAACGCGGAGGAAAACTGCCTGACTTAGAAGATCCCGCGCGCACTTCCCTGCTTCGTGACTTTCAAATCCCGCAGCTGCGGCGCCTTGACGCGGATCTCAAGCCGGAATCCGCGATAAATACCACGCGGAACCCAGTTAAAATTCATCTCCCAGCAGTGGAGATCTCGATAGACGTTGACGTTGGGCGCCGCCACTTGCTTGTTGATGATATCGTAACTTCCGCTCATCGTTATCTTCCAATTTTGCGTCAGGCTGAAACCAAGATTCGCCCGGATGTTGGATGAACGGAATTTTCGACTGGGATCGAACTGGCTCTGGTTGAAATTCCACGTCACGTTCAGGTTCCAGGGAATGCTGAAATTGGCTTGTTCTTCCTCATACAGACCAAAAAAACCCCGACCACTGCCGGCAAAGGCAGCCGGTGATGGCTGAGATTGGTCAAACATCTGTCTCTGGGAACTGGATTTCTGCTCTCCACGGAGCGTAAGCGACACGCTGACCCCAAAGCTCGTGAGCCGCGCCAAACCCTCTCCGAGATCGATCAAGAATTTGTTCACGCGCGTCTTCGCCGCGACATCAAACCTGTAAAAGTCGAAACTGCTGTTGCCGCTCAAACTGAAAACGTTTCCAACACTCGTCCGATAGGAAAGACGCAGCTCGGAGAGTCGCAAGCTATCCGCTGCGAAATTGTAGGACAGATTCGCATTCAACAGGAGAAGTTGGTACTTTTTGACCTCCTCTGAGGTATCGCTCGGGACGTACTTCATTTCAAACAGGTTAGACACGTTGAAGTTGAGGCTCTGCAGTTCGCCCATCGGTGCCCCGCCGAACACTTCTCGTTCGAAAAAGCTATAGGGGACATCGACATTCCGCGTGGAATCGAGCACGGTCCCCCAGTATCCGAACTTCGGCTCCGACCAATCCGGCCGATAGTTGTACGAAACACTCGGCGTCACCGTCTGGCGAATGGCGGAAATTCCGAGGATGTTCGGCTGGACGATGCCGTAGAACTTGGTACTCGCCGAGAGTCCGGCGGAAAAGAAGCGAACCGCCCGCAATCCCCCCACATCTTTGGTCACGATCACGCTGTCGACGGGGTCAAAGGTTTTCTCGACGCTTTTATCGTACCACTTTTCCGTGTAATTGAAGAAGGGGCTGATGGTAAAGTACCCCATTTTCGGCGAGGCGTTAATGCTGACCACATGATTTACACCCCGCCGCTCATCGCGTTCAAAGCCCTGAGTGGTTGTAAGGCCAGATAATGCCTTGGTCTTTCTCCTTCTTCTGAGAAACTCCGAATTGTAGCTGTAGCCAATCAGTTCATACCATGCCAGGTCAGTTTCGCCTCCGCCTGTCAAGCCGCGCGTTTTTTGCTCCCTCCGAAACGGATAGCTCTGGAAGTGGTTGAACCTCACATCCGGCAAGGTTTCTTCCCGCGTGCCGTCGAGTAAGTTCTGCCGACGCGAAACGTTGACCGTCAAGCTGTTGTTGGTCCCCTCCCACAGCTTGGAGAGCGTCGCGTTCGAGAAAATGATCTGGTTCAGCGCCTGGTTGAGATTGTTCGTCGTGAGGTAGGAATTATTGGTGGTGAAGGTAAAATTGGCGTCAAGGCGCGTCGTCGGACTCAAAGTTTGATTGTGCACCAATGAGAGTCGGTACGATTTCTCCTCCGTTCGATCGGGGTCGTCCGATTCTCCGACGTGAAGCCTTCTGTACTCACCTTTTACTGAACCAGTGAAGTTGTACCGCAACGCATACCGGTAGTCGGAGTACAAAGCCCACCCTCCTTTTGTGTACCAATCGCCGCGGATGTTCCAATCCATGTAATCGCTGATCGCCCGATAGTAGCCGAGGTGGCTGAGGTAGCGGCCGCGCCGTGCGTCCCGCCCGTAGGCCGGCGCGATGATGCCGGAGCGGCGGCCGCCCTTGTTGGGGAACACGCCGAAAGGGATCGCAAATACCGGTACGTCCGCAATGTAGAGGATCACTGGTTCCGCGATTATTTTGTCCCCTACGAAGACTTTCATCCTCGGACTGAAAAAGTAGTAATGGGGTTTGGGGAGGTCGCAGGTCGTGTAATGCCCGTCGGAAACGAAGAGCACGTTGGTTTCCACTTTCTTAATCACTTCCCCGTGATAGTATCCCTTTTCGATTTCGGTGTCGCCGACGTCGATCTTGCCCTTCTGGGTTTTGAAGTTGTACGAGATGCGGAAACCAAGATATTCCTCCCCTCCGTCGATAAGGATCGGCGCACCGCGATATTTCTTTCGATACGATGGTTGAAAGGATGATTTGGCTGGATTTGGAACGGAAGAACCGGCCGGATACGATTCAACTTCTACCGTCGTGTCGAGCACCCCCTCGGCTACGAGCGTTGCCGTATCCCAGTTGACGTCGACGCGCTCGGCTTTGAGTTCGATCTCACGATATTTGATGTCCGCCTTTCCATACATTTTCATGAATCGCGAGGAGAGGGAATAAGTGATGGAATCCGACGCGGAATAGACGACGACGGTGTCAACCCCGCTGCTGCCTTCTTGCACACCGCCCGAGGGTGCAGACCGAATGGTGTCCGTGGGTGCGATGGCTTGTGCGAGACCGAACTCTCCGCCAAGAGAAAGACACAGTAGCAGCGAGAGCAGACCACAGGTCCCGATAGAACCGGGACCGGCGTGGAATCGAAAACTCTTCATCCTCTCTCCTCAGTCCCTTGGGCCTACGGGCGGATTTGCACCAGCCCGGCTCTAGTGCTCCGACGGGCCCGCCTGTTTCGACTCCCCGACGTAGGCGGGGCGACCCCTTGCTGCAGACAGGGCAAGACTTGCAGCCCCGAGGAGGCCAGCGTCGTTGCCGAGCTCTGCTCGAGCGACTTGAAATGACGAACGGATCGGACCCATCGCCCGCTCCCGTATCGATTTCCGAACTGCCTCAAATACGGGCTCACCCGCTGCAGAGACACCTCCGCCGATGATGACGTGTCGAATGTCGAGTATGTTCATCACGGATGCCAACGCGATGCCGAGCAGTGACCCTGCTTCAAGGAGAATTTCTCGAGCAAGCTTGTCACCCAGGTCCATCGCTTTCGAGAGTATAGCAGGTTCCAGTCTTGAGAGATTACCATCTACTAACTCTATGATCTTTGAGCTCCGATGCTCCTTCTCGATGAGTCGTCCCGCTCCGAAGGAGTGGCCTCGAGAAACGACTCTCGGTCTACGACCCGACGGTTCGATAGCCCCGTAGGGAGTCTTTGACAGTCGTTCACGCGTACGCTCTGAGAGGTACCGCTGTCCGATGAAGGCTTCGATACAGCCTTTATTGCCGCAGTTGCATTGGGGGCCATGATAATCGATGGTCGTGTGCCCGATCTCTCCCGCACCGCCGTGTGCGCCGCGGAAGATTTGGCCATCGAGGATAATTCCGCCGCCCACGCCGGTCCCCCAGATGACAAAGACGAAATTTTTGTGTCCCCGTCCAGCGCCAAATCTTGCTTCCCCGATCGCAGCAGCGTTCGCGTCGTTTTCCAGCTCAACCGGAAGCCCAACAGAGCTCTTGATCGCCTCCTTGAGCCGATAGTCGTGCCAGTCGGCAAAGTTCGGTGGAGCCTTAACGCTCTCGCCGTCCAGCGACACCATTCCCGGTGCTCCGATCCCGATGCCGGCGATCTTTTCCCCCGGATAACGATGCAACAGGTCGTGGACAGCTTGAAGGATTTGCCGGCGAACGACGAACGGCCCTTCGTCGGCCAGCGTTGGAAGTTTGACCTGGTAAAGAATCTCCCCGTTGGCGCTAACAACGCCTGCCTTGACCGACGTTCCGCCAAGGTCGATGCCGATCACGGGGTTCGTGTTCGTTGGACGAGCAGACATCGGGCTATCTCTTCCGGTTCCGCCACCAACCGTTGAGCCGCTCGCGAATCGACTTTTCCGCTCCCTCATCCGTCGGGCGATAATAAATCTTATCCTTCAGGTTATCAGGAAGGAACTGCTGTTCGACGAAATGTCCCTTGAAATCATGGCTGTACTTGTATCCGGCTCCGTAGCCGAGCTCTTCCATCAGTCTCGTTGGGGCGTTGCGTACGTGCAGCGGAACCGGTTCATTCGGCAGGTTGCGCACATCGCTCATTGCGCCGTGAATGGCAGCGATCGCAGAGTTGCTTTTCGGACAGGCGGCCAGATACGCTGCAACCTGGGCGAGAACAAGCTGTGCCTCCGGCATCCCAATGTAATCGACAGCCTTGAAGCACGAGGTTGCAAGGACGAGCGCAAAGGGGTCGGCGTTCCCGATGTCCTCAGAGGCGAGGATGATCATCCTCCGGGCAATGAATTTCGGGTCTTCTCCCCCCTCGAGCATACGCGCCAGCCAGTAGATCACCGCATCCGGGTCGCTCCCGCGCGCGCTCTTGATAAATGCAGAGATAATGTTGTAATGCTCTTCGCCCGCTTTGTCATACTTGGCATACCTTCTCTGGACTGCTTCCTCAAGAACTTCCCTCGTGATGAGTCGCTCTCCCTGTTTGTTGAGTCGGGCGAGCTGAACGGCGATCTCCAGTGCCGTAAGGAGAACACGAGCATCCCCGCCTGAGAGCAGCATGAGATACCCTCGATCCTGAAGCACAATTTTCTGGCTCCGCAAAAATTCGTCGGTCGTCAGCGCCCGGTCGAGTATTTGGTCGAGCTCCGCTTTGCAGAGTGAGTCAAGCACGTAAACCCGGCAGCGCGAAAGCAGCGGGGAGATCACTTCAAATGACGGGTTTTCCGTCGTCGCACCGATCAAGATGAGAACCCCTTCTTCAACACTGTGGAGCAACGCGTCCTGCTGTGCTTTATTGAAACGATGAATTTCATCGATGAAGAGGATCGTGCTTCGATTGAAATGTCTGCGGTTGGCCTCGGCCTTGTCGATCACCTCGCGAACGTCCTTCACGCCCGAGGAAACTGCGTTGAGCTGGTAAAAATCGGCCTTAGTGAGATTGGAAATAATGCGCGCGAGCGTTGTCTTGCCGGATCCCGGCGGTCCCCAGAAGATCATCGAAGGGAGTTGGTCTTGCTCGACCAGAACTCTGAGCGGCTTGCCTTCGCCGAGTAAGTGCGATTGCCCGACAAAGTCCGGCAGTTCCTGCGGCCTCACTCGCTCAGCCAGTGGGGTGCCAGAGATCGCTTTCTTTCCCTTCGGTTTGGCGATATCCTCGTGCTTAAAAAGCTCCATGGAGATGCGGAGATCGGTTTGGTGCACGTCGAAGCTAGATCTTCAAATCTTACAGGAAACTCAGAGATTGTGCCGAGAGGCAATTGATCTGCCGGCTGTTGTTGCATTCGCACGATGATGAAGAGCAACGTATTTCCAACGCCGGCCATCGTCGAGGGGTTTCAGTGCGCAGAGAATCTTTAGAAGGTATTAGACCAACGCTTAATTCGCAACCGTACGTAGGCTTTCGCAGTTCATCTAGCGCGACTTCTGCACTCGATACACCTTCTCCCCTTCGCGCACCATCCCGTGCTTCTCCCGTGCAACTTTCTCGATTGCGTCGGGGTCATTCTCGATTGCTTTCAGCTCGTTTCGCAAACGACGTCCCTCGGTCTCCGCTTCCTGAACTTTTCGCTCCATCTCACGTTTTTGCAGCTGCAGCCCGATCCGCTGCACAACTCCCTTATTGTTGAAGAGGACATACAGAAGAATCGGGAGAAGGACCAGCAGCCGGAGAAGCAGTTTCCTGTTCTTACGAAAGTTGATTCGACCGCTGAACCACCGTTTCTTTCGCTGCTTCCGCAGGTAGAGGTCTTCCATACGCTTCTAATCTAACACTTCCCCCCTGAATTGCAAAGCCACCGTCAGCAACTGAGCCAAGACCCACAGAGCAGCCTCAACTCTTGAACCAATCCGCTTTCGGCTTGTAGGTGATCTTGAGGCGCCTTTTCCCCTCATGGCGCTCCAGCGCAAGGTCGATCAGGATGTCCAGTAACTTCGGGAATGGTATTCCGGAGGCCTCCCAGAGCTTCGGGTACATGCTGATCGATGTAAACCCAGGGATGGTGTTGATCTCGTTGACGTACGTTTTGTTCGTTTTCTTCTGGACAAGAAAATCCACACGCGCCATTCCTGCGCAGTCGATCGCGCGAAACGCCGCAACCGCGTAGTCCTGGATTTTTCGCACAAGACGCCGAGGAAGTTTCGCTGGTATGAGTGCAGTCGATTTTCCGTCGACGTACTTGGCATCGTAGTCGTAAAACTCATTGGATGGAATGATCTCCCCGGGGATGGACGCGCGTGGATCATCATTGCCGAGCACGCTGCACTCGATCTCTCTAGCGTTCTCGATGCCCTGCTCCACCAAGATCTTCCGCTCAAAGTTCGCGGCTTGCTCGATTCCCGCGACGAGCTCCCTCGCATTGCGCGCCTTGGAGATGCCAACACTGGAACCTAAATTCGCCGGCTTGACGAAGCACGGATACCCCAGCTTTTTTTCGATCGCCGTAAGAATCGGGTTCGAATCCGATCTATAACGGTCCCAGAGAAACCACACGTCCTTCGTGACTGGAAGTCCGGCACACTCGAACAACTGCTTCGCTACCACCTTGTCCATCCCGGCAGCAGAGCTAAGCACTCCGGCGCCAACATACGGGATGTTTGCCAGTTCGAACAATCCCTGAATGGTCCCGTCTTCACCGTACGTTCCGTGGAGAACCGGAATGATCACATCGAGCGGACCGCGATCGCCACTCACCGAGTCAGCATTGACCCGGAAGGATTCGGGGTTGACCTGCATGAGCGTTCGCTTGGTGGGGTCCGGAAGGAGGATGCGTTCAGGTTCGCGATCGAGAGTATCTCCCGATTTCAGCAGATGAATGGTCTCCGCGGAGCTCAACCATCGACCCTCCTTCGTGATGCCGATGGGGATGATGTCGTACTTCTCCCGGTCAAGAGCATTGATGATCGAACTGGCGGAAACGAGTGAAACTTCATGTTCCACCGACCGACCTCCGAAGACGACACCCACCCGGATCTTGTTTTTCATGTTCAGCTTACGTGGATTTCTTCCCAAAGGGATTCTCCGAAGTCCCGCCACCCGCGAAGCGGTCCACGAAGTGGCGCCTCCGGTGCACTTCGTGACACTTTGTGGTGGACTTTCAGACCTTCGGAGGAGATTCCATCTTTTCGATAACGCGCTCGATCATCTGACGTACTTCACCCTGTGTATACAGACGCGCTCCTGGTTCATGTCTTCGACCGTCCCACGCTCGCGGCTCACAGGCCAGCTTGCTCGTGAACTCCTTCCCATAGCTTTCCACGCTGATCCGGCGAAGCTTCTCCACCTCCGCCGCAGTGAGAGGAACCTCTCCACTGAGCAAGCGTGCAACAAAGGTAATGTGCGCGGCATGTTCGACCTTCTCCAGCTTGAAATAGGCATCACTTAACGTGCCTCCATACGCGACGACTCCGTGGTTGGCGAGCAGTATGGCATCCGCATTGGGTACGTACGGGGCAATCGCCTCGACCACCTCCCGGGTGGAGGGGGTTGCGTATTCTGCGAGCGGAATGGATCCCAATCCGACGATCACCTCAGGAAACAGGCATGAAGTGAGCGGGATTCGCGCTGTCGCAAAACCCGTGGCATGGGTCGGATGTCCGTGGACGATCGCTCGAACATCGTTTCGTTGGTGGTAGATGAAAAGGTGCATGCCGAGTTCGGTCGACGGGTCCGTATCCCCAGCAATTACCTCTCCTCGTTCGTTGACAACGACCAGATCATCCTCTGTTAATGATCCTTTGCAGACCGCAGTTGCCGTCACGAGAATGGTGTCATTCGGCAGCCGAACACTCACGTTCCCATCGGTCGCCGTGACGAACCCTTTCTCATACATACGATGACAGACCGCAAGAAGATCCTGGGCGATATGTCGAACGGAGTCTGTCATCAGGAGAGTGCAGAGAGGATGTCTACAACCATCTCGTATTTCTTGAACGGAGGCATCATGTACACTCCCTGGACAAAAGGCTTGGCCTCACGAAGGAGATTGACCGCCAGTTCAACGCCCAAACGAGAGGCTTTGTCACCAGCACGTCTCATTTGTTCGCGAATCGCGTCCGGGATGCGGATACCGGGAACTTCGTGATGGAGAAATTCCGCGTGTTTGTATGACCGGAGGGGTAATATCCCAAGCATCAAGGGAACGTGGAGGTCTTTGATTTGATCGAGAAACCACTCGAGCGTCTTCATCTCATACACCGGCTGTGTAAAGAGCACCTGGGCACCCGCCTCCACTTTCTTCCGGACGCGGTTCAACTCGAGTTCCATGTCGAGCGCCACAGGGTTCGCTGCGCAGGCTACGAGAAATGAAGTCTTTTTCCCGATCGGATTCCCCATCAAATCTGTTCCGTCGTTCATCGACTTGACAGCACGGATCAGACCGATTGCATCCACATCGAACACCGAGCTTGCGTGCGGATAGTCACCGATGCTTGTCGGATCGCCAGTAATGCAAAGGATGTTGCGGAGACCGAGCGCATGCGCTCCGAGGAGTTCCGCCTGTAAACCGATCATGTTGCGATCGCGCGTTGCCAGGTGGGTCATCGCCTCGATGCCAACGTCTCGCTGCAGAAGAAACGAGAGGGTGATGCTGCTCATCCTCAGTCGTGCTCTCGCGCCATCTGTTATATCGATGGCGTCGATGCCCAGTGTCTTGAGGAAGGCTGATGCTTCCAGGACAGAGTCGATCTCGAGACCGCGGGGAATGTCGAGTTCCACCGTCTTCAAGAATTTCGTGCCAAGATTCTTCGCAAAGTTTGATTGAAGATCCGGCCCTCCAACCTCCGCTTCACGGTGCTCCAAGGCAATCGTCCGCACGGATCGTGGCTTCACCTCAACTTTGCCAACGCGAACACCGTGGATCGCATCGCGGATTGCTCGGATATGTGACGGAGTTGAACCACAGCAGGCACCGACCAAAGTTACACCGGACACCACGAGCTCGCGCGCATATGCTGCAAGGTATTCGGGAGTTGCGTGGTAAATCGAGCGACCATCCTGGAGCGTCGGAATACCAGCAGCAGGCTGGGCGGAGAGATACACACCGTCCTTGTACATCGTTCGGATGATGCTGAACATCCGCTGCGGCCCCACAGTGCAATTCGCCCCGACCACATCGACGCCTTTTTGGATGATGTGTTCCACCACCTCGATCGGAAAATCCCCCGCAAGGATTGCACCATCTTCAGCGAACGCTTTCTGGGCAACAATCGGTAGGTCACTGAGTTCCTGAGCAGCAGCGATCGCTTCGTCCAATTCCTGTAGGCTGACGAACGTCTCCAGGATGATGAGGTCAATGCCCCCCTTCAGCAGGGCTTCAATCTGCTTTTTGAAAGCGGCCCGCACCTCCTGATGCTTCAACTTTCCGACGGGCTCGAGGAGCTTTCCCGTCGGTCCGACCGCACCCGCCACGTAGACACGGTCTCCAGCCACCCGTCGAGCGATTTCTGCACCCTTGATGTTGATCTCTGCGACTTGATCCTCGAGGTGGAACGATGCGAGACGATAGGGGTTTGCTGAAAATGTGTTCGTTTCTATGATTTCTGCACCGGCCTCAATGTACTCGCTGTGGATGCGTCCGACGATGTCGGGGTTTTTCAGGTTCTGAATTTCATGAGGATGTTCCTCGTATTCGTAGAGATCCAACAAGGTACCCATGGCACCGTCGCAAAGAATCGTTCCTTCCTTTAGTCGCTCTCGAAACGGTTTCTTCATAAACGAAAAGCCCTACCGAAAAGGTCGGGAGGGCCTAGTATAGCCAAATCCCTCGAGTTTTGCAACCAACTCGCTTCCGAAGCTGCTATTGTCCAGACTCCTGCAGATGTAATCGGTACGCTTGCGAGAGACTTCGTCCTTTCAGCGGGACAACATCTTCGACCAAATACGACAATTGTCTCGTACCGGCCTTCCAGACCATTCGCTTGCCGCCCCAGCTTTCGTTTTCGACCACACCGTTCGTGCGGAGGATTTGCCTCCATTCGTCCACCATAAAGAAAATCTCATCGTTGGAAAGTCGAATGCCCTCGATCGACCGGAGGGAGCGAAACTCATACTCCACGCGGAGCGAAAGAGAGTCCCCACTCAGATAGAGCTCCTTCCTTAGGATCTTCTTCCCATCCGTCTCAAATTCTTTGATCGTCTCCTCCGCAAGGACATCAAGCAGCAGGTTGAAGTCTTCGGCATAGACGGAGTCATCCACAGCATCCGAACGAAAGTCCAGAAACGTGATGACCGCAATGCCTGAGCCATCCGGATTGACCTTGATCCGATGTTCCACCGCACTTATCATGATGCAGCCGTGAAATCCGAGGATAGCAGTGAGGAGAAAAACCAGAAATCCGAGGAACCGAAAATACACCAACTCTGAGACTTGCGTGTGCATCACTTTCATCCCTTGAGTTTCACCGAACTTAAAGGCTTCCACACTCATTTTTGACATTCACCGACCATCAAGCCGCCCATTTCCCTCTGCGGTTCCTCCGTGAAAATAATCCATGAGAGCATCGACGAGTTTTCCGACTCCGAACCGAAAGACTTCTGCAGCCGGCAATCCCGCCTCAGACTCGACCCGTTCGAGAGCACGAAGAATCTTATCATCATTCTTGAGTCCTATGGAACTTACTGCAATGCCAACGACCTTTGTTGGCTTAAAGATCCTCACCATTTCTTCGTGTAAGCCGATAAACATCTTTAAGTCGCTCAACGGAAATCCGTAGTCGTCAGTCTTCCGCGTCGGCTGATGAACAAGGATCATCGCATCGGGCATCGTTCCGTGAATCAGGCCGAGTGTAACGCCCGAGTATCCCAGGTGGGTCAATGCGCCCTGTCCTTCGACGTGAATGTATTCAGCTCCACCGGCCGCGCACTGGTTGATAGCCAATTCGATGGACCCCGCAACGTAGTCGCTGATCACAGCATCGACTGCGATCCCTTTTCCAGCGATGAGGATTCCCGTCTGACCCGTGGCCACAAAATCCGATTTCAGTCCTCTTCGCTCCATTTCTCGATGGAGTTCGAGCGAGGCAGTCATCTTTCCAATGTTGCAGTCTGTCCCGACCGTCAGAATGGTCTTCGCCTGCCGCGTCTTCCACGAGGCGCACGACACCACCTCATACTCCGGTGGGACTTTTCTTAGATCTTGAATTTCAACGCCGTGCTCTTGCGCCAGAGCTGCAAGCTCTGCGTCGTCGGACACAAACGTGTGCAACCCGCTTATGATTTGGAGTCCGTGTTCGATGGCGAAGCGGAGAATGTCACGCCATTCTTCAGGAAGTCGTCCGCCGGTCGGCGCAATCCCGATCAACAGCGCGTTTGGTGTTTGAGGGAGTGCCTCCTCCAGATTCTTGAAGACAGGGATGCTCCCTCCGAAGCCGAGGATCTCCTGGGCTGTTTTTCCCACTTTCGAGCTGTCGATGATTCCGACGACCTGACTAGGGAGATAGCGTATGGCTCCGTTTGCAGTTTTCGATTCGAGGAGGCTAAAGCACCCATCAGCGAGAATAACCATTCGGCGTTCGGAAGCGGGGAGTGCTGAAACAGCCATATCGTTAGGTGAACATGAAGATCATGAATTCATAGGGAGCGGCAAGCGAGACCACGATGCTCATAAACGCGCTCTTGAAAGCAGGCATCCGCATCAGCATCAAAATAAGAAAAATACCGAAAAATCCAATGCGGCGATAGCGCTCGGCGAACTCCGGCGGAAGCAACGAGGCAACGACATGCGATCCGTCCAGCGGAGGAATCGGCAGGAGATTGAAGACTGCAAGGACGATGTTGAGGAAGATTCCGGCATGGAACATCCGGACGAGAAACTCGAGTCCATCTCCAACAGCACTTGGAGAATCCAACTGGAACAATGGCACTACGTTCAAAAGAACAACGACCATGACAGTGCATCCAAGTGCAACGGCGAGATTGGAGAATGGACCCACGACCGAGACGAGAATATCATCGCGGCGATAGTTCTGAAAATTCAAAGGATTGACGGGTACCGGTTTCGCCCAAGCGATGAACACCTGTCCTGCGACGATCAGCGAGAAAAGCGGAACAAGCACAGAACCCACAGGATCGATATGCGGTAGAGGATTGACCGTCAGCCGACCTTCAAGCTTCGCTGTCGGATCCCCCAATTTCAGTGCCATGTAGCCGTGAGAGATTTCGTGAATGACCACGGAAAACAAAAGAATGGGCAGCACGTAGAGTCTTTCCAACACGATGGAGCTCCTCCTTCAGCAGAGCGTGCGATCGTTATCACGGCCGCGGATGGAAGGTCCGATGAACCTCCTTGAGATACTCGCGATCAATATGGGTATAGATTTGCGTTGTTGAGATATCGGAGTGTCCCAGCATCTCCTGCACCGCCCGTAGGTCCGCACCTCCTTCGAGCAAGTGAGTCGCAAACGAATGCCGGAACGTGTGTGGATGCACGCCTTTCTTAATACCGGCGCTTTCTGTGTAACGATGCACGATATTCCAGATCGCCATGCGTGTCATCGGTCTTCCCCGTGCGTTGAGAAAGACCACATCCCGGGTATCACTCCGCTTAACCAGGGACGAACGCACACTCAGTCGGTATTTCTTGATCCACTCCGTCGCGGAACTTCCGATCGGCACGATTCGTTCCTTTGAACCCTTTCCCATGACTCGAATCACGCCGAGGTCCAACTGCAGATCGGATTGCTTCAACCCAACGAGCTCAGAGACACGAATCCCCGTCGCGTACATTGTCTCGAGGACGGCCTTATCCCGCAGACCCAACGGCTGCTCAGGGTCGGGTTGATCGAGAATCCGTTCGATCTCTCCTTGGTTCAGGATGTCCGGGAGAGTCTTCGAGCGTTTCGGTAGGTCGATGTTCACCGTCGGGTTATGCCCAACGATCTGCTCACCGACCAGGAACTTATGAAAACCTTTAATCGCGGAAAGATTCCGCGCTATGCTACGTGCTGAAAGGCCAGTGGTATTCAACACCCGGAGAAATTTCGATACATGCTCACCTTGAACCTCTTCGAGAGCCCTGAAACCCGAACGGTTGAGATGTTCAAGGTACCGTGTCAAGTCGCGCCGGTAGGAGTCGACGGTATTAGAGGAAGCGTTCTTCTCCAATTGCAAGTAATGCAGGTAGGATCCAAGATACTCCGTCATGTTCTCTGGATTTTCTTGATCGTGCGACGAAGTCGCTCTTTCGAGGAGAATGTTTCTCGTGTCTCTTTCGTCACCCGTTTCCCTTCAGTCCTCTGATTCTCGGAACCGCTGTCATCGGGCCCCTCGGCCGCTCGGGGCCCACCCTTCTGCCCCGGGTACTTGATACGCTGGTGATGAATGCCGACCAAGATTTTTAAAAAAGCTCCTCTGATCTTGGTTAAATCTTTCAGGGTGAGCTCACACTCATCCAGCTGACCTTCAATGAACCGTGCCTTGATGATCGCATCTATTGTCCCCTCGATCTTGAGGACGGAGGGATTATCGAGCGAGCGAACCGTCGCCTCGGCCGCATCAGCGAGCATGACGATTCCAGTCTCTTTCGTTTGCGGCTTCGGGCCGGGATAGCGGAAGTCGCTCTCGTGGACCTCATCCTTCTTCCCTTTCTTCTTGATCGCCTTGTCGTAGAAAAAGGCCATCAAGGTGGTTCCATGATGCATCGGGATGAAATCGAGAATTTTTTCCGGCAGACCATACTCTTTTCCCAGCGCGACACCTTCCTTGACGTGCGACTCGAGTATGAGCGCGCTCATTTGTGGAGCGAGCTTCTCGTGGCGGTTCAAGGCTCCCATTTGATTCTCGACGAAATATTCCGGCTTCAACGTCTTTCCGATGTCATGGTAGTACGCACCAACACGCGCAAGCGTGGAATTCGCACTGACCGCTTCGGCGCCTGCCTCCGCAAGATTCCCCATGACGATGCTGTGATGGAACGTGCCAGGTGATTTTTCAGAAAGTAAGCGAATCAGCGGATGATTGAAATCCGACAGCTCAAGCAGCGTCAGACCCGTCGTGACGTGAAACACCCTCTCGAAGAAGATCAGCAATCCGTAGGTGAGGACAGGAGAGAAAACCGAATTCACGGACGCAAACACAAGTTCCCCGAGGAGCACGTTGAAGCTCTCGAAGCGCTCCATGCCGAGAGCGAAAATTGCTGCAGAATAACCGATCAGGATGAACACCATGGAGCGGAAAATCTGCGTCCGGTTCCTGATGTCGCGAACTGTGTAGACGGAGAGCGCACCGGCGACGAGGGAGGCCAGGGCAATGGAGTAGTCGTTGCCACGAATACCCGCCACGACGAAAGCCATGACCACGGTTCCGTAGAACGCGACGCGGGAATCAAAGATGATGGCAAGAAGCATTGAAGCTGCCGGCACGAAAATCAGATACTCGATGGGCAGTGCGGTATCGATTTTCAGCGTCAGGAAAGCGAAGAATGACTCCATTAAGAGGAGGAGCGAAATCAGGATCAACTTTCCGTTGTCGTGGAAGATTTTTTTTCGGAACAAGTAGAGGTAGAGGCCAAACAGAATGACGATCATCGTCACGTGGAAAACCGATCCAATGTACTGAGCGATGAAGTTCACGTCCTCACCGCGCTCGCCCTTCGCCCGCCGGAGAGAGTCCAGTTTTAGTTTTGCTGCTTCGGTAATACGCTCGTGCTTGCTGATGATGCGTTCGTTCTCTTCGACGATGCCGACGGTCCTCGGTACCGCATGAGTTTCTCGGTCCTGAGCGAGCTTTGTTTCCTCTCTATTGAATAGAATGGTCGGCCGAAAGAACGTGGCTGCGCCTTTATAGGCAACCATGAACGTATCGTTTTCACCTCCGTACCTTGAGGCGAGAGTTTGGTTTAAGAAGGTCGCGACCTCGTCCAGGTCTAAAAACCGATTCGCCGATACGAGTCGCTCTTCGGATCCGCGCCGCAGCGCCACCGTGTCCGTTTCCATCTTCGATTTCTGGGAGTCAATGATACCGATCTTCAGCAACTGATTCAGGGAGGCACCAATATCCTCCTCGAGCGTACTCAGCGTGACGGCGCCGCGTGACCGACGCTTTTCCGCGTTTCTCAGCCGTGCGATGAGGCTCCACTCCTTCGAAGCGAATGTCATCCGAAGGCCCTCCACCATCTTGGCAAGGGAAAGGGAATCACTGTGCAATTCCTGGGCATAACGGCGATCGCCGCGTGTCCGGGCATCGAGTTTTCGTTGATATTCTGCCCGGAAATCCACCACGGCGCGGAGATCCGAGAAAAAGAGGCGAAGACTATCAAGTTGGCCGTGGAGGTGTTCATCCTGACGGTAAAAGACAGGAAAAACTTTCCGCGCGGCCTTCTCACGCTCCTGTTCGTACTGTCGGTCGTCCTTGTAGATCGGGAAGGAAAACGGCGCGATGAGGTCCTTCTGAACCCAAATCATCCCGACACGATACTCGAATTCGATGGACTCGCCGCGAGGAAACATCCACGCGACCGTGAGGATGAGGACAAGAACAACCAGGATCCTTACGACGAAGTTGTCCTTCAGATTGCCTATGTCCGGGAGGTTCAAGATTCTCAGAATCGAATTCCTATAGGTTTTTCTTTCAGGCTCCATCCATGCGGACGAATAATGAAAATAAATATCAAAAGAAAACAACACTAAATCAACTGGAATGAAAAGTCAGAATGGTCGTACTCACACAGCGTTTAAGCGATCTGGCTTCCACGGGCGACGAGCAAGATCCCAACCGATCACTCCAGCGGCGACAGCTGCGACCGTCAGGTACAGCAACGCACCCATGACGTCACCGAAAATAATCTTTCCGATCCCGAACAACACTGCGTAGACGAGGACGACTCCGCTGAGCCAATCCAGGGCGAGCATTCCGTAACCGGAATCGCTCATAACCTCAGGTACCTTCCGCGCGATTCTCCTCCACAACAACCCACCTGGATGGACGCGGCGGTAGAACGCAATGAGACGGTCTTCATCAACAGGCCTCGTCAGAAAGGTGACGATGAGCCATACCACAGTGGTAAACGCGACGATGAAAAAAAGCGATTCAGGAAATTGGATGGAGGAATAAAACTTCACATACGCGTATGCGACTAACGGCGCGACCATGGCACTGATTTCCGACCACGCGTTGATCCGCCACCAGTACCAACGGAGAATGAGAACCAATCCCAATCCTGCTCCTGCTTCGATGAGAAACTTCCATGCACCGGATATCGTCTCCATGTTCATGGTTACAAGAAGAGAAACAATCATCAACCCGACGGTGACGAGACGGGAGGCGAAGACGTAATGCTTTTCCCCTTTCTTCTGTTGAAGAAAACGCCGATAGAAATCGTTGATGACGTATGATGTTCCCCAGTTCAGGTGTGTCGCGATGGTGGACATGTACGCCGCAAAGAAGGCTGCAACCAAAATCCCACGGATGCCGAAGGGAAGGTAATCCCGCATCGCAAACACGTACCCCATGCGCTTCGATTCAGGGGAAAGTTCAGGGTACAGCACGAGGGTCGCCAGCCCAACGAGAATCCACGGCCATGGGCGCACACAGTAGTGCGCAATCGTAAACCAGAGTGTCGCTAGCACAGAATGCTTCTCGTCTTTCGCAGCCATCATTCGCTGGGCAACGTAGCCTCCGCCACCTGGCTCCGCGCCAGGATACGAGGATGCCCACCACTGGATCCCGACGTGCGCCAGGAACGCCGTCAGTGAGAGCGCAAGAGCGCCCGTCACACCCAGGTCTTCTGAATTTCCTACCGTCGGAAAAACGTCGAACACAGAGGAAGGAAGCTGTGAGAGCAGGCCCGACACGCCTCCGACTTCGGGAAGTGCGAGTACGATGACAGCGAGGGTCACCGTCCCCACCATAGCAATCAGGAACTGAAAGGCATCGGTCACCACGACCCCCCAAAGTCCGGAGAGTGCTGAATACAGAGCGACGAACGCCATGCAGAGTGCCAGATAGACGATGATGCGAGATTCCTCAATGCCAAACATCCCTTGCAGAATCGAGGCCATCGCCAAATTGACCCACCCCATGATCACAGCGTTGAGGAAAATGCCCAGGTACAAAGCCCGAAATCCGCGGAGGTACGCAGCAGGCTTTCCAGAATACCGTAGTTCGGCAAATTCGACATCAGTCATCACGCCTGAGCGTCGCCACAGTCGAGCGAAAAAGAAGACGGTAAGGACACCTCCGAAGACGAAATTCCACCACAACCAGTTGCCAGCAATGCCGTTTTGGGCGACGAGTTCAGTCACTGCGAGCGGTGTATCAGCAGCGAACGTCGTTGCCACCATTGACGTCCCGGCAAGCCACCATGGGAGGTTTCGACCTGAGAGAAAAAACTCACGCGTGTTTCCTCCAGCGCGCTTCGCATAGTAGAGGCCTATGCCGAGGCTCAGCGTAAAATACAAGACGATGAATATCCAATCGAAAGTGTGAAGAGACATCAGTGTTTCTCGACTGATGTGACATTGTCGGCGTGGCTTCTCAAGAGTGAGGATAGACTCCCGACGGTGAGAGTGACACCGGAACCGACGAACGTGTACCACGTCCATGCGATGTCCGTCACCAGGTAGATGAATACCATCACGAGAAGCCCTACTGCGAATCCCACGATCGCGTCTCGCTGCTGCGGGGTCTTGAAGAGAACACCGAGAAAGAACGTTCCGAGCAATCCACCGTACGTGAATGACGCGATGCTCAACGCCAGCTCAACAACGGTACGTGTCGTCTGCATGAAAAAAAGAGCAGAGATCACGAGCACCACTGTCCAGACGAAGCTGACAATTCGCGAAAATCGTATGTCACTCCGATCAGTTGAGTTCTTTCCTCGGTAGGGTTTGTACAAATCGAGCACTGTCGAGGAGGAGAGTGAGTTGATCGACCCTGCCAGCGTGGACATCGCCGCAGCGAAAAGGCCGGCGATGATCAAACCGGAGAGACCGGTCGGCATATGCTCCACGATAAACCTCGGAAAGACCTCGTTCGGATCGATGGACGCACCTTGATAGTGGGCGTACAGTAGCAATCCGATGCCGAGGAACAGCGCAAACTGAAAGAACACAATCACGCCGCTCAAGATGAGCGCCTTCCTACTGCTCTGCAGCGAATCCGTGCTGAGCAACCTCTGGACGATCAACTGATCTGTTCCGTGGGACGCCATCGAGAGGAACATTCCACCGACGACGCTCGCAACGAAATTGTACGGGCTCTGAAGGAATTGAGCGAAACTTTCCCCTAAGTCGAAGTTGAGGACGGTGAGTTTGCCGGCTGCAGCTGCGGATTCGACAGCACCAGCGATTCCCTCAGGCAGCACGTAACCCAAGCTGGCGACGGCTGCAAACCCACCGCCGATGTAAACGAACATCTGAACGACGTCCATCCACACCACTGACCGGACTCCTCCGATGGAAGTGTAGAGCAGCGTGACGAGAGCAGTAAGGCCTATGGCGGTTGGGTAATCCAGACCCGAAACGAGTTTCAGTGGAATGGCAGCGGCATACAGTCGGACCCCGTCGGCGGCGACTCGCGTGATGAGAAAAACCGTGGAGGCAAAATTACGAGTTGGACCCCCAAAGCGAGAATTGAGGTACCCATACGCCGTCGCGAGTTCCCCCTTGAAGTATGCCGGGAGGAGGAGATAACTGACAAGAACGCGTCCGACGATGTAGCCGAGGGCCAGCTGGAGAAAATTCAAGTTGGAAACATACGCAATTCCCGGAATCCCGATGAAGGTAAGAGCACTCGTTTCGGTCGCCACGACCGCAAAACAAACCGCCCACCAGGGAATCTGTTGGCGTCCGAGGAAATAATCCCGAGTGGTATGCTGCTTTCCTCCAGAAAGGATGCCGAAAATGGTGATTCCGAGGAGATAGACGGCGACGATGACAGCATCGACTGTAGAAAACCCCATCCGGAATCTTTCTGTTAGGGGCGGAGTCTTGGTTGATGGATTTAGAGGTTAGGTCTTGAGTGCTTCGCGGATGGACTGGTGGATGTCAAACACACGGTCGAGCTGCGAAATCTCGATGAGTGACATGACTTTTTTCTTCAAGCCGGCAAGTTTCACCTTCCCGCCGTGCTCACGTATCTGTCTCTCTGCGATGAGGAGCGCGCTGAGACCGCTGCTGTCACAGAATTCGACTTCGGAGAGGTCGATGATCAAGTTCGTCAGCTTCGGTCGGCATAGGAGAATGAATTCTCCCTTCAACTCCGCGGAGAGCGAGGAATCCAGCCGACGTTCCCTCAGCTTGAAAATCGTAGCACTGCCGTTCTTCGTTACCTCGAAGTTCATGGCGGTCTCCTGATGGGATCAAAACATTTCCAAACACTCGGCGAGATAGTGGTAGGGTGAACGAGCCTCTCCTCTCGATCTGATCTGGAAGTTATAAAAGATGTCGGATGATTCTTTTACAAATCCCACACGGACTCTTGCGTTCGACACTTTGCAAATATAGGCATAGGGAAGAACTAAGTCAAGGTTGAGGTCGATGGCCACGTCGTATTCACTCTGGTTAATTTTTTCGACGAACTTTTTCTTCGGAAGGAAAAACTTGTTAATGGCATCATGGTAGAGCCGGATGAAGTTCGCTGCCCGAAGTGCCTGCGGGGCAGAGCGAATCTGTTCTCCAAGGAGAACGGTCAGACGTGATCCGTGAAATCGCTGACCGAGAATGGAAAGGAGTTCCTCCGCCGCCTTCGCACTTGTCGGATCATCGGGCAAAAGAACGAGAGCGCGCTCAGCGCCTGACAGCGCCGTGGTGAAATCCTGAATCGTATCGCGTCGATTGCGGAAGCGGAATTTCGCAAACCATAACCCTGACTTCTTCCGTAGAACCTGGAACATCGATCCCAGCTTTCAATGTCAACTACTAAAATCGTAAACTCTTTTCTCAAAGTCAATCCATGAGGAGTCCGCAGAGCACATCGGAACCGTCAGAAGCGAGGCAAAAGTTTTCCTGCGACCTGATAGCAGCGCACTGCCTGTCTCATCACAGTGATGTCTTTGAAACGTTCCCTTCAAGTGGCTGGGAACAGCAATCGATATGGAAGAGCCCGACCGTGAGCAAACTTGGCACACGACAACGAGTTCTCAGCGCTTGTCCAGGAGCTTCAGAAATTGGTTCTCGTCCAGCATTTTTATCCCCAATTTCTTTGCCTTATCCAGCTTCGAACCCGCCTCTTCGCCCACGATGACGAAATCGGTCTTGCTGCTCACGTTTGAAGCAACTTTCCCCCCTTGCTCTTCGATCAAGCGCCTCGCATCCTCGCGGGTAAATTTCGCCAATGCCCCCGTCAAGACGAACGTCTTCCCCAACAGGTGTCCCTTCTTCCTCATAGTTTTTGCCGCGAACCGGACACCGGCTTTACGCAGCCGCTGTAAGATCTCGAGATTTCTTTTGTCGTTGAAGAACCGGACGACACTCTCAGCGATTTCTAGCCCGATTCCCTCAATGTGCTGCAAATTTTCGACGCTGGCCGATCGGAGTTCTTCAATCGAACGGGAATGTTCAGCAAGAAGTTGGGCAATCCCTGCTCCCACGTGGCGAATTCCGATGGCATACAACAATCGATGGAAGGGCTGTTGCTTGCTCATCTCGATCGCCCGAAGAACGTTTTGCACGCTCTTTTCCCCCCAGCGCTCAAGCGATGCTAGTCTTTCCGCGTGATCCTTGAGGTGGTAGAGGTCACCGTAGTTCCTCACCATACCTTCTCCAACGAGCTGCTCAACGACCGCCTCACCGAGGCCTTCAATGTCCATCGCGCCACGAGAGGTAAAGTGCTCAATGCGTCCTTTGATCTGCGCGGGACACTCGTAGTTCTCGCAGAAGTAATTCGCCTCGCCTTCGGGTCGATAGAGTTTGCTCCCACACTCCGGACACTTCGGAGGCATGTAGAAGGGCTTCGTTCCCGGCGGTCGTTTCGCCTTCACGACTCCAGAGACTTTGGGGATCACATCGCCTCCTTTTTCGACGATGACACTGTCGCCGACGCGAATATCCAGAGTTTCGATATAGTCGGCGTTGTGGAGTGTGGCTCGGGACACCGTCGTTCCGCCTAGGAACACCGGTTCAAGGTCAGCGACAGGAGTCACGGTGCCAACGCGACCGACCTGCACTCGGATGCCTTTGAGTTTGGTCTCTGCCTGCCGAGCACTGAATTTCAAGGCTATCGCCCAACGAGGGCTTTTCGCGATCGCTCCCAAGATCGACTGCTGTCGCATGGAATCTACCTTGATCACTGTTCCGTCGATTTCGTAGGGGAGATCCTCGCGACGCTCTTCCCACTCCTGCCAGTAGGCAATGGCGTCATCGATACTCTCGCAGAGGCGAACGTGCTCATTGACAGGAACCCTGATCCTCCGCAGGGTTTTCAGGTTATCATAATGACTCGTCAGATCGGTGGATTCGCTTCGAAGAGAGTAAGCGGAAAACCGAAGTGGCCTCCTGGACACGAGTTTCGGGTCCTGAAGTTTCAGTGTCCCCGAGGTCGCGTTTCGGGGATTTGCAAAAAGTTTCTCTCCGGCGCGCTCCCGCTCTTTGTTAAGCCACTCGAAATCCTTCTTCTCCATATACACTTCACCCCGCACCTCGATGTTGAGGAGATGGTGTTCCTTCGCCTGAAGTCGAAGCGGGATCGAGCGAATCGTCTTGAGGTTACCGGTAATATCGTCCCCAAGCACACCATCCCCGCGCGTCGCGCCGAGAACTAAGATTCCGTCCCGATACCGCAGCCTGATAGCCACTCCATCGAATTTGACTTCACACACGTACCGGAAGGGCTGCTTCGGGAGGAGAGATCGGATGCGTCGGTCGAAATCCCGGGCCTCCGCCTCGTTGTACGCGTTCGAAAGGCTCAGCATCGGGATTTCATGAAGAACAGTAGGGAACTCTTTCGTGGGCTGGCCGCCGACACGCTGGGTCGGAGAATCAGGGCTCATGAGCTCTGGACACTGTGTCTCGAGCTCGATGAGCTCGCGCATCAATCGGTCATACTCGGCATCGGAGATGGTGGGTTCAGCGAGGACGTAGTATCGATAGTCGTGCTCTTGGATCTGCCTGTGCAGCTTCTCAACGCGAGCAATTACTTTCTGGGGAGTTTTCACTGCAGGACCCTCCCTGGGCTAGAGGGAATTGGCACGCACGTTCATTCCGGGTGGGTCAGCTCCCTCCAGGTGAGCTGTACGTCGCGTACGACCGCTCCAGGCTTTCCCAGTGATCCAATTGTTTGGTCGTTCAACGTGAAGGTCATACCGCCAGCATTCCCAAGAGTAATACTGAACTGCTCCTGAGCTTTCCAGGTTTTGCTTTCAAGAGGACCAAACAGGTACTCGGTCGTGTCTTTATCATCAACCACTATGCTCATCCAAACGCTATCCGTCGTCGTCGCTCGGAGAACGAGACTATCGACCGAAGCGTTGAATCCTTGGTCCCTTAGTGACAAGGCGAATGCGGACATCTTGGTGGTTGCTGCGGCCTCCTCGGATTCCCTGAGAACTTGCTGAAAGGGCACTTCGCGTACGGGAGCCGTGACAGTATCGCGATGGGATGAGTGCAGGAAGAGCCAAGAGATGACAATCAAGACGAGAACGCCTAGGCTTGTGATGATTACTTGTGGAATATTCTCGGTCATCCAAGATTGAATCTGAGAGACCATCCGACGAGGCATTCGAGAAAGTGTTACACGCTCTCCGGCTTGTGCCGCAGCGCTCCGCTCGGCATCCCGTTGGCGCTGCAACTCCTCAATTGCGCGGTCGAACCGCTGAACTGTCTCCGCGGCGTCCAATCCGATGCACGAGGCATACTCCTTGACAAACGCACGCATGTACACATGAGGAAGAACAAAGTAGTCCCCACTTTCCAGAGCGTTGAGAGTAGGTAGACTGATATTTGTGGCTGAAGCAACGGTGAGGAGGGTGATGTTCTTTGCTTCGCGGGCTTTTTTCAGTTCCTCAGCGAACCAATGCATAAGAGTACATTAGGAACACATAGAACATAGGAGAAGAAGAGACAGCGATCTATTCCTCAGGATTTATGGCTCAAGAACGTCGATGAAATTTGGAGAAGAAAGGGCCAGAGGTAAAATCGCAGACCGTTCAGATGCCCTGTCGTTTCCTGCCGCTAAAGTAAGCCGTTTCCAGTATATTTGCAAGTTGACGGCGTCACAACCTCAAAGATTTTTCGGGCGGTCAAGCACTTCGCGGACCACCTTGGCAATATCCTCGACTTGGTACGGTTTCTGGAGAAAACCTTCGATTTTCCCGTTAAACGCATCGGTCCCCGGTCCCCCGTACCCATACCCACTGGAAATCAAGACCGGGATCTTCGGCTCAGACTGGTGGAGTCGCTGGAGGGTTTCATGACCGTCCATCTGGGGCATGTCGATGTCAAGGATCACGAGGTCAATCCTCGACTTCTGCTGGCGATAGAGACTCAACGCCTTCTCGCCGTCTTCAGCAACGATCACTTTGTACCCTAAGCCCATCAGCATATCTGAAGCAATTTCACAGACCGGGGGTTCATCATCTACTAGTAAGATAGTTTCAGCTCCTCCCCGGAGCTTTTGCTGACGGGGTTCGCGTCGAATGCGCTTCTCGCTCGTCAACCGAGGTAGGAAGAGGACAAACGTTGTGCCGACGCCTTCTTTGCTTTCGACATGAATGAAACCGCCGTGGCCGTGAACGACACCATAAACGACGGAAAGGCCAAGGCCTGTTCCCTTTCCGGAATCCTTTGTCGTGAAGAACGGCTCGAAGATTCTCTGTAGAACGCGACGCTCCATCCCGATACCCGTGTCCCCGATCACGACCTTCAGGTACGTTCCGGATTTGCCCTGCTCGTAGAGGGCTGCCGTGTCCTCATGGAGATCGGCGTAGTTTGTCTCCACCGTCAGCGTTCCTCCTTCCGGCATAGCGTCACGGGCGTTGATGAAGAGGTTCAGGAAGGCTTGCTGGAGTTGACCTTCGTCCCCGTTCATGATCGCCAGATCCTCTGCGTATGCCTTCTTGATAGCGATGCTCTTGCTCACGCTCCGCTCGAACAGTCGGAGCGTTTCATCAAGAATGGAGTGGACGTCGACAGGTCGTACACGGACGTGATCTCTTCGAGCAAACGTGAGTAACTGTCGGGTGAGTGCAGCGCCCCGACGCGAAGCAGCTTCAATCATATCGACGTATTTGTACCATTTTCCCTTAGGAGACATTCTCCGCCGCATGATGGAAGCGGAACCGAGGATCGACGACAGAATGTTGTTGAAATCGTGTGCCACGCCGCCAGCGAGATCACCGATGCTATCGATTTTCTGAGCCTGGCGGATCTTCTGCTCCATCTTCTTTTTCTCGGTGATATCGCGAGCGACTGTGACGGTGAATCTTGGCCTAGATTCGTGATCGAAGACCATCGTTGTACTGACGCTCACGTCGATCACGGAGCCGTCCTTTCGAAGCATCTGCTCTTCGATGCCTTTCAGTTCTTCTCCGAGGTCGAAAATGCGCTCGAGTGTTTGACGGACGTTGCCGTAGTAGTCAGGTGGGTATATTGAATAGATCGACTGTCCGATAAGTTCCCGTTTATCGTAGCCGAGCTGTTCTGCTTCCGTCTGATTGCAGTTAACAATCGTTCCGTCCCGATCGACACTGTGATACATATCCGGCGAATGTTCATAGAGGTCGGCATACAGCTCTTCGGATCTTTTCAGCTGATCAAACAAGCTAGCATTATGGAGGGCGACGCTGATCTGATTTCCGAACGCCTCCATTAATTGGACCCGTTTCGGAGTAAACATCTCGTAGTTCTTGCTTGCAACGATGAGCGTCCCCGCGAACGTACCTTTCGATTCCAGCGGGA
>JAZGDE010000082.1:0-45095 GCA_036477295.1 Bacteroidota bacterium | reverse complement strand
CGAGCGGTCAAGAGTGCAATTTGCACTTCTGCAGTGCCGGAATCCTTGGGTGTCCTTCCGAATTTTTCGATGATCGACTGCTTTTGCTCCTTCGCGAGCGGCATAGCAACTCCTACGTCGTTGAGGTTATGCTTTGATAAGATATTTTTCCTTTCGTGTCAAGCACTCTTCCTCGTCGGCACGAAGCTGCGAGACGAGTTGCTCTCCTGAGGAAAACTTTTTCTCTCCTCGGATCCACCCCAGGAATTTCGTTTTCAGCTCACGACCGTAGATTTGCCCTTCAAAGTCAAGCAGGTGAACCTCAAGGACGCGCTGGCCGTCAGCCTCAAATGTCGGACGCACACCGATGTTCATCATTCCAAAATATTCTCTCCTTCCGACTTCTACCTGCACGAAGTAGACACCCTGCTGAGGAATCAGCTTTTGCGGAGAAGACGGTCGGATGTTTGCTGTAGGAAAACCCAACCCCATCCCTCGACTCGACCCTTTTTCCACCCTTCCGACAAGCTCATACGGCCGCCCGAGGAGCTTTGCCGCCTCCTCGACATCTCCGGCCGAGAGAGCGTGACGTATCTTGCTGCTGTTTACCACCTTACCGTCGAACTCGATAGGGCCAACTGTAATGACTGCAAATCCATGTTGCTTACCCATCGACCTCAACGCATCGATGCTTCCTTCTCGATCGCGGCCAAACATATGATCGAACCCGACAACTGCTTCGCTCACGCCAACGCCGTCGACGACGTATTTCTTGTAGAATTGGTGCGCAGATTGTCTTGAGAACTCGTAGGTGAAATGGATGACGGAGGCTGCATCCACGTTCAGGTGTTCCAGCGCTGCGAGGCGTTCCTCGAGGGTCATCAGGACAAAGACGGGTCCTTCTGTCGGCGCGACCACCTCTCTCGGATGAGGATCGAATGTAATGACCACGCTGCGTCCCCGTCGGTTACGTGCGCGTTTCGTGACCTCCTCAATGATCCTCCGGTGAGCCCGATGGATTCCGTCGAAAACACCGATGGTCACGACGGAGTTTGAATCTCGAGGTATTTCTCGGTCGCGATAAACTATCATTCAGAGTGGAGCCTTTGTAGATCGAGCACAGAGTGCTTCGAGCTCTGGAATTGTAAGTGCCTGCTCGAGCGAATACGACCCGACGCGGGTCCGGATCAACGATTGCAAGTACGCGCCGCATCCCAACCGCCGGCCGATGTCCTCCGCAAGCGTCCGGATGTAGGTCCCCTTCGAGCAAACGACACGAAACCGAACCTCCGGCGGCGTGAAATCTACTAGTTCAAGAACCGAGATGGTTACACGACGCGGGCGTCGTTCCACCTCTTCTCCTTTGCGGGCGTACTTATAGACCGGTATACCTTTGTGTTTCACCGCGGAGTACATGGGTGGGACCTGTGTGATCTCCCCGACGTACGTCCGAAAAACATCGCGGAGGTGAGCTTCCGTCACGTGGGAGTAATCTTTTCGTTCAACGACTTCCGTTTCCGAATCAAAACTCGGAGTCCGGGCTCCGATCACCATTGTACTCACATACTCTTTCTCGAGATTCATCAATGCCGACAGCCTTTTCGTCATGGTCCCGGTTGCCATGAGCAGGAGTCCGGTTGCCCTCGGGTCAAGAGTCCCTGCGTGGCCAACTTTCTTCATCCGAAACATGCGCCGCAGCTTCTCGACAACGTCGTGCGACGTCCATCCCAGGGGTTTGTCCACGAGCAACACTTCCCCGAAGCTATCGCTAGGCTTCACGAGTAGCCCCGCTTATCGATCGTTTCGGTGGATCTGCTTAATCAGGTTGTCGATCGCCTCCGCGTGGTCGAGTGTTTCATCGATGAAAAATTCGAGTGCGGGCGTAAACTTGAGTCGAATGTGTGAACCGAGAATGGACCGGATGTGCCCTTTCTCCAGTTCGAGCAGTTGCATCGTCTTTTGCTTCGTTGGAGCATCGCCGTAAACGCTAATGTAGACCCTGGCGATCTTCAGGTCCGCCGTCATTCGCACGTCGGTGACCGTGATGAAAGCCGTCGAGATCTCGCCAAAGTCTCGCTGAAGGATGATGCTCACTTCGTGTTTGACGAGCGAAGCAACTTTCTCCAGACGCACGGACATGGTGAAGAGTTCCTCGGACTAGAGTTTGCGTTTTACTTCGACCACCTTGAAGGCCTCGATGACGTCACCAACCTTGATGTCGCTGAAGTTTTCCAACGACATTCCGCACTCGAACCCCGACTCGACTTCGCGTACGTCGTCCTTGAAGCGTTTAAGCGAACCGATAGTACCGTCGTAAATCTGAATTCCATCACGAACGAGACGCACCTTGTTGTTCCGGGTGACCTTTCCCTCCTGAACATAGCAACCAGCAGCCGTGCCGACTTTCGGCACTTTGAAGATTTCGCGAACCTCGACCGACGCAACAACTTCCTCTTTGATCTCTGGCTCAAGGAGCCCCTCGAGCGCCTTCTGGAAGTCGTTGATAGCTTCGTAAATAATGCTGTAGAGCCTGATATCCACGACCTCCTGCCCTGCAAGCCGTCGCGCGTTGATGTTCGGCCGAACGTGGAACCCGACAGTCACCGCTCCGGACGCAGCTGCCAGCAAGACATCGGACTCCGAAATCCCGCCGACGCCCCGGTGGATAACGTTGATCTTCACCTCAGCGTTCGACAACCGCATCAGGGCATCCGAGAGAGCTTCAACGGAACCGTCGACGTCCCCCTTAACGATGACGTTGAGCGCCTTGACCTGTCCCTCCTGAATCTTCAAGGAGATGTCGTCAAGCGTGACTCGCTTGACCTGGCGGAAATCCTGTTCGCGTTTGAGTTGCACGCGACGGAAGCTGATATCACGGGCTTGGCGGTCAGAATCCACAACAATCAGGTGGTCTCCCGCCTGAGGGATTCCATCAAATCCGATGACCTGAGCGGGCGTACTGGGCTTGGCCACTTCGAGACGGGTGCCGCGCTCGTCGAACATCGCCCGGACTCGGCCGCTCCAGACTCCCGCAATGAAGGGATCACCCACCTTGAGCGATCCGTTTAAGACAAGGACAGTAGCCAAGATTCCTTTCCCTTTGTCAAGCTGTGCCTCGATGATCGTGCCGCGGGCGGGGCGGTGCGGGTTTGCTTTGAGATCCAGAATTTCCGCCTCAAGCAGAATTTTTTCGAGCAACACTGACACATTCTTACCGGTTTTTGCAGAAATTTCCGCGCACTGGTGCTTTCCTCCCCACTCCTCGACGAGTACCCCTTTTTCGGCAAGCTGCTGCCGTATGCGGTCTGGATTGGCGTCCGGTTTGTCCACCTTGTTGATGGCAATGATGATGTGTACGCCCGCAGCCTGAGAGTGGTTGATTGCTTCCACCGTCTGAGGCATCACGCTGTCTTCCGCTGCAACCACCAGTACAACGATGTCGGTGACCTGAGCGCCGCGTGCGCGCATCGCGGTGAAGGCTTCGTGCCCCGGAGTGTCAAGGAAGGTTATCTCTTTGCCGCTCTCGTGGACCACTTGATAGGCGCCGATGTGTTGCGTGATTCCACCAACCTCACTGCTGACAACCTTCGTCTTCCGAACATAATCGAGCAGAGACGTTTTTCCGTGGTCAACGTGTCCCATCACGGTGACAACCGGCGGACGGACTTTGAGGTCTTCTTCACGGTCAGGGATGTCCTGAACGAGGTCAATTGTCGTCTCATCATAGAATTCAAGGTCGAACCCGAATTCGTCCGCAACGAGCGTAATCGTGTCCTTGTCGAGTCGCTGGTTAATGGAAACCATCAAACCGAGATCGATGCATTTCTTGATAACTTCCGAGACATTCGCTCCCATAAGGTTCGCGAGATCGCTGACCGTTACGAATTCCGTAACGCGAAGTCTCGTCTTTTCCTTATCGAGCGCTTCCAGCACCCTCTGTTCTTCTTCCTGCCGTTCTTTCCTCTTCTTCCTTCGAAAGATCGCCCGCGAACTCGGCCCTGCATCCACCATCATCTGGAATGTTCGTCGGATCGCTTCATCCACCTCTCCCTGGTCAAAATCGAGATAGCGGATTTTCTTCTTCTTTTTCTTCGGGACAGCACCTTCGACTTCTCCCCCTTTGGTAGCACGCGTTTCTTCGCGAATCTTTTTCTTCTTCTTTTTCCTCTTGGGTTCTTCAGCACGTTCAGGAGCTACTCTTGCTGCAGGCGCCCGCTTTGCCGCCTCACTGCTCGCGACACGGTGCATCTTGTCCAGATCGATCCTGCCCTTGATTCTCAGTCCTCTCGCTTGGGGCTCGACCCGGGCCGGCTGTACCTCTTCTTCCTTGCCGGGTTTTTTCGCTCGGCCAGGTTTCCGAGTTTCAACGACCTCCTCCGCTTTGGCTGTTTCTTCTTCGGCAGCTGTCTCAACGACCGTCCGGGGAGGTCCCTCCACCTGCATGGGCTCAGCAACTGGAGCCGGTTCAATAACGGCAGAACCTTTCTCTTCGATGGCCTCTTCCTTCGGCCGTTCTTGGGCAACCAGGACTTCTTTTTCTTCTAGTATTCGTTCCTTCCGCTTTTCGTTCAGTTCATGAATCTTTCGTTGGTGACGCTCCGCCATGTCTTTGTCTTTCTTGAAATGCGTCAAAACCTCCTGGTACATCTCCTCATCGACGGAAGACATGTGGCTCTTGACTTCGTAGCCCTTCTTCGCGAGAAACTCAATCATCGTCTCACTTGAAAGGTTCAGCTCAGTGGCAAGTTTGTAAATCTTCGTCTTTTTTCCCGTCTTCTCGGTCATGTTTCCTTCTTCATCTCATCGGAATGGTCTTGGTTCTGGGTCCGGCTCTCACTCTCGCGTCCAGCGACTCCGTTCTCCGGGTCTCCTTCCGCAGATGCCTGCATCTCTTTTGTCTCTTCTACTTTGTTCTTCTTTTCTGCTTTGTTCTTCTTTTCTGCTTTGTTCTTCTTTTCTGCTTTGTTCTTCTCTTCTGCTTTGTTCTTCTTTTGTGCTTTGTTCTTCTTTTCTGCTTTGTTCTTCTTTTGTGCTTTGCTCGCCTCTTCTGCTTTAGTTGCCTCTTCTCCCTTAGTTGCCTCTCCTGCTTTAGTTGCCTCTCCTGCTTTAGTTGCCTCTTCTGCTTTGCTTGCCTCTTCTGCTTTAGTTACCTCTTCTGCTTTAGTTGCCTCTTCTGCTTTAGTTGCCTCTCCTGCTTTAGTTGCCTCTTCTGCTTTAGTTGCCTCTTCTGCTTTAGTTGCCTCTCCTGCTTCTTCTTCCTCTTCCTCCCCCTCTTCAGCATCCTCCAATTCGGCCTCCATCATTTCAAGTATCTCGCGAGCGCGAGTTTCTTCGACTCCTTCGATCTGTCTCAGCTCATCGACATCAGCCTTCAGCACTCCACGCGCAGTCGAGTAACCAGCTTCGACGAACTTCGCATAGAGTTCTTCTCCGAGCTCCTCCTTGAATTCCGTTAGTTCAATGTCGTATTCGCCTTTCTCCTTCCTCACATTGATTTCATATCCGGTAAGTTTGCATGCGAGTCGAATGTTCTGCCCGTTTCTACCGATGGCGAGTGAGATCTGATCATTGGGAACGATGACCACAACGGTTTTCGTTTCTGAGTCCACCGTGACCGCTTTCGGCTTTGCGGGAGAGAGTGCTCGCGCAATAAAGACCTCCGGAACGTCGCTGTAGTTGATCACGTCGATGTTCTCGTTATTCAGTTCACGGACGATGGCGTGGATGCGAACGCCCTTCATGCCGACACAAGCCCCAACGGCGTCAATGCGGTCATCATGGGATTCGACAGCAACCTTCGATCGCTCACCCGGCTCGCGAGCGATCCGTTTGATCTCGATGATGCCGTCGTAAATCTCCGGTATTTCAATCTCGAATAATTTATCCAGAAATTTGGAATCCGCTCGTGAGACGATGACGATCGGATTACCGGAGTCTTTCCGCACCTCCTTGATAATGGCGCGGATCGTTTCCCCTTTCTTGTAGCGCTCCTTGAAAATCTGTTCACTTTTTGGGAGAACTAACTCGTTCCGATTGTGGTTGATGAGAATTTCGTTCCTTCGAATCTGGTAAATCTCGCCGACCATGAGGTCACCAATCGCACTGGTGTACTCGTTATAGATATTCTCCTTTTCAATCTCTCGGATTCGCTGGTTCAGGTTCTGTTTCGCGCTAAAAATAAGTCGCCGACCGAAGGTCTGTAAGTCTACGATCTCCACAAACTCATCACCGATTTCAAGGTCTTCGCCAGACTTCTCCCGGGCGGTCTCTAGATCGATCTGGGTGTTCGAGTCTTCCACCATCTCGACGACTTGTTTTTCCAAGTAAATCTCGATGTCGCCCTTATCCATATTGACTACGACATCGAACTTTGCATCCGGCCCGTATTTTTTACGAACCATCATGCCAAAAATATCCTCGACGATAGCGACGAGAACATCTTTCTCGATTCCTTTCTCCCGCACCATCTGGGCAAAGCTTTCCACAATCTCGTAATTCATAATGCCTCCAAAATATGCTTCGACGCCCCTTCCAGCATCACGATGAGAGTTTCACCTTTGCTTCCGCGATCGAATCAAATGGTATCCGAAGTGCTTCGTGCTCTCGACGAGTCGGGTCTTCGACTGACTTCCTGAGGATGATCCACTCATCAGATACCGCCTGCAGCTCTCCTTCAACGTTGCGCGTCATCGATTGGTCAGTGTATCGGACGCTCAGGGGTCGACCGATGTGACGCCGATACTGTCGTTGATACTTCAGCGGTCGGTCCAGACCGGGCGACGACACTACTACGTAATATCGACCAATGATGATATTCTCTCGATCAAGCGTCGTCGAAATATCGCGGCTGATCTCTGCACAGCGGTCTGTCGACACGCCCTCGTCGGTGTCCACGAACACTTCTAGGACGCGACCTCCTCCTTGCTCACCCCGGAATACGAGGTCGACGAGAAACGCACCCGACGATTGGACAAGCGGTTCTATCAACATCCGCAGCCGTGAACGAATGCCTTCGGTGATCATCCCGAAGCTCTTGTTATTCTTAGACTTAGTGAGTCTCGGATGCCAAACTTCAAAAAAAATAGCCCTTTAGGTGGGCTATTCGGTAGGACAAAAAAAAATATAGCAAACCTCAGACCCAAATGCAAGCAAAATCCCAGAAACTTTTCTTCCTTCCCGGTTTGAGGCCTGATTCCTCCTATCGCTTGGCTTCCGCTCACCCAGATGCCCACGGTAGCAACACAACCCAATCTGCAGCGCCGAACGAGGCACGAATTATATTCTGCTTGAAAATCCCGTCGGATACGATCTGTACAGGTAATACTCAGTGGCTTCGTTCAAGGAAGTTTTTGAGATTTCTCACTGCCGCAGCCGTCGCCATTCACTCCGGATGGAACTGCATACCGAAAACCGGCCTCGACCTTCGCCTCACTCCTATCACAAGTCCATCAGACTTCCCAGGCCGTAATTCCGAGAACGCACGCAATTGAGTCTTTCTCGTCGGGGATCCAATAACGTTGGCAGCGCAAGCACATCCTAGTGTCGTCGCCTGACTTCGACCCACCTGTCACGGACTCCAAAAATCCATGGATAGGTGGAACCCGACCAAGGAGCTGTGCCCAAGTCGCTCTCCTCCTTCAACGCTTTCGAAAAGGAAGGAGTACGGACCTTCGCGCTGAAGCTTAATCTACGCCGAGACCAGCGTGTCGGTATCTACCCGCAGATCTTCACCCACAGGAACGACTTTTCTCCCCTTGCATCAACCATACGAACTTTTCGAATGTCGTGATGATCTCTTACTCAAGAGAAGTCGGCCATTCGATCGCGGCTGTAGTACCTTCGAACCGGCGCACCGCTTTTCGAAACGCATTGTTGATTGTCACGGGACGATCCGTCTTCGGATCAAGCCAGACGTGGACCGCTACGTTCTCTCCAACGACCCTACCAGATCCATGATCAAAAAGGAGTCCCTCCGTCACAAAACTCGTGTTTTTGATGGCCGAGATGCGAGTATAAACATCGAGCAAATCATCAAAGCGTGCAGGGGAACGGTAGTTGATTTCATTGCGGACAAGGATCATTTTGTTTGCATGCTGTATGGTGCCCACGTCGATCCGCAGCCCAAGCTCTCGGAAGTATTCCACCCGGCTTACCTCAAAATAGAGCAGATAAACGGCGTTATGGACTACTCCTTGCCAGTCCACCTCGTAGTTGCGGACTCGAACTTGCGTCTTGAACTTGAAATGCGATTGTTCCAGCGGTATTCTTAGTGAAAAAGTTTCCGGAATACCTCGACCGCTTGCTCGATCTGAGCGCGTGTCACATCGAGATGAGTTACAGCCCGGACGATGGTCTGTTTCTCCGGTGTGAGAAGAACTCCACTCTCTCGAAGCATCTTGAGGACTTCGTCAGTCGAACGACCCGTTTCGCGCACATCGATTAGGACGATATTTGTCTGAACGCTTGCCGGGTCTATTTTCAGTGTCTTCAAGTGAGAGAGTTCCTGAGCAAGATACTTTGCTTTCTCATGGTCTTCTTTCAGCCGGGCGATGTTGTGATTCAGTGCGTACTGGGCTGCAGCCGCAAGGATGCCAATCTGTCGCATTCCACCGCCTAAGATTTTTCTGTATCGATGGGCTCGCTCGATCAATGCAGCGCTGCCCGCGATGGCGGATCCGACCGGAGCGCCGAGGCCTTTCGAGAAGCAGACAGACACGGAGTCGAAATACTTGCAATACTCGGCCAGCGGAACACCCGTGGCGACCAAAGCGTTCCACAACCGAGCACCGTCCAGGTGCATTTTCAAACCGACCTCGTCGGCGAGATCTCGAATCCGCTGGATTTCTTCCAGGGGAAAGACCGTGCCGCCCGCGCGGTTATGGGTGTTCTCAAGACAGACGAGAGTTGTTCGAGGCAAGTAGTATGCCCGTGGACGCACCGCTTGCTTGATCTGATCTGCGGTGACGACCCCTCGAAGACCAGGCAACGGATGGAGTTGCACCCCTGAAATGATGGACGAAGCAGTGGTTTCGTAATTGAAAATATGAGAATCGTAGTCCAGGATAACCTCATCTCCCGGCTCAGTGTGAGCCTTCACGCAGAGCTGATTTCCCATCACTCCCGACGGCACGAACAGGGCTTTCTCCTTGCCCAGGAGATCTGCAAGTTTCTCCTGGAGCAGATTGGCCGTAGGATCCTCCCCAAAGACGTCGTCTCCGACCTCCGCCTCGTACATGGCTTTACGCATATCGGGAGACGGCTTTGTGACAGTGTCACTCCTGAGATCAATCGGGTCCAGTACAGGCATGCTCAGTTCCTCCCTCGAAGACGATTCCGCAGTCCGACCATCGCTGTGGCGACAACTCCTAAGGCTGTGAGAACCGTGCACCCCTTGGCAAAGAGGTCTCCGTGACGTGTGTAGAAGGTTTGTTCCGTCGACAGCCCAATTTCCCTCACAAGAGTGGATTGAGCAAACAGCCCAGTCTGATCGATGATTCTCCCGTATGGATCGATGAAACAGGATATCCCTCCGGCAGCAGAACGTGCAATCCACCGGCGGTTTTCAATTGCGCGCAATCTCCCTAACTGGAGATGCTGGTACGCTCCTGAAGTTCTCCCCCACCAGCTATCGATCGTAATAATGACGAGAAACTCCGCACCCTTTCGAACATAACTGGCCGTGTAACCTGGATAGATCGACTCGTAGCATATAAGGGTGGCGAATCGCACAGGCTTTCGGCCCTCCGAAGAACTAAGTCTGCCGAGTGAAAACACCGTACTGTCTCGTCCCCTCGCCCATCCTCCGAGGCCGGCGTCCCACTCGAGTAGATTCAGGAACGAGAAGTGCTCCGAGTACGGGACTCGTTCGGCGAACGGTACCAGGAGCATTTTTGCGTACGTTTGCAGCTCATGAGCCATCGGTCGAATCAATACAGCACCGTTGAAGGTCTCGAAATACATGTCGGCTCCTTGCAGCTTTCGGCTGCCGGGCGGAGCACTCTCCGCGTCCTCGTAGTACTGTATTAACGGTGTACCCGTGAGAACGGCAACTCGCGTTGAGTCAACAAACGAACGGACACGGGAGAAATCCCGCTCAGACCTCGTATGGAGCAGGTAGAAGGGCATCGCTGTCTCAGGCCATATCACAAGGTCGGGCTCGTGAGAAACCAGTTCTCTTGACAACTGAAGATGAAGTTTCAGCTGCGATTCTCTCGTGTCCCTCCACTTTTCCCACGGGTCAGCGTTCGTTTGGACAAGTCCCACGTTGAGAGATCGATCGGCAAGCCTCCTCTGCTCATTTTTCATCAGCAGAGAACCATACAACTTCGGGGCAGAATACAAGGCGACGATAACGAAGCCGGCAACAAGGCTTCTTGGAGACACCAGCGGCCACTCGCGGAATGCCATCTTGCGATACAGGTAATAGGCAGAGACGTTTATCGTCACGATAAGAAACGAGACGCCATAGACTCCTGTAGCAGTGATAAACTGGATTTGTGCCAAGTCATAGGTCTGCGTGTTTCCCAACGTCAACCAAGGAAAAGCAGGCTGACCGAGCGAATGAAGATACTCAAAAGCCACCCAGAGGAACGGAAACAAAAGAAGAGCTCGGTGTACCCCGAGGTGATTTCGCACGACGAGATAGACCCAAATTGGCACAAGAAAGAACAGAGGATGAACCAGAACTAAGGCCATTCCTCCTATCATCATCCACAGGTCGTTTCCGTGAACGAACCCGCCTGTCCAATACAGAGTGATCGCATTAAAAACCAAGAAACCGACATAGGCATATCTCAGCGTTGGCAGGTATCCTTCAACGTAGTCTGCCAGAATGAACAGCGGTACAATCCCGAAGAAAGCAAGAACGCCGAGTGGAATCGGAGGAAACGATACTCCAAGCAAGACACCGGAGCTAGCCGACAATATCAGCAGGAACCGCCGCCCTGCTTTCAGGGTCTGGACTCCGTGGGGTTGCATGATGAGAGAGTTCGGCTGCAAGCGGCTTAATTTAAACGATCGGACTCCGTTTCACGAGGTTCACGCCTCATCCGCATCCATCCTTCAAGCTTTCTCCATCCGAGGATCACCACCACGGCGCACCCGCTCCCGATCGCGGCTCCACCAAGGGCATCGAACGGGTAGTGGACACCAACGTAGACTCGCGAGTAGGCAACGACCGAAGCGAAGGATACGAAGGCCCAGAACCACCTTTGATAGTAGTACGAGAACAGCCCAGCTGCGGCAAAGGAGTTCACCGCATGCGATGACGGAAAAGACCTCCCGGGCCCGCAATCCACGAGCAGGCGGAGATACTCGACTTGCGGTAGCCCATCAGTGATATGACAGGGACGGGCTCGGCCGATCAGCGGCTTTATCAGATGACTGCTCAATTGATCACTGAGTACAATCAACGGGACCAAAAGGAATGCCACGATCCGACCTTTCCGCCCCCCTCTCCACACCAATCCGATCCAGATCATTCCGACAAACAGGTATATCCACGGCTGCTGTTGATCCAGGTTTGTTAAGAACGGCAAGATGATGTCGAACAATGAGTTCTGGACCGACTGGTTCAGTGTCCGGAACAAACTTTTGTCAATCGAAACGAGAAAGTCTAGCACACCGATACTTACTGTTTATTGTTTCTTCGGACCAGGAATCGGATCAACCAGATCGCAACAACAAGAAGAATAACGGCTGAGATTACCTGTGAATAGGTCGTAACCAATCATGCAATCGTACGCCAATTCTTCCCAAGTTCATTCCCGCCCGAAACAAGGATGAGATTCCAGACTGCGGTGCTTACGAACGCAAGGCCGATCGCGGCCGCGAAGTTCAGTTTCGAGAGTCCTGCGAAGAACGAGACAACAGCCCGAGTGCCTGCGAGGAATCGATTCACGACAACGGCCCCGTATCCATACCGCCGAAACCAGTCTTCAACCTTCTGGACTTGTTCCCGCGGTATGAATTGCAACTTGCCAGTCTCGACAATCTTATCACCGAACCGACGCCCAATGGCGTACATGGTCATAAATCCGGTCGTACTGCCCACGATCGCTGTTCCTGCCGCCAGGATAAAGTCCAGCCGCCCAATTCCCACCAGCGAGCCCGCGAACAGGACGACGACCTCGCTCGGTGAGGGAGGACAGACGTTTTCAATGTAGGCAATAAAAAAAATAGCAATGTATATCCATACATCGCTAAAGTTGACGAGGAAATCCAGTATGGAGTCCAACCGGATTTTCTAGACTAGAATCGAAGGTTGATTTGCTCATCGCGACCTTTGATCGACGCGATGGCATAAGCGGCGGCGGCGTCGCCCAAGCCAATAAATCCAAGCTCCTCACCCGTGGTAGCTTTCACGGAGACCTGATCGATCTTTAGTCCCAACGCCTGCGCGATGTTTTCCCTCATTTTCCGTATGTAGGGTCCCACCTTCGGCTGCTGCAGGACGACTGTCGAATCGATGTTGACGACTTGGTACTTCTTATCCTTCAACATTGCGCTGACTTGTTTCAGGAATTCTAGGCTCTGGGCATCTTTGTATCGGGGATCCGTATCCGGGAAATGTTTGCCGATGTCTCCGAGGGCGGCTGCACCAAGAAGGGCATCACAAATCGCGTGGGACAGAACATCCGCATCTGAATGCCCCTCGAGACCTTTAACATATGGGATCTCCAACCCGCCGAGGATGAGCTTGCGGTTGATGACGAGCCGATGGACATCATAACCGATCCCTAAGCGCATGGAAGAAGGTCCTGTTCCTCTGCTCTAGTAAATATGAAACCCGCTGTATTTTTTCTGGTACTCCCCCCATCGTACACTCACATCACGAACATCCGCTACTCGCGGCCCCACGCGCAGCTCTTTGATCAACACCTCGATGACGGAGCGGTCGCCTTCAACCTCTACCTCCACGTCTGCATTGTACTTGTTCTTCACGTATCCTCTGAGACCCAACTGCATCGCTCGATGGTAAACAAAGTACCGGAATCCAACTCCCTGGACGAATCCCTTCACGACGATGTGCGCACTCACATCCATAATGATCGAATTCCCGCGGACGCGCCAAAGAAATTACGATTTCAAGCGCTAAAAGTCAAGGTGTGCGGTTAAAGTTGCAGAGAAAAGATCACCGACCTTTGAATCAGAGTAAACGCGATTAACTTCAGACCTCGTAAAAACAGCTTAGCGCAAGCAAAGAAAACACCGGACGCAAGGTTGAGGTCTTGAACGGGAAAGAAAAGCATCCAAAGTTTCTTCGGAAGAACCTTGACGAAAAGAACAAAACGCGTGGAAGAAAAATACGGTAAACTCAAGCAGTTGATGGAGGATGAGAATCTTCGTTTTGAAAGTGTATCACAGATGAGACGCGACGGAACACTCTGGATAGGAAACGCCGCCAACGTTTATCCGATCAAGAACTTCCGGTGGAATGGAAATCCTGTTACGATGTTGAAAAACGTCGAGACGCGCGGCAGGCTGGTTCGTATGGGCGGCACCCTGGTCCCACCCTACTCAAAGTGAAGGAATTTAGGTTTTCGAGTCTTTCAGACGACATCTAACAGTCCTCTGCAAGGATTCAGAGAGGCACGACGGCGCGTAGGTACCACCATCGCGAAAACGCCACTATAGTTAGCTCACCTTCTTCACAAACATCCCCATTCCGGGATTGTACATGTAGCCATTCTCAATCAAGAATTTCGTCAATTCTTTCCGCAGTGGGTTGTGCTCCCGAACGGTCGCACAGAGAAAGAGCACGTCGTATCTTACCGCGAGCCACGCTTCGAGCGCATGGACCACCTGCGCCGTGTATCCTCTTCCTCGACTCTGTCCGTGGATAAGAATCGTCATCTCGAGATGATGTTCTTGGGGGGAAACTGGTAGGACGTATAACACACCGACGTGTTGTTCCTCCATCTTGATTCGGAGCAGGTGCCTGACATTCTGATCCTCCTTCTCAAGGATGTCGAGAGTCAGATTCTCAACCTCTTCTCCACCTACCAGATGTAGGTCAAGCGCATGGTCAAAAATAGATCGTTTCTCCTCGGACGTTAAGTCCTTCGAGCGGATTTCTTCAAGGATGAGGGACATTGGGAACTTCCTTGATGCCTTCTTGATTCACCGGTGCTCCGGCAGCTAATTCTTCACTATAGGTATTCAACACGTGATTGCACCCCGATTTATCGGGGTGAGGGAAAATCCCAGATTCCTAGTGAACCGATTCATCGGTTTTTACACTAAACCGTTGAAACGGTTTTGCTCCGTGCGTTGATCCGCCTGACACCACAATGAATTGTGGTGCTCGGTTTATTTCGGGCCTAGCTTACCTTAGCCACCATCATCGTGATATCGTCCGCTTGCGGGGCTTCTTTGATGAAGGTCTGGACATCATGGCGGACTGCCTCCTGGATTTCGCGCGCTGATATATCGAGATGCTGGCGGAGGCACTGATAGAATCGGGTTTCTCCGTACAGACTTTCGCGTTTGTTCATTGCCTCGGTGACACCGTCCGTATAGAGAACGAGAACATCTCCTCTTCCGAGCTGGATCTCTTCCTTTACGTAGACCTCATCGGGAAACATGCCAAGGGAAAGTCCTCCCTTTTCAAGTTGGAGCATAGTGCCATCCGCCCGAAAAAGCAAGGGATAATTATGGCCAGCGTTGATGGAGGTTATGACCTTCCGCTCGGTGTCGAGTTCACATATGAAAAATGTGATGAATTTGTCGATGGTGGAATCCTCATAAATGATCTTGTTCAGCCGTTCGACGATTGCGAGGAGATCCATTCCCGTTTCGACGAACGCGTGGAGCCAGGCCTGCAGCGTTGAGACCAGCATGGCAGCAGGAATTCCCTTTCCCGACACATCGGCGATGACGAGTAATGCCTTTTGATCTCCACGTGTGATGACATCGTAAAAGTCGCCGCCAACGCGTTTCGATGGAATTGTTATCGCAGAAATATCAAACCCATCCAGAGGCGGGATGCGTTCGGGCAGGAGCAGCTGTTGGATCTTGACCGCGATCTCGATTTCCTTCTCGATCGCTTCTTTTTCGAGAGCCTCCTGGTGGAGACGCGCTTTCTCAGTTGCCAGTGCAGCATGAACCGACAGAGCCTCGAGGAACTCCTCGTCGTGCCGCGTGAAAAATCCGCCCCGCGCCGATTTCATCGGGCCCCGTTTGTTCAAGAGCTGAAATACACCAACGATTTTCCCCTTGTCATTTCGCATCGGCATACAGATCATCGATTTCGTGCGAAAGCCCGTGCGCTCGTCAATGCCGGGATAGAATCGGCTGTCCTTGTAGGCGTCTCGAATGTTGACGGTGTCGCCCGTCTTCGCAACTGCCCCGGCGATACCTCTTCCAAACGGCAGATGAATCAGAACCTTCTTCTTCCCTTTTTGCACTTCCGACCAGATCTCCTTCTTGTGATGATCGACCAAGTAGATCGTGCCCTTTGCCGCCCGAGAGTGTTTCGTTGCGAGCTGCAAGATGATTTTCAACACTTTTCGGAGGTTTAAAGTGGAATTGAGAAGCTTGCTTGCCTCAATAATGCTCGTCAGGCGTTTGATCTGGTTGTCCTTCGTCAGGCGGCTCATGGCAAAGCTCCAAACCAGTCACTTTCCCAAGGGGACACCCCCTCGGTATGTGACCATCCTTTCCCCAAAGGGGCCACTTCACGCGTGGCCGAATTGGGCGCGATTCTCAGTTAATGCCACAGGTGTTCCACGCAGGGCAGATAGGCTTAAACTCGCACCGGTCGCAATGAAATCCCTTGTTCGGCTGAAAGTTCCGTCCGAGAATTTCCTCGGCCACTTCGAGGATAGAATCCTTTGCTGATTCAAGTTCTTTTTCGGTGCGGGCCGAAGTCACCTTTTCGTTGTTGGTCAGATAGTAGAAACTGAGGTATTTCGGGTCCTTCTGAAATCGTTCCCGGACCGCGATTGCATAGATGGAAAGCTGCATGCTCTGGTCAGCGTGGTCCTGACTTCTCGGCTTGCCCGTCTTGTAGTCGATCACCTCGACACTTTCATCGTCAAGTTTATCGATACGGTCGATGCGTCCGGTCACCTTATGCCCGCCGATCGAAATACGAAATTCTTCCTCCAATGCGAGCGGCTCCTTCAGGCTTTCTTTATTCCGATCGTAGAACTCTCGAAGTTCACTGTAACCACGCTTCTTGTATTCGACCTGTTGAAGCGTGTCGATGAATCCGCCCTCACGCCACCGTTGCTCGTAGAGCTGTCGGAGTGTGTCGTCGTTCACTTCCTCGCCGCGCTTGATCTTCGAGAAAAACGCCTCAAGCACTCGATGTTGAATCTCACCGTATACGAAATAACCCTTTGGAGGCGTGGGGATCTTGTAGATGTAACGGAATTTGAACTTGAGAGGACACGTTCGGTACGTGTCGATTCGTGAAAAACTCAGTCGGAGCTTTCTACCCGACTCTGTCGTGGGAAAGAGAGACGGCTGAACTCGAGCGGAAACGTCAGCGGACTCCGCAACCGGTCTTGGCGCGATCATCTCATACTCGAGGTAGTCCGCATCGGGTGTTCCTACCTCTTCGACAAACCGCGATTTCCTGTTCCCTTTTTTGTCGATCGCCGATAGGTAGAGGCTCCGCTGCGCCCGCGTCATCGCCACATAGAAAAGCCGCCGCTCTTCCTGAAGATGGACATCACCCGATGGAATGATCTCCTTCAGCAGCTCCGATGGAAACGCCACCGTCTCGGACCGCCTGCGCGTCGGGAAACGGCTATTCGTCAGACCGACGAGGAACACCGTGTCGAACTCCAACCCCTTGGCCGCATGAACGGTCATACATTTGACTGCGTTCACCAGCCCGTCCCCACCTGTCGGTACGTTCGGGCGGGCCTGCCTGATCTCCAGAGGACTGACGGGTTGAATCTTGCCCCCGGCTTCGATGAAGAAATCAAGATACTCTACAAAACTCAGAAACGACCTGTTTTGATCGTGCTGGGTTTTCTCCTGAACAAAACGCAGCAAACCACTGATGGCACGCATCACCTGCTCAGCCTCCCGAGTACCCTGTGATTGAAGGGAAGCGATGTTATACTCTGACTGGCTGATGATAAATTCAACGATTTCAAGCACGGACCTCCCCTGTTCTACCATTTGCGCAATTTGTTCAAGCACACCGTTGAGCTCAGACAGTCTCCCCTTCGTCATGCGCTGGAGCGAAGTCCCGATCTCGACTCCTTGTCGGGGTCGGGACGGGTCGGACAGGAGGTCGTAGATCGAAAGTCTCTGGTTGTCGATCAAACTGAAGAGCTTCACCAGTTCCTCCACCGGCACCTTCCATCGCGGCAGTGAAAGAATTTTCATCAACGGAAGCGTATCCTTCAAACCCGCGATTTTCCTGTTGCGTACGGTTTGGAGAAACGAAAAGACCTCCTGGACCACTTCCGTCGCGACGAGATCCTCGGCCGGAACAGTTTGGTAGGGGATCTTCCTTCTATCAAACTCCTTGGTAGTCAGTTCTCGATGCGCGTGGGCCCGGTACAGGACAGCAAATTTCCCGTAGTCTTTCTGATCCACCGGCAACCGGCCGACTTGCTCTTCGACGATGTCTGCAATTGCAGCCGCTTCATCGGTAAATTCAGATGATACGAAGAGTTTGACGATCTCTCCCTCCTCCTTCTCCGTCCAGAGATTCTTCTCCGGGTCGTACCGAGCTTCGGCATTGTGCTCAATGAGATGATCAGAGGCCTTGAGAATGCGCTGCGTCGACCGGTAATTCTGGTTTAGTTTGACGATCGCGAGGTCGGGGAATAGATCTTTGAACTTGACGAAACTCGCGTACGATGCTCCCCGAAATCGGTAGATTGCCTGGTCGTCGTCACCGACAACACAGATGTTCCGACGTGGCTCCGCAAGCAGTCTGAGCAACTCGATTTGCGCGATGTTCGTATCCTGAAATTCATCGACCAGAATATAACTGAACCGGTCTTGGTACATCCCGCGAATATCGCTGTTTTCTTTCAGAAGTCGATAACAGTGGACGATGAGGTCACCGAAGTCAAGACATCCTGCTTTCATCATCGCTTCCTGGTAACGCCGGTAGATTTCCCCTATCTCCAGCATCTTCTTCACCTCAAGGCCGGCCTTCTTCAGCGTCAACCATTCAGCTTGCTGAAGGTGTTCTGCTGCGCTCGGACGGGTGTTGATGTATTTGTCCTCACGGAGGAACTGCGTGATATCCTGAAATCGTACGTTGTGGGTCTGATCGAATTCGCGTTGTTTCTGCTGAGCGTATGCGATGTACTCCTCCGGAAAAATGAGCTCATCTTTTGCTCGTCCGATGAACTCAACGAATTCGTAGATCACACGATACGGATCGGATAGCTCAAGGAAGTAATCGAGGTTGAGCTGTGGGAGCAAACGACGAAGAAAGATCCATTGGTCTACCTTGTCGAACTGCTGGAATTCTCTCGGGAGCCCGAGACGCTCCGCGTGCTGTCGGAGAATATCAGCACAAAAAGAATGGAATGTACCCGCCCAGAGATCCTCCCCAGGCGTTCCAATTGAGTCTTCAAGACGTCGTTTGATCTCCGCGGCTGCTTTCTGCGTGAACGTGACTACCAGGATCTCCTGGGGTGGCACTCGAACATGCTCAATCAAATACGCGACACGTCGGATGAGCACAGTGGTCTTTCCAGTACCGGCCCCGGCGATCACCAACAGCGGTCCGTTAACTGTCGTTACCGCTTCGCGCTGCTGCGGGTTGAGCCCTTCAAGCATATCTCTCATACTTCTTCCTGCCGATCTGCAAAGCGCAGTCCGAGGAACCTTACAAAGAACTTATTCAATACGTCTGCAAGTTCAGACACGACCAAACCACTGAAGATGAGTGCTCCTCCAAGAAGTCCCAAGAGTCCGATGATTTCCTTCAAAATAAAATACGCGAACACAGCGGCAAAGACAGGTTCCAGTGTAAAAATCACCGCCGCTCGCGTCGGCGTCGTATCCCTTTGATATCGAGTCTGAAGATAGGTCGTGACAACAGTCGCAAGGACACCGGTGTATCCCAGGCCCACCAGAAACGGGGTTGAGTACGTGATGGATATCTCCTCTGTCCCGACCGCCGCTATCAGCGACAACACTGTTATCACTCCCAACTGGAGAAACGTCAAATGGATTGCGTCCTGTCCCTTGCCGTAGATGTCGAGATAGACAATGTAGAGTGCAAAGAATATCGCACAGAGGAACGTCAGGCCGTCTCCAATATTTAAATCAGATTCACCTGGCGCCATCAGAAGCCAAAGACCGATACTTACGAGAACCACTCCGATGATATTTCCCACCTTCGGTGTCCGCCGCACGATTCCCCACTGAAAGATCGGAGTAAAGACGACCAGCAGCCCCGTAATGAAACCGGATTTGGATGCTGATGTGTGCTGGAGTCCAGTAGTCTGAAATGCATAACCAAGGAAGAGTAGTACACCAAGGATTATTCCTTTCTTCAGGGTATCTCGGGTCAGTCCTGACAACTTCCCGGAAAAGGCCAACACAAATATTACAATCGCGATGAAAAACCGGAGGAAAAGAAAGGTCAACGGATTCACGCTGTCAAGAGCGCCTTTCACAGCTACAAATGTCCCACCCCAGACCAGCGCGATAAGGAACAACATCGACTCTGCGAAGCGTCTCTTCCCGTTAGGAATCTTTGGCTCCGTTCAGACTTGTCCACAATAGGGTGCTTGATGAAGAATATCCAAGGCACATGGTCAAACGGTCTGTTACTCTTCCCGTCGCACGGGATCCCCAAGAACGGAACTTTTTGATTGGTACGTCCTCCTCGTCCCGCTTTGCGGGACCATCGGTTTCGGTTCACACACGCACGCCATCATAGGGCAGTTGAAGCTTTCTCCCTTACCGTCTGGGACGACAACAGGGTATTTACTCCCGTCGAAGGAAGAAAAACTATCTAGACAAAGTCAATATAGCATTTGCTCACCGAATCCGGAATTATCTTGGAAAGCACCGGCCTCCGTTATCTCCAGTAGATGATGAAGACGCACGTGCCGATCCACAGTAGAATGTTTGCGAGCAGCGGCACATCGGTGAGGATGAGGAGTGTCGGATTCTCCCCAAGCTGTTTCCTGTGGATGAGGTAAAGATAGCGAAAAATCCCGTAGGCGACAAATATCGTCGTGTAGATGAGCTTGTCCGTCCCGAAGATGCGAACCGTTCGGTCCGCCAGTGTGTACAGTCCGTAGGAGATAAGTGCTCCGGCAGCGCATACAAGTATTATCTGATCCACAAGCGAAATGGAATATTCGCGGAGTACCTATCGTGTATTCCCCGGGTCGTTCAATTGTTGGAACGCCAGTTCCGCTCTCCGTTTCGAAAAACTAAGGAAGAGTGAAACAAAGAAGGTGCACATGATGATCCATTCCGAAAGAACGACATCGATCACGTACGCTCCTGCAATAACGCGCAGCATGAATCCAAGCGACACGATCATCGCATCGATGATGACAATGTCTTTGAGTTTGACAGAATAGAGGAGGTTGATGAGAAAATAGAGAGCCAAAACGAGCTGAAACCGACCGTCAAGTTCCGATGCCAGGAAGGCAGCCGGGACCAACAACGCCGCCGCGAGAAGGACCGCCTGCAGCCGAGAAATTCGACTCGAAGCGATCAGCCTGTCTTTCTTGAACGGATGCAGGCGGTGGTACGGTGCGTCAAAGAGGTCGTTAAGAGTGTAGACCGCGCCGGACACTAAACAGAACGAAATGAAAGCGCGAACGGAAAGCAGGAGTAGCGGCCACTCAAGCAGGTTCTTGGAGAAAATGAGCGGAGCAAAGATAAAGAAATTCTTGATCCAGTGGTGGGGGCGTACGAGTCGAATGAATTGGGTGAGCATGAGGTATGATCAGCGACAAATCACTGAACAAGTGAGTGAACACCAACTGGTGAGCCGCTCTTCGTAGCTCCGCTGCAGCAACCCTCACCCCGGCTTGGCGCACGTCAGAAACCCCTCTCCCATAATGTCCCGAAGGGACTCCTTCGGAGGGAGAGGGGTGATTTGAAGTTGGAAAAGTGGGGTGAGGGCTTGATGTTGCGAAAAACATGGAATACCCTCTGCTCCCCGTTTGCTATGCCGAAGGTCCGTAGGACTCCTTCGGAGGATCCCTTCGGGAAGGTGAGAAGCGGGATCCGCCTCAAAACACCGCCACCTCCTCGTAGACGCCAAAGACCTCCTGCAATGTCCCACACATCTCCCCCAGAGTCGCATACGCGCGCGTACAAGCGAGGAGCTTCGGCATGATGTTGGAATCGTCTTTGGCCGCCTGTTGAAGCTCGGCGAGTGTCCGTTCGACCTCACTCACGTTTCTACTTGCGCGCACCTCAGCGATGCGGTGCCTCTGCTTCTCTTCCACCTCCGGCAGTATCGTGAGAATCGGAATCTCCGGCTGTTGATCCTCAACGTATTCGTTCACACCGACAATGATCTTTTCTTTCCGGTCGAGCTCCTGCTGGTAGCGGTATGCGGCATCAGCGATCTCTCGCTGGAAGAAGCCGGCTTCGATGGCCGGAATGACACCGCCGAGAGAGTCAATTCGGTCAAAATACTTCTCGGCCTCCTCCTCCATTTTGGAGGTCAGCGCTTCGACGAAGTAACTGCCACCGAGGGGGTCGATCGTGTTGCTGACACCACTTTCATGAGCCAAGATCTGCTGGGTCCGAAGTGCGATCTTCGCTGACTTGTCCGTCGGCAGTGCGAGGCTCTCGTCCATCGCGTTCGTGTGCAGCGACTGTGTTCCCCCCAGCACGGCGGCCAGTGCTTGGTACGCCGTCCGGACGATGTTATTCTCCGGCTGTTGAGCGGTCAGCGAACACCCGGCCGTCTGCGTGTGAAACCGCAGCATCCACGTGCGCGGATTTTTCGCAGCGTATTTGTCTCTCATCCTTCGAGCCCAGATCCTTCGTGCGGCTCGGTATTTCGCGACCTCCTCAAAAAAATCGAGGTGAGAATTGAAGAAGAAGGACAGGAGCGGCACGAACTCATCGACCTTCAGACCCCGCGCTATCCCGGCCTCCACATACGCAAACCCGTCCGCGAGAGTGAACGCCAGCTCCTGGGCAGCCGTCGAACCCGCCTCGCGAATGTGATAGCCGCTGATCGAGATCGGGTTCCACTGAGCAACCTCCTTCACGCAATACTGGAAGATGTCCGTGATGATTCGCATGGAGGGGTTCGGTGGATAAATCCATTCCTTCTGGGCTATGTACTCTTTGAGGATGTCGTTCTGGATCGTACCGCGAAGCTTCGACGGCTTCACCCCTTGTTTCTCCGCCACGTTGACATAGAACGCGAAGAGCATAGCCGCCGGGGCGTTAATAGTCATCGACGTCGAAATCTTGTCGAGCGGGATGCCTTTGAACAAAATTTCCATGTCCGCCAGCGAGCTCACCGATACTCCGCAGATGCCCACCTCACCTTTCGAGAGCGGATCGTCGCAGTCTCTACCCATGAGTGTCGGGAGGTCGAAGGCCACAGAGAGGCCTGTTTGACCGTGCTCGAGCAAATAATGATATCGTGCGTTCGAATCTTCGGGGGTCCCGAAGCCGGCAAATTGGCGCATCGTCCAGAGCTTCCCGCGGTACATGTTCGGATGGATACCTCGCGTGTAGGGAAACTCGCCAGGGAATCCGATATCTGACAGATAGTTGATGTGATCGACATCGTCCGGGGTGTACAGCATTTCTATCGATTCACCGCTTACCGTCGTGAATTTGATCGGCCGTTGGAGCATGGATTCACCGGCCTTCCGCATCCATTGCTTCTTTTTCCCCTTGATGTCACCTTTCCGATTCGTTCCCATTATCTGACCCCGTCGGATGATAACGAATGACGTTGAAACTTCGACTCCTTTCGTAATTTAACAAACTTTGCCGTATAGAACAAGAATTTTCTCCATTTCGTGAGAGCTACATTACGTCCGCCCAAACCCCTTGTCCAGTTCGTCGATGGAAACTTCAGCGTATGGACGGCCCACACAAGAAGTTCGGGCCTGACTATTACTCATGCGCTCCTTGACATAATTGAATTATCCTCAGTTGGGAGCTTGTTTTATTTCTCTGACTGAAGTGCACATAACGTGTGGAGGAATGAAGCCACAGACCGTCCGGCGAAGCTTTCGACCGCATTAAAGTGACGCTAGCCTACTGTCTTCTTTTTTTCACCTTATTAATGAGCTCTAAGTACTGATCGTACGGCTCCGCCGTGATCCCATGGATGCCATGCTTCGGAAACCACCAGGCATGCAGAATCGTGATGCCGATCGCAAACAAGAGAAGGAGTGAGTAGAAGGCAAGCCTGCCTCCCAGAGCTCCGAAAACAAAGAACAGTACCAGAATCGCCAGGTGTTTCAGGAGCCGTCGATACCAAGGGAGATGCTTTTCGAAATTGTTGAAGACAATGTTGCCAACGATCCAGCCGGCAGTTACGATCACAAAATCTATAATACCTATTTCCATCGGTCTGTTCAACCGGTCCAGTTTCGTCTAACGTGTGCTGTCATAACGCCTCCCGCGGGGCCCCGTTCTACGGGGCGAAGCGGGATGGAGCGACCAGAATTCACTTTTGCCTGAATCCCTTTGAGAACCCGCCGAAGAATACTAGGGCAATCGCAAAAATCGTTCCGCTCACGACCGGAATAATGAAGTCCAGAAGGAGAAGGAGGGCCAGTGTCAGACAAACTGCGACGAACGCGAAACCCGCGGCTTTCCCATTCACTGGATTATGCTTTCTGCTGTATTGGATGACCGAGCGCCTGCGCGGCCGGCACGCGGAGTCGTAATGCCTATTGCAAGTCGAAGTTGCGGCAACCTTTTCTAGTTCAACTGGCTCCTTGTCATGATGGAGGACTATTCTGAACCGCAGTTGAACGGTTCATGTTCCCACTGAGACCGTAGGAACGAACGCTCGTGCCTCTCACCCCGGCTCTCGCTGACCGGCACTGTCCCCTCTCTCGCGTGCGAGAGAGGGGAAAAGCTGTCAAAGGCTGGGGTGAGTGCTGAACAAAGCACGTTGCCCGAGAGAGCGTGGGAACAAGCACTTGGGGCTTCATCCGCGGAAAGTCCCCCACCTGGCTGATTGGCCTGCCTGCCGCAGGCAGGGATACGAGCGCGGCGGCCGCCTGAACGACGAAGGCGGGCAGGCCGATGAAACATCTGGGACGTGCTGACGATGTGTGCTGAGGCCAAAGCCCGGTAAAGTGTGAGCGCCTTTGGCGCCATGGCGCTTACAGCGCCATTTGGGACTGCCAGTCAGTTGATCGCTCGCTCGTGGAGGTTCTCTCGCCGGTCAGTGCAACTTCGGACCGTTGCCGTCAACATACCAGTGTCGTCGTTTACTTGTCAACGACGGGGGAGATCTCTGTCTCTTGACTCTGACCTTTCATAAAGTGTTATGCGTCGCCACGGCATCTTATTGTTCTGTCCCTTCTGGACCAGGGAGCGAAAGCTGCTCGATGTTTTCGAGTTGCGGAAGGGATTCGTGTGCAATTGCTTGAAGCTCGCCGACCATTCCAGACATACTTGTTGCCACCCGGTCAATCTGAGCTTCTCTTTTCTTCCACAGCCTGAGGATAGCATTCTTCTCTTGTTCCAAATCCCTCCTCATTCCGACAAAGGTTTCAACAACAGCCCGCACCCGTTGGGCAAACTGCGGGCTGAAGAGATAAGTGTAAAGCGCCTCCATTTTCTCGTTCTTTCCCGTGTTGATCAATTTCAGGTTGTAAGCTTCGATGAGCATAAGTCTGAGAGTCTGAGCAACCGGCTTGATAACTCGGTCTTTTGCAACCCAAATATCCCCTAGCATCGAAAAGGGTTCTTCTATACCATTTGGCATGTTTGTCGTAACGATTACAGCTAGTTCTGCTTTAGCTTCAAGTTGGTCATCTTTGAGTTTCTGGACCCATTTGTCGGACCAGTTCTCAGCCCTCTTTGCTTCCCAGATTATTGTACCACACCGTTGACCGGTCGGCGTGTATACCTTTTGGAGGACATCTGCACCACGTTGACCTTTTCGAACAGGCTCGATCTTGTCGTTAGGAAATGATGCTCTTAGGACGGATTCGAGTTCCAGTTCGAGGACTTCGCCATGTAGTTGCTGAGAGCCCTGTTCGAGTTTTCGAGCTAGCTCTTCATTGACTTTCTGTGCGTCTTCGAGTTTCTTTTTGTATTCAGCTTCCTTTAGATTGAATTTCTCTGCCTCAGTTTTTGATACCTGTTCTTGGATACTGAGCCGCTCTTTGTCGATTCGCCGCTGGACTTCCAACTCAAGATTCTGCTTTTCCTGTTGAAGTTTCTGCTTCTCTCTTCTAAGAGACAACTCCTTTTCTCTGAAATCCTTGATTGCCTGCTCTTTCTGATCCAAATCTTGCTTGAGGCTTTTCCGTTCCAATTCAAACTCAGCTCCGGCTTTTGCGCGTGCTTCACTAATCGCTTTTCGAACGGTGGATTCTGCACGCTTGCGTGCTTCTTCACTCGCTGCAAGTTGTTCTTGCAGTTCGGCTTGCTCTTCAAGGAAGGCTTTCCTCGCTTTCTTTTGTTCTTGCTTCCTGATTTCTTCCTTGAGTTGTTGGCCACGCTTCTCGAACTCTTTTTCAAATTCATTTTCATACTTCTCCATCGTCTGTCTTGTAATGCCGTGATGAAGTGGAAACCTCTTGGAGCATTTTGGACAGGCAATGAGTTCCTGGGAATTTAGTATCACCTTTGTTGGCATATGAACCTTCCTTTCACGATGACAATGGCTTACTGTTCATCTTGCTTGCTGCCGTAAAACATGTGCACAAACTACGCCGTGCCGCTGTCCCGACAAGGTCGGGACGAACCAGCGGCATTGAGCGACCACAACTGGCCTCTATCAACAGAGGGGCGTCGTAGTTTGTGTTGTTAGCTGAAGTGTCGTGCCCGTTTCACTGTCGTTTGTTCAAGGCAACAATCTTCTCGATGATAGAATTCAAAGAACTGCTGACCTTGCCTTGTTTCTGAGCTTCGTTGAGAATTGTAGCTATCACGAGTGGGTACTTAATCGCGTGTTTCTTCTTCCTAATGGCGAAATCATTTTGACACTTGGAGAGCAGCTGTACGAAGAGTTGAGATCCCAACTCGTTTTCTAGGGTCGCTTCTAGATTCTTCTCGAAGCAGGCAAAAGTGTCATGGATCTGTGCGGGCCAGTCGATGACTGCCTAACCAAGCAAACGAAGTAAACGGTGGTTGTCTTCTGGTTTGGCATCGTTTGATTCTTTGTCGCCATCCCAGATGAGGTACACTGGGATACCCAACTGGCGGAAAATTGAAGCTGGTCGATCAAGACTGGTCTTTCCGCCGCAAGGGATTACGGAGAATCCGTTGCTCTCCAAATCGGTGCCATTAGCCTTAGCGGCTCCTAGTATCGCTGCTCTATCATCTTCACCTTCAACAAGAATCGCGACATCTGCGAAGAATCCTTCGCTCATCCACGGGGTCATAACGGTTTGCAGCCTGGGAAGCAACGTTGCTGCTGTATAGCGTTCGGTAGGCTGTCCATCTGCGCGCCAAATCTCATCAGCAACCTTGTCAAGTGAAGTCGAGACGATTATTGTCACCTTGGGTTTATCGGCACCGTTAGACACTTTTCTGAAAAGTCGTATCTGTTCGATCCGATCAATACCCACAAACAGAGGTGAATGGGTGGTGTAGATAATCTGTGTCTTCTCGGCTACGCCAGGCGTTTTTCCGATCGCTAGCTGCTGAAGTATGGCAGCGAGGTGTCGTTGCCTGTTCGGATGCTGATACAGTTCTGGCTCTTCAATTGCCAGGACTAGATTAGGAAGTGCTGCTGGCTGTTGCTGTGTGGCTGGTTCAATTTGCGTTTTTTGTGAGGCGGCTCCAACGCTTTGAGCGAGTGCTAGATGTTGTAGCATAGTAAGGATGAAAGCACGCTGCAGACCGTGACCTGTTCGCGAGACACTTGATGAATAGCCATCCTCGATCAGTTTGACGTCGGCTTGAGGCAGAGGAATATCTATGTTTGAAGGTGGTAGCCACTTGAGTTCTACCTTTGCATCAGGGACGAACGTCTTGAGAGTGCTCGTCAACTGGTGTTGCAAAGATGTGAGCTCGGTAAGCTGAGAAGGATCGAGGATCTCTTGGTATCTCTTCTGAGTATCGTCTTTCAGTTTCAGCAACTCTTCTTTGTCGGCGATGGCGCTGCGTACGACAAGATCCATTAAGCTTGTTAAGACTGAGCCTCTTCCTTCGGAGGTATCATCGGTAGCATCTCGGACGGCTGGAATGAAAAGAAAGCGAGTGAAGCGTCCAAGGTATCCTTGCGCGACTTCTTTGAAGCCGAAGAATTGACCGTCATCTCTTTGGCGAACACAAAGCTGGAGATTTTGAGCCTCCCATTGCTTGAGATCCGTCTCAACACTCTGAAGGTTACTCCACGCGGGAAGGGTACTGTACTGCTGGTTTGTTCGGACGGCATCGTAAGCTGCTCTCGCTGTTTTGCCCCGGTCTTTGACTTGAAGTCCATCTCGTATGAGTTGAAAGTGGGGGCATTGAAGCGTTGCGCCGTGATACTTCCACGAGACCTTTGAGCCATCCCACTGGAATACACGCTCAACGGTCAACTTGCCACCTTGGAGATAGATGGAAAACAGGTCTTTTGCTTCTTGTGAAAGGTCCTTGAATGTGATAGCTACGACGACCTCATTTGAGGTATCTTCATTGTAGAAATCTTCTACGTCAAGTCTCGGTGAGGGATTGTAAAAGAGGTCGAGGGCTTTCAGGATGGATGATTTTCCTGTCCCATTTGCCCCAACTAGCGCAGTCAAACTGTCGCAGACTAAGTTCTCGTCCAGGACGGAACGAAATCCTTTTACGCGAACAGATTCGATTACCATAAATGGATTCCAACTAGTGTGTAGCGCACGGCATTTTGAGCTAACTAGTGGATTAACGAATTACGTTTTTGGGACGAGATAAACGCATGGCGTTCTTCCTGCCACCCCAAGGGGATTGACGCCATATGGCGGTTATTTCGCTTTTCACACTGTCCAATGCCCTGATCGAGCGAGGTTGGCGATGCTCGCAAGCGACCGCATTGTTTGACAGGCGAACTCCGTTTGTCTTGCTATTTTGGAATGATACACGAACTTCGGATAGGTGCATCTGGCGGCAGGCCGATTCTACGGCTCCCTTGCTCCTTCATCAAACAACGAAAAACCTAAGGATTTTGCATTGCACAATCAAGCCGCATCCCGCTTCGCGAGAATTGATCGACCTGTGATTGATAGCTGGAGAGGTGTCGAGCAAGATGCTCGACACCACAGGAGGCCCAGTAAAGTCGGGACATCCCGAGTTCCTCCCGATGGTATCGCGACAAGTCGGGGCAAGCGATGTCCCTCGTGCAGTCGTACGACTAGTTCCGAAGATACAAAGCAATTGGTCTTCATACACCCATGACCCCCTCTAGTCCCCCTGTGAGGGGGACGGCTCGAATGGAGGTTAGAAGCTATTGATATCGGATTCTTCTCCCGACTCTGTCGGGATCGGAATGACATGGCCAATAAGATCGGGACATGGATGTCCCTCCCAGCAGTTAAAGCAAGGGGCCGGTTCCAAGTTTTTCAAGGGCTCCCGAAATCGTCGGCAGTGTGCGGCAGGTGGCCTCTACAAGTGCGTTCCGATTTCGGTCCATTTCCTCGAACTTCAAATGATGCATCTATCTTCGTGGACCGAAATCGATGGCCTTGCGCGAAGGATGCATTAGGAGCGGGTTACGATTTCGGTCCCGACAAAGTCGGGACTTTGGTTACTTTCTTTCTCGGAAAGAAAGTAACAACAACTCACGTCCTCCCAAACCTCTTGTCCAGCTCGTCGGTTGAAACCCGAATCATAATCGGCCGGCCGTGCGGACAAACGTACGGCATCTGCGTGGCAACCAACTGCCGGATGAGCGCTCGTATCTCCGATTCGTGGAGTTGATCTCCCGCTTTCACGGCGGCGCGACAGGAAAATGACTTCGCCAGCGTCTCGCGCGCATCCAACTTTGCTTCGTGTTCCTGTTCCTTAAACAGGTCGAGAACTTCCTGAAGAATCCTTTCCTCTCTCCCGACGCGAACATCTGCCGGAACTCCCTCAACGACCACGGTGTTTTTCCCGAACAGTTTCACGTCAAACCCCATCCGCTGTAAGTGAGGCAAGAGCTCACGGACGAGCGAGTAATCAGCTGGGGTGAGCAGAAGGGTCTGAGGGAACAGTAACTGCTGCGGGTGTGGGAGATCGTCCTCGAAGCTCGCAAGAATCCGCTCGTACAAAACGCGTTCGTGAGCGACGTGCTGGTCGATGATCATCAGACCAGAGGGAATTTGCGTCACGATGTACTTGCGATGTAACTGCAGAACGAGCGGACGCACCCTCTCCTCAACCTCCGCCTCGCGACCCTCCTCAGGAGGACGAGTTGTCTTACGTATGGGCTCGATGTCGTCGGTCAGCGGAGGAGTTTCGTCCCTATCAATTCGGGCCTCGTCAGTCCGACTCTTAAAATCACCAAACAAACTCGCGAGGGTTGCGTCCGCCTCCGCCGCATCTCTTCCGGGTAAGAATGACTTTGAAGGTCGTACGAACTGCAGACCCACGTCGGGCTCCGTTGCGGTGGAATCTTTCATTGCGACGCTCGGAACCAGATCGTGAGCCCCAAGAGCTTTTCGAACGGCTGCATGCACGAATCGATACACGCTCCGTTCGTCATCAAATTTGACCTCCAGTTTCGACGGATGAACGTTCACATCGACCCGGCGAGGATCGATTTCGAGGAAGAGGGCGAAAAACGGAAAGCTTCCCTTTTCGAGGAGGTGTTCGTACGCACTGAAGACAGCATGGCTCAGCGCGCGGTTGACGATGAAACGCCTATTCAAGAAGAGAAACTGATCAACTCTCGTCTTGCGAGCGAAATCAGGTTTGCTGGAATAGCCGTGAATCCTCATGAGATCGGAGTCCTCTTGGAACCTGATCAACGAGTCAACGAAGCGGTCTCCGTAAACGCTCTTGAATCGCTCCTCCATTGTCTCAGGTTTCACGTCGAGGACCTTCTCGTCATTGCTTACAAAAGTTAGTCCGAGCTCGTTTCGCGAAAGTGCAATCCGCTGCACAGCGTCGGAGATGTGTTTGAATTCGGACAGGGTGCTTTTAAGAAAGTTCCGGCGTGCAGGAACATTGTAGAAAAGATTCTTCACCGTCACCGTTGTACCCGGCTGCATTGCCACCTTGGAAATTTCCTTCAGCTCTCCACCTTCAATCCGCATGATCGTTCCCATCTCGTCCACAGTGGTCCGAGTTTTCAATTCCACCTGAGAAACTGCAGTGATAGAAAAGAGTGCCTCACCTCTGAAACCGAGTGTCCGAATACTCTCCAGGTCACTGTAACTGGAGATCTTACTGGTTGCGTGACGCGTGAAGGCTGTTCTTGCATCCTCTTCCCCCATCCCGCAGCCATCATCCACTACCTGGATGAACGATTTCCCCCCCTCTCTGACCCCCACGACGGCCTTCGAAGCACCTGCGTCGAGAGAATTCTCCAACAATTCCTTGACGACCGATGCCGGACGCTGCACGACCTCTCCAGCGGCGATCTTGCTGACGAGAGATTGAGGAAGAATATGGATCACGGACGCCAAGGAAGATTGCCTATCTGGTAAATGATCAATGTTGTAACTGCGAACCGGATGTTGATAATACTTCTCAACTCATTCTCTCTACAAGCGTTCATCCGCTAATTGCACCCCGATTCATCGGGGTGATCGAAAATTCCATATTCGGACCTTAACCGGTTCATCGGTTTATTCAATAAACCGTTAAAACGATTTTGTTCTGTGTCTTGACTATCCTTACACCACAATGAATTGTGGTGCCAATCAAATTGTGATGCCAAATGAATTATAGCGCCAAATAAATTGCAGTGTTATCCAATTACACGATTTGAAATTCCTCGATGAACATTAAAGGACGATAGGGCGTCAGCCACTAAGCAATTCGATTTGTTCTGAACAACTTCCATCCATCCTGTCAATACCTTTAGTTCGATTGCCACCGGCAGTCCTTCCAGCGACGGATTGACTGTTCCAGCAACTTGCCGGAGGTATCTTCATAACAATTATGTAAACCAACCTGATAAAAAGCCGTACAGGTATATCGCGATGAGAAACAGAACAATCCAAAGCAGCACCGACTTAGTTCCCTTCTGCCTTGCCCGATGCCGGTGGAATTGCATTCGTCTTCGTCGCCGCTCGTCCTTGTCCAGCTCCGGCTTGTAGTATCGCGGCTCGTAGCTGAACCGCCGATATCCTGGTATCCTCATCAGAGCCATCAACACCTCCGGTCAACGAGTCGACTCGTCAACCGGGGACTCTCTGTCCTCGGGACTACACCGAGTCCCGGTGAGTCGTTCAGCTCCAGTTTCCCATCGACGACCTTCACTCCGACGAACGGATCGTCTGTAATCAGGATGTGACCATCGAGGTCTGCGTAATCTACAAGAGGCGAGAGGTGAGCAGCGGCGGATATCGCGACGGAACTTTCGATCATGCATCCCAGCATGATCTTCATTCCGAATGCTTTTGCAGTATGAATCATCCGCATGGCTTCGCGCAGACCACCACATTTCATCAGTTTGATGTTGATGCCGTCGAATGCATCCTTGAGCTTCGGAATGTCCTGCAGACGCACGCAGTTCTCATCGGCTATGATCGGCAGGTTCACTCGCTCTCGAAGCCAAGCGCAGGAAGCGAGATCCTGGGCCGGCATCGGCTGCTCAACGAACTCGATCCCTTCGCCCTCGAGCCACTTGATTTTTTCCAGCGCCACCTCCTTGGTCCTCCACCCTTCGTTTGCGTCGACGCGAACCGGTTTGTCCGTCACGTTCCTGATCGTCCTGATGATCTCGCGGTCTTCCGGCACTCCGACTTTCACCTTGAGGATCGGAAACTCTTCAGCCTCGCGGACTTTCCTTTCCATCACGTCGAGACGATCCAGACCGACAGTATATGACGTACGTGGGGTTTTTCTCCTGTCGAGTCCCCAGAGCTTCCAGAGAGGCATACCGAGGCTCTTGCCCACCCAATCGTGCAGGGCAATGTCAACGGAAGCGCGTGCAGCACCGCTCCATTGCGTAATCGAATCGAGAGATCGGTCGATTTCTTCGAGCAGAAAGGGTGATTCCCATCGACCGAGCTGGACCTTCCTCAGGAACTCCCGCACTGTAGTTCGCGACTCATGGTAACGGGCTGATGGGGACGCTTCGCCGTACCCAACGATCCCTTCGTGTTCAAGCTCGGTGATCACCACCTCCGCAACATCTTCAGAGCCTCGCGAAATGGTGAAGGTATACTTGAGATGGAGATCAACGTCTTTTGCTCGAATGTTCATCGTGCAAAGAGCGCATCCACGAACGCTTCTCTATCGAACGGCTGGAGATCCTCAATCCCCTCACCGACGCCGATAAACTTGACAGGAATCTTCAGCGCCTTGCTGATCGCGACTACGATACCTCCCTTGGCGGTCCCGTCGAGCTTTGTGAGAACCAATCCGGTGACACCTATCGCCTCCGTGAATTGCTTCGCTTGCTCCACCGCGTTCTGTCCGGTGGTTGCATCAAGCACGAGCAGGATTTCCTGCGGAGCGTCGGGCAATTGCTTCCGCAACACACGCCTGATCTTCTTCAACTCTTCCATTAGATTGACCTTTGTGTGGAGCCGTCCCGCAGTGTCGACGATCATCACGTCAGCTTGGTGGGCAATTGCGGACCTCAGGGCATCGTGGGCCACCGCTCCGGGGTCTGTTCCGCGAGCTTGCTGGAGCAAGTTGACGCCAGCCCTCTCAGCCCAAATTTTCAATTGTTCGTTCGCAGCAGCGCGGAAGGTATCTGCTGCCGCAAGAAGCACTTTTTTTCCCTTCTGACCGTATAGAAAGGCAAGCTTCGCGGTCGTCGTCGTTTTACCGACCCCGTTTACCCCCACGATCATGATCACGTGGGGTTTCTGGACGAATGACAGTGCAGACGGGTCCTGCAGTTCGGATGGGATGCCATTTACAAATGCACGCTGAACCTCATCTTTCAACAGATTGACCAATCCCTCCGTTGTTTGATACCCGTCCTGCTTCGCCCTCGAATTGATCTTTTCGATAATCTGCGCTGCCGTCTCAACACCGACGTCACCAGCAATCAGGATTTCCTCCACCTCTTCCAGCAAGGCGTCATCGACTTTCGCCCGCCCTGCAAGCAGAAGACAGACTTTTCCGAAGACGTTTTCCCGTGTTTCGGAAAGCCCTTCTCTCAGTCTGCCTAGTTTCAGTTTGTCAAGGAATCCCATCTCTCATTCACACCAGATGATTTGACGCGCAGTACTTCCACAAATCGTTTCACATAGAGACCGAATGAGATCAGCAGCATCAACATACTGAGACCAATCAGGACATCCAGGAGAAGCTCGAACCGTCTTGCGCCCAGCGTCGCAAAGACACCCGTCACAACGATAACCAAGGCCGCCCATTTCCCCGGCTGGTTCGATTCGAGGATTTTTCCTTTTCGCCTCGCAATATAGAGGCCGCCGAGGAAGATCAACATATCACGAATCACAACGGCCACCGCAAACCAAAACGGCAATTTGCCCAGGCCAACGAGAATAACGACGATGACACCCACCACAATCTTGTCAGCGAGAGGGTCGATCACCTTGCCCAGTTCAGTGACCTGGTTCAGCCTCCGAGCAACGTATCCATCGAAAAAATCAGTGAGTGCTGCGATCGCCATGAACAGGATCGCCCAATACCGCCCTGCTGGAGAGTCATCGAGCAGGAACACAACTATGGGAATGAGCAGCAGGACCCGACTGATGCTCATGAAATTGGAGATCGTCCAGGGTTTGTATGGACCCAACATCGGCATTAGACGCCTTGTTCATCTTTCTTCATACCGAGGTCAATCTGGACGGGATACTGTCCGCTGAAGCAGGCGGTGCAGTAGTCCTCACCGTTGTCCCTCGGCGCGGCTTCCAACAGCTTTTCGAGGGAGAGGTATCCGAAACTGTCAACGCCGAGTTCCCGTCGAATTTTCTCGACGTCTCCGTCGCAACGGTTCGCGACCAACTCATCGGCCGTCGGGAAATCCATCCCGTAGTGACACGGAAACCGGATCGGCAGACAGGTCACCCAAAAATGAATCTCCTTGGGTTCGGCCTCTCGGAGAAGCTTGACGAGCATCTTGGAAGTGGTTCCTCGCACAATCGAGTCATCTACGACTACAACTTTCTTCCCTTTGAGAACACCCTTCACGGTATTAAACTTCGCTTTCACCCACATCTCCCGCGCCTCCTGGGCCGGGATAATGAACGTCCGACCGACTCCGTGCAATCAGATGGAGAATGACCTCCGTATCGGATGTGGTCTGAAAAATCGTGCCTTCGTCCTGAAGACGCTTCCGCAGTGTTCGGTAGTTGGTGAGATTTCCGTTGTGCGAAATCGCGAGGTTTCCACCTCGGTAGGTGACAGTTAACGGCTGAAGGGTCGTTTTATTCTCTGAAGCCCCAGCCGTCGAATACCGGTTGTGGCCGACTGCAGACGAACCGCGAAGGACCAGGGTGAGGATCTTCTCGTCCTTGAACACATCATGAACGAGGCCAAAATCTTTGTGGACGTTGAATCGATACCGCTGCCGCCTCTCATCCCACGCTGACGTTACGATGCCACTGCCCTCTTGACCGCGGTGCTGAAGCGTATGGAGCCCATAGTAGGCAAGGACTGCCCCCTGGAGAGAGCCGTACACGCCAAAAACGCCGCAGTGACACCGCGGTTTGTCCATTTGGCGTTGTTCGTCCAGCGTCACGTTTGCATGATACCAAAATTTTGACACGAAAACAAGGCAGAGCGCTCAGTCATCCTTGATGATGGTGTCCCGCAGCCAGCGTCTGTCGTCTCGGTTCGGATAATCAGTATTGTGGTGCAGACCTCTGCTTTCCTCCCGAGCAAGTGCAGATCGAACGATCAGGTCCGCCACGATCGAAAGGTTCCGAAGCTCGATAAGGCCCTCGCTCACCTTTGTCTTCTTGTAGAAATCCATGACTTCGCGGTGGATGAGGTCAAGCCGACGCTTTGCTCGGTGCAATCGAAGGTTCGACCGAACGATTCCTACGTAATCCCACATCAACTGCTGGATTTCCTTCCGGTCATGCGAAACGAGAACCCACTCTTCGCTGTTGAACGTTCCGCTGTCATCCCAGGGTGGAACCGACGGCAGCGCGAACCGTTCGCCGGCCAGTCGTCGCTTCCCACTTTCCGCAGCACGGTGGGAAAACACGACCGCCTCAAGTAGTGAATTGCTCGCAAGCCGATTCGCTCCATGCACTCCAACCATGCTGACCTCACCGCAAGCGTAGAGACCATTGATGTCCGTCCTTCCCTCGAGGTCCGTCACCACTCCACCGCAGGAATAGTGCGTTGCTGGAACAACGGGTATGGGGTCGCGCGTAATGTCAACGTTAAATTGAAGGCAGCGTTCATAGATGGACGGGAACCGCTCTCTGACCCGATCCCTGTTAAGATGGCCAAGATCCAGGTATACGCACTCATCGCCGCTCCTCTTGAGTTCTATATCGATTGCTCGTGCAACGATATCCCGTGGAGCCAGCGATCCCCGGGGGTCATATTTCGACATGAATTCCTCGCCTTTTCCTGTCTTCAAAATTCCTCCAAACCCCCGCACCGCTTCCGAGATGAGAAAGGCTGGCGATCCAGAGTTGTACAGCGTTGTTGGATGAAACTGGATGAATTCCATGTTGGCAATGGTCCCACCAGCACGGTGGGCCATCGCGACACCGTCCCCGCTAGCGATCGGAGGATTCGTCGTGTGCAAATACACCTGGCCGAGTCCCCCGGTCGTGATCATCGTGATTTTCGAGACAAAGGTCCTGACGACTCCCGCGTCCACATCGAGCACGTAAGCGCCCCAGCAGTGGATATCCCCTTTCCGACTCTTATCAATTCCGACAAGGTGATGTTCCGTAATGAGGTCCACCGCGAGGTGATTTTCGTACATCGCAATGTTTTCATGAGAGGCGACCCGAGCCAGCAACGCACGTTCGAGTTCTCGACCCGTGTGGTCCGCTGCATGGACAATCCGGTTTTTCGTATGGCCTCCTTCTCGGCCAAGGTCGAACTGGTGTCGGGACCTCGAAAACTCCACGCCAAGCTCGACGAGTTCACGCACTCGTTGCGGTCCCTCGCGGACCATCGCGTCCACCGCATCTTGATGACAGAGTCCAACGCCCGCGTTGACCGTGTCCTCGACGTGGGATTCGAAAGAGTCCTCATCGGAAATTACGGTCGCGATCCCTCCCTGTGCATAGTTTGTGTTCGATTCAGCTTTTGCTTTCTTCGTAATGATCGCGACCGTCCCATACTCAGCACTCTTCAGCGCGTAGAACAATCCCGCGATGCCGCTTCCAATTACTAAGAAATCCGGCCGAACTTCCAATTCTGCTCGCCCTCAGTAAAGTGTTACGTGAGTGTCTTCAGAACCTTTCGAAGTGCATCGATGGCCTCGTCCACAAATGGCCTCGAGAGGATCAACGGCGGGAGGAATCGAATCACGCTCGTGTTGGTACAGTTCACCAAGATGTTCAGGTCAAACATTTTTTCCTCCACTTCACTGCAACTGCGCCCAAGCTCCATTCCCAGCATCAATCCTCTCCCACGAATTTCTCTAATCAGTGAAGGAAATTCCGTTCTCAATCCTTCCAATTCAGATCGAAAATACAACCCGACATCGTGCGCATTTTCCATAAGACCGCCGTTGACAATTTCATCCAGCACTGCACACGCCGCCGCACATGCCACTGGATTCCCACCAAATGTGGAGCCGTGCACACCGACAGTGAAAACATCGGCCACCAGCTCACTGCCCAGAAATGCACCGATTGGAATGCCGCCTCCCAATGCCTTTGCCACGAGAACGACATCGGGACGGACACTGTAATACTCGAAGCTGAAGAACTGTCCGGTGCGCCCCAGGCCGGATTGAATTTCATCAGCCACCACCAGAAAGCCATGCTGCTCCCGCAGTGCGAACAACGCTTCAACGAATGAGGGTGTCGCGACGTTGATCCCACTCTCTCCCTGGATGAACTCGATAAAGACTGCGAGCGTACGGCCGTCGATCTTCTTGCAAAGATCGTCCACGTCGTTGAATCGTACAAAGCCAGTTTCGGGCAGAAATGGCTCGTAGCCGTCTCGATACTTTGCCTGTTCCGTTAATGACAACGCCCCCATCGAACGCCCGTGGAATGAGCCCGAAAGGGCGAGCAGGTTTGTTTTGTTCTTTGGCTTCCCCCATTTACGCGCGAGTTTGATCGTCCCTTCCGCAGCCTCTGTGCCACTGTTCGTCAAAAAGATCTTCTTGTACCCCGAGCAACTGACCAGCCGTTGCGCAAGGTCCACTTGAGAATCCGCGATGAATCGATTCGATAGGTGGATGTACCGAGCGGCTTGTTTGAGAAGAGCCTCCTGGAGTCCACGATGACCGTACCCGAGGGCGTTGACCCCCAGTCCAGCGAACAAGTCGAGATAGCGGCGCCCATTCTTGTCAATCAGGTAAACGCCCTCACCTCGCTCGATCTCGATTGGAGTACGGTTGTAGGTAGCGAAAAAATACTCTTGTTCCTTTTGAAAGAGGTTGCTCATGACATGAAACGAAATAAGTTGATGAAGAAATCTACGGCCTTCTTCAAATCTGCCACTGTACCATCATTTTCCACGACGAAATCAGCCCTCGCCAGCTTTTTCCCAACTGCCATCTGAGAGGTGATTCGCCGTTTCACGTCCTCCCGGCTTATCGCGTCACGACGCTGGACACGCCGAATGCGAACGTCCTCCGGGGCGCCGATCACAATGACATAATCGAGTTTCTCATTCATTCTCGATTCGAAAATCAGCGCTGCCTCCGCTATGAGGAACGGAGAAGTATTCTCGGATAAATTGCGCCTCACGAAGTCGCGAAAGGCTCTCAACACATGTGGATGGACGATTGCATTCAGTTTTTCTCTCATTCCCCTGTCGGCAAATACAACCTCAGCCAGTTTCGTGCGATTCAGTCTTCCTTTCTTTCCGATCGAAGTGCTTCCGAAAACACGGCGGATCCTTGCTTGAATTTCTGAGCTACTCTTCACCAGAGTCTTGGCCACGGTGTCCGCATAGAAAACCGGTATGCCCTCGGCCTCGAACAATCGACACAGTTCGGACTTCCCGCTTCCGATTCCACCGGTGACGCCGATTTTCAGTATTTTCCTTCGGCGAGTGTTCTTCAAAACTTCCCCCAGAAAAGCGAAAGCCAGTCATCTCTTTGCACCGAGGTGAACTGGCCTTCATCGTGCATCATGACCCACCTTCTGCTACTTTGCATACGCCATTGAGCGTACTTCTCGGATGACGATGACCTTGATTTGTCCGGGGTATTGCATTTCCTCCTGGATTTTCTTCGCAATGTCGTGCGCGAGCTGATCGGCTTGGGCGTCATCGATTTTCTCATGCTCCACGATCACCCGAATCTCGCGACCAGCTTGAATCGCATAAGTTTTCGCGACACCATCGAACGATTTTGCCAGTCCCTCAAGTTTCTCGAGACGCTTGACATAGCCCTCGACCGACTCACGACGCGCACCCGGCCGCGCGCCGCTGATGGCGTCCGCAGCCTGGACTATTGCCGCGATCGGGTGCTCCATCGGAATGTCCTCGTGGTGAGAGCCGACTCCATGCGCCACCAGCGGGTGCTCATTGTATTTCTTGGTCAGCTCGAAGCCGATCAGCGCATGGGGACCCTCAACGGTGCGGTCAACACACTTTCCGATGTCATGGAAAAGACCGGCCCGTCTTGCCAGGACCGGATCGAGGTGCAATTCCGCAGCCATTATTCCGCAGAGATAGGCGACTTCGATGCTGTGCTGGAGCATATTCTGACCGTAGCTGGAACGATATTTCATCTTTCCGAGCAGTTTCACCAATTCTGGATGGACATTATGGAGTCCGACTTCAATCAGAGCGTTCTCCCCGACACGAATGAGCTCTTCTTCTAATTCTTTCCGGACTTTTTCCACAACCTCCTCGATTCGAGCTGGATGAATACGACCGTCGGCGATAAGCTGCTCGAGCGCGACACGTGCTACCTCGCGGCGGAACGGGTCAAAGCCTGAGAGAATTACAGCTTCCGGTGTATCATCGACGATAACGTCAACGCCGGTCGCCGCCTCGAAAGCCCGGATGTTTCGGCCTTCCCGACCGATGATTCGGCCCTTCATCTCATCGCTCTGAATGTTCACCACACTTACCGTCGTCTCGACAGAATGGTCAGCAGCGGTCCGTTGAATAGCCTGAACAATAATCTTCCGGGCTTCTTTTTTCGCTTCTCCCCTTGTCTTATCCCTGATCTCTTTGAGCACTTGAGCGGCTTCAGTCTTTACTTCATTGATCATGTTTTCCATGAGGGTTTTCTTCGCCTCGTCGAGCGTCATTCCTGACACCCGTTCAAGGCGGACATTCTCATCTTCGATCAACTGCTTGAGTTCACCCTGTTTTTGTTCCACGCGTCTTGTTGTTTCGTCGAGATCTTTTCGAAGGAGATTGAGTTCCTTATCTTTCTTGGTCAAGAGCTCAACCTTGCGGTCGATGTTCTCCTCGCGCGCGCTGAGTTGTTTTTCATAGGTCTGAAGTCTATTCCGTTTACTTTGAGTCTCCGAATCGAATTCCTGCTTTTTTCGGTACCACTCATCCTTGACTTCAAGCAGTTTCTCGCGCTTGATGGCGTTTGCGTCACGCTCGGCATCGGCGATAATTTTCTTTGCGCGCTCCTCGGCACTGATGATCTTGTTTTGCCCGGACCGGGTGTTGAGGTACCAGCCGGCAGAGAATGCCACAGCGCAGACCATAGCCACGATCAGAATCAGCAAATAAGTCTCCATAAATGCCTCCGAGATAACACCTAGACGACTTAGCTAATAAGTTCCTGTGAGCTGTATATTAAGCAGTAAAAATAAAAATCCGCACTCGCTTAGCCGTTCGCACCGAAGGGATCCTTCGGTGATATATTAAAAGAACCGTGTCTCGCACGGTGGGTGCCCGCCTGAACATGTCTCGCTTCCACTGTTCGCTCGCCCCACTTGCTCCGGGACGCACCTGCGAATCCCGCTCAGGAGGCGGGCTGTGGCCTGCGATCGACGCTCACGAGTCGAGCTCCCTTTGCTGCTAGTGTTGGTTCTTTAATACGTCTGACGACGGCTGACGGTGCGGATTGTAGTTCCCATCCGTCAAGTCTATGTAGAGAACAGTTCTTCGCTCAAGAACAACTAACGACTACGGCTCGGTACGTAAACAGTTGTCGAGGTAGTGACTGATTTTTCGTACTTCGCTTTCGACGTCCGAAACCAGCGCGTTGCTCCGATCCCTCTCCTTGAGCAGGTCTTCGGTGATATTCAATGCGGAGAGCACCGCAACTGTCAGTGGCGGTTGATCCGGAATTTTTTCGTGGATCGAGTTGATCATCTCATCCACGTGGAATGCAACCTTCTTTGTAAATTCTTCACTTTCTCCCCGCAGTGGATATTCTGAACCGAAGATCTTGACCTTTATGCTTTTTCCGTTCATCGGCCTACGATTGGTTACTGTTCCGATGCGAGCGTACGAAAAACACCGTCAGCACGTAGAACAAACGTTCTTCCAATACCAAGAACCCGATCCCCAATCAGCGGATCACAAATGAGAGTTAATCTTATGAATCAAGTCTTGAATCTTATTCTTCAACGCCTCCTTTTCTTCTTTGGAAAAAGTGTCGTTACTGTACGACTTCAGAACCGAAAAATCCTCCCTCAGTTTCTTGATTTCCTCGGCTTTGGCACCGAGACCTTCTTTGACGTTGGCGACCTCTGCCTCTAGTTCAGCGACCCGCTTTTGGAGCACGCGCTTGTCTTCGCGCAACCCAATGATCACTTCTGATGCGCGCCTCGCTTTCTCCCAGAGGCTACCTAAAGCACTTTCTAATGTGCGGTTACCTTTCGAAGTCTCAACCTCTCTTTCAGCTTGCTGGCTCACGAAGTCCTTTCCCCCAGCTCATTCTGGAAGAATGTTATTGCCGTCGCAACTCGGCCTTGAATTTCTTTTCCATTTCACGGACGATCACCCCTATGACGCTCTCCACCTCCTCCTCCGTGAGAGTCCTCTCTTCCGATTGAAATTCGACCGAAAACGCAGCACTTTTCTTCCCAAGAGGAACACTCTCGCCTGAATATACGTCAAACAGACGCACAGACCTCAGTAGGTTGCCCCCCGACCGCTCGATGCATTCTTTCAACTCCTCCACTCCGATCGAACGATCGACAGTGAAAGCGAGGTCTCGTGGAACTACGGGAAACCTCGGCAAACGATTGTATTTTCGATTAACTCGTCGACTCGTCTGAAGTAGGTCTACATCAAGCTCCCATACGAAGACATCCTGACCGATCTCAAAACGCTTGAGCCACTCATCGTTGACTTGTGCGAAGTAACCAGCATAACTCCCATTGATTTCAATGAACACTGGAGTTTCACTTAAAGTGTTACTCCTAGAGTAGTAAATAAATCGAATTTTGTCAAGAGAAATTTTCTCGAAGAACGCTTCCAGCTCCCCTTTGAGGTCGAATATATCTGCCCTCCGGCTTGGCCCATACCAGGCTGCCAGGTTGGCATCTCCTGTGAAACCAACACAGACGCGTTCTTCTTCAACATAACCCTTTACATAAGCGGATCTTGGAGAAGACGAGTCAAGTGAGAATACGCGACCCAATTCAAAGAGACGGAGATTCTTGTTCCCGCGATTCAGGTTGTGCTGGATTGCTCCCAACATTCCCGGTACCAAACTAGCCCGAAGGGCAGCCATGTCCTTGCTCATCGGATTCATGACGTAAACAGATTTTTCGGAGCATGAATCAACAATTTCTTTCTGCTGCATGCTGTTGGTTACGATTTCTTGAAACCCAGCACCGATCATGTATTCCCGAACCGTGTCTCGAAACGAAACTTCCGGAGCAACACCGCTGAGTTGAACCGAAACAACCTGCCTCTCCTCGATATTGTCGTAGCCAAAAATGCGTGCCACCTCTTCAATCAAGTCGATCTCCCGTTCGAGGTCGACTCGAAACGATGGAATCTCGACGAGGAAGGTACTGTTTCTAACACGTTTCACACTCAAACCGAGAGAGAGGAGAATCCCCCTGATTTGCGAGTTCGGAAGTGAGGTCCCGAGAAATTCATTGACGCGTCCCGTCCGGAGACGGACTTTTCTCCGACGCAATTTCTTAGGATAGACGTCCACCACGCCTTGAAGAACTTCTCCGCCCGTGACCTCCGCCATGAGTTGAGCGGCGCGATCTACAGCTGTCACGGTGATCTCCGGATCTGCTCCACGTTCGAAATGGTGGGAGGCATCGGTGCTGAGGCCAAGAAATTTTGATGCCCATCGCACGCGTCGAGGATCGAAGTATGCGCTCTCGATAAGCACATTGCTCGAAGACTCTGAAATTTCCGTGTTAGAACCTCCCATAATACCAGCGATCGCAACGCTGCGCTCCGCATCACAGATCATCGTTATTTCGCTGCTCAGCGTTCGCAATTTTCCGTCGAGTGTGACAAACGCCTCCCCGTTGGCAGCACGCTTCACGATGATGGCATGACCAGCTATTTTGTCGCAATCGAACGCGTGAACGGGATGGCCAAATTCCATCAAGACATAGTTCGTCACATCAACGACGTTGTTTACAGGACGCAGGCCCACCGCGGTCAAGGCGTCTTGCATCCACTTCGGAGAAGGCCGGATGCGGACATTGCGAACCAATCGAGCGGAATATCGAAGGCACCCCGGAGTGTCTCTGATCGCGACAGAGACGTAACGCGAAGTTTTTTCTTTGGACTCACGAACACTCGTCGACGGTTTCCTTAACTTTTTTCCGAGCGCAGCTGCGACTTCGCGTGCAACGCCGATGTGGCTCAAACAGTCAGGCCTATTCGGCGTCACCCCAATCTCGAGAACCACATCTTCCATGCCGAGGTACTTTGCCAACGGAGTGCCCATCTTGGCTGCAGGGTCGAGAACCATGATTCCCTCAGCATCATCACCCAGTTCCAATTCGTAGCTTGAACAGATCATCCCATTTGATTCTATTCCGCGAATTCGTGCTTGTTCGAGACGAAATGGCTTCCCATCCGGATCATGCTGGCCACGGGGGATCACCGCACCGACGAGTGCAACCGGAACTTTCTGCCCGACTGCAACATTCGGTGCGCCGCAAACGATGCTGAGAACAGCTTTTCCTACGTCAACGCGGCAAACTGTCAGTTTGTCGGCGTTGGGATGCTTGCAGACTTCCAGCACCTTCCCGACTACGAAATTCTTGTAAGTATCGCCCATGCGTTCGATGCTCTCTACTTCCAGCCCCTGCATCGTGAGTCGGGTGGCGAGGACCTCGGGCGAAACCCGGAAATCTACGTACTGTTTAAGCCATCTGAGGGATATACGCATAAGCAGTCAGACAGACTGGTGGCCGTTCCACAACGATGCTGCGCTCGAACGTGCAAGTTCAGCGCCAAGAACACTTCAGAATTGTTTCAAGAATCGGACGTCGTTCTCAAAAAGGATACGGATATCATCGATGCCATACCGCAGCAACGCAATCCGTTCGATGCCCATCCCAAACGCATAGCCGCTGTACTTTTCTACGTCGTAGCCGACGAAGCGGTACACGTTGGGATCAACCATACCGGCGCCGAGAATTTCCAGCCATCCACCTCCCTTGCAGAGGCGGCATCCTTTCCCTCCGCAGGTGAAGCAGGTGATGTCCATTTCAGCACTCGGTTCGGTGAACGGGAAGTAACTCGGACGGAAGCGATACTTGATCGAACTCCCGTAGAACTGCCGAGCAAACGACGCAAGGGTTCCCTTCAGTTCAGAGAAGGTCACGCCAACATCGACATACAGACCCTCAACCTGGTGAAACAGACAGTAACTCCTCGCGCTGATCGCTTCGTTCCGATAGACTTTCCCCGGCATGATGTAGCGAACTGGGGGGCGTTCACGCTCCATGATGCGGATCTGAACGGGCGAAGTGTGCGTACGCAGGACGACGTCCGGCTTGATGAAGAATGTATCCTGCATATCACGAGCCGGGTGCTCGCGTGGGAAATTCAGCGCTTCGAAGTTATGATAGTCGTCTTCGATCTCGGGGCCCTCTGCGACGCGGAATCCCATCCCCAAGAAAATTTGCCTGATCTCGTCGAGCGTTTGAGTGATCGGATGCTTTGTCCCGACGGGCCTCCGTCTTCCCGGGAGGCTCGGGTCGAGAGTTTCGTCCGTGGTCTCCTGGGAAACCCCAAGATCCAATTTCTTGCTCTCATAGGCCGATTCTGCAAAGTTTCGCAGTTCGTTGAGTGATCGACCGATCGAGGGACGCTGATCGGATGGTATGGACCGCATCGCATCGAACAGTTTCGCGATGGTTCCTTTCCGTACGAGGTGCTTCAGCCGAAAGCTCTCGAGGGCCTCAAAGGCTGCAATGTTCTGAAGCTCTCCTTCGATTTCGGTCCGCAGTCGTTGGATTTCCTCGATCATGGTTGTCCGCAGGTCTTGGTTTGAGGACAAATCTATTCTGGCAGCAAGGCACAAAAAAAATCTTCGCAACGCTCTTGCATCTCGACGGGCTGATGAGCAAACGTCAAGATCCGTTCTCGCTGAGAAGATTCTTCCTATGCGGCGGCAAATTCGACCACTTCTGCGAAGGCTTCCGGCTTCTGGACAGCCAAGTCCGCCAGTATCTTCCGGTTGATAGAGATGTTTTTCTTTTCGAGTGCCGCGACGAGCTTCGAGTACGTCATGCCGTTCATTCGGGCAGCAGCGTTGATGCGGGCGATCCACAACTTACGGAACTCCCGTTTCTTCGCGCGCCGGTCTCGATAGGCATACTGCAGACCTTTTTCGACATGATGCTTCGCGATGGTATAGACTTTACTCCGAGCCCCCCAATAACCCC
>JAZGDE010000081.1:0-43010 GCA_036477295.1 Bacteroidota bacterium | reverse complement strand
AAACCGTTGTTGATCCAGGTCAGTTTTGTGTACTTCAGGATCTTGTCGTACACCTCTGGGTCGATTCCTGCGTTGTGGGTAACGATCTCCTCGAGGAGCCGTCGAACCTCGAGTCCATGCCGATGCCGCTGGTCGAAGTTGATGTCTCGACCGGCAAGCGAGGCGAGCGATAGATAGTAGGCGAGTTTCTTTTGATTCAATGGAAGCTGCTCGAACCCATCCGCGTAGAGTTGGGCAATCGTGTAATCGCCGACCCGCTCGAGGAAGTACTGCCGTTCGCTTGTCTTCTGTTGCCGCGTGCATCCGATCAGAACGATCAGGGTTGCGATTGTGAGGGTTATTGCTTTCATGCTTGTGTTCTTCGAATTGAATGTCGTTGATCAGTATGGGGGAACATCCGCTGGTTCAGCTGTCTGCTTCTCTTGATCTCGCGCCTTCTCGACTCCAGCTTAAAGAGTCGGGGCATCGCGACAAGTTGTCGGGGTCCGGGTCATCACGCCTTCATTCGCATCCCCTGGTCCTCCTCAGTGAAGATCCAGCCGACGATCTTCCCAGGGTCGATCTCTGTAAAATTTTTCCAGTATTCGCGAGTCCTGAGGAACTGGGAGGAAGTTTCGCCTTCCGGGATGAGTTCGACGTTGTGCATGATTTTGTGGAACCGGTCCTTCCAGCGCTGCATGTTAGAGACACGGAGGTCCACCCAGCCGTCGTGTGTCCAGAGATCGACATGCTTCGGTGAGATCTCTAATTCGTTGATTCCTCGGAAGGGCGGAATCTTGATCTCCGGTCCGCGAAGGAGAGTTTTCCCGTCGGGAAGGAGAATGGGAATTCCGATCGAGATAATCTGTGCACGCAGCTTTTGGTTCTCCTGCACCAGCGCTAGGAGTCGCTTGGAGATCGTCCTGGCGTCCGTCTGCATGATGGTCTTCATATCATTGAAGCCCAGTTCGAGGAGATGGGCTTCGTAGAGTAGCTTTGACAGACGTGGGGGCCCGAGGACTTCGAAAGCAACGCTTTGAACGTCGTGCTCTTTTTCCAGTTTCGCCATTTTCTTTATCGCGCTGTTGAAGAGAAATCCTGCCCGGTAGGTGGGAGCGAGGGCTGCATTGTTGAGCGCGTTGATGACGTCGTGACCGGTATTTCCACTGAGAATCTCGTACACGACGTCCTGAGCGATCTCTTCCGGCGTAACGTACTCCATCTGTCCTGGGGTCGAAATGGCTTCAAATTCCCCCCGCGAAAAAATACCGTTTTCGCCAGTGTCGATGAACACCGATTTGAGTGGCTCGCCGAGTGATTCCCAGATTGTGTTTTTTCCCGATACAGAGCACCGGATCTCAAGCTTTTCCTTGAGCGGGACTCCCTTCTCGGGAGGACAATCGACCAGCATGATGGGTTCTCCACGGCGCTTGATTTCCCCAAAGGAGATCTTTTTCCAGGCGATCGCGGCGGCGGGTTTGATCTCCTTGGTGATGGGAGCGTCAGGCGTGCGACCAATGAGGAAGAGAAGCAGCGTGTGGGCACCAGCAATGGCGGACTTGCTCAGCAATACTCGCGAAGGTCGCTCTTCGCTGTGTGTGTATGGAATGTTGAGTCCCATGCCACCGGTCCCACTCGTGCCGATCTTCACGTATATGTCGGTGCCTGCTTGATTCATTGATTGATAGAGAATCTGAACGTGACGGACGAGCTGAGGGATATAGAGCGTGCAGATCAGTCGCTCGGTGGCCTCATAGAGTTTGGTATCAGGTTTTCCAGAAGGCCTTGACTTATTCATCGCGATGAGGACCTCGCGAGCCATCTGGAATACATCTTGATACGCGATTGCGGTTGCAGAATTGACACAATCGACGATTATTTCTGGTTTGTACTTCGTCAGCAGTTGATACATCGATGAACGGTGAAGAACTTTGTCTGTGAGATCCTCGAGCATGTCCTCGATGAGCATCGTCCGAAACTTTTCACCGTTCAGGATCTCAGCTCGGTCCTTGTCCTTCAGCGAGTCTCGGACGAAGATGTTCCCCCACCAGGGGATAAACAAGCCTCTTCGGACTCGTGGGAATTCTTTTCGAAGCTTCTCCACGGCCTCTTCCGCCTCCGATCGCAACAGAGAAGTCACGATCATCCGAGAGGGATTCTGTTCCATCGTCCGACGGCAGACGGCCGATCCCACAAGGCCCCAGCCGCCAAGGATCAATACTGTTTTCCCTTGGATGTCCATGGAATATCAATAGGGCACGACATGTCGTGCCCCTTCTCCTCGCGTCAGTTTTTTGGCACCACCGTATCGTACCAGAACTTCTTCTCCCGACTTCCCACCTCGTCGATGTGCAGATGTTTCGTTTCGGTGTACTCTTTGAGTCCTTCGATCCCAAACTCGCGTCCGATACCGCTCTGCTTGTAACCGCCAAACGGTGCCTTTTCGGATATGAGGTGCCACTCGTTGATCCATACCGTGCCCGCCCGAAGTCGCCGGGCGACCTGCATTGCCTTTTCGTTGTCGCGCGACCAAACACCGCCCCCAAGCCCGTAGATCGAATCATTCGCCATCGCGATGGCTTCATCGACCGTTCTGTACTTCATGATGGCAAGCACAGGTCCGAAAATCTCCTCCTGGGCAATCCTCATTGTGTTCTGCACACCCACGAAGAGCGTCGGCTCGACAAAAAATCCTTTTGCGAGGGCTGGATCAGTGGGAATGCCTCCACCAACAGCTATGTTTGCACCTTCCCGTTTTCCGATATCGATGTAATCGAGCACTCGTTGCTGTTGCTTCTGCGAAACTAATGGACCGAGGCCCGTCGTTGGGTCCTTGGGGTTCCCCAGATTCAGCTTTCGTGTTTTCTCGATCATTCTCTGCATGAATTCATCGTACAGCTTCTCCGGCAGGAAGAGCCTGGCTCCCGCCTCGCAGCATTGTCCGCTGTGATAAAAAATCGCATACATTGCACCGTCCACTGCAAGGCCGAGGTCGGCATCGTCCAGAACGATGTTCGCGGACTTCCCTCCACATTCGAGCGTACACTTCTTCAGCGTTGCGGAGGCATTTGCCATCACTCTCTTCCCGACCGCAGTGGAACCAGTGAAGGATATTTTATCGACCATGGGATTCTTCACCAGCTCCTCTCCGACGTCGTCACCGAAGCCGGGAATGATGTTCACAACTCCTTTCGGGAATCCGATCTCGTGAAGGATCTTTGCGAGTTCCATTGCGGTGACGGGCGTGAGTTCGGAGGGCTTGAGGACGACTGTGTTGCCGGCTGCGAGCGCAGGGCCGATTTTCCAGATCGCCATTTTCAGTGGGAAATTCCACGGGATGATGGCAGCCACTACACCGATCGGCTCGCGCACGATGAAGTTCTGGCTGAAGCCCGGCTTGGAAAGATCCTGAATCGGCTCCATCAGATCCAGCGCCGCGAGTTTCGAAAAATAGTACATGTTGCGGGCGCTGAGATAGATATCCTCCTTGGCTTTTCGCACTGTTGAGCCAGAGTCGTCAACTTCCAGTCCAACGAGTTCTTTTTGTCGTTCGTTGACCTTGTCTGAAACAGCCTTGAGGAGTGCACTGCGTTCTTCGCGCGACATTCCGGGCCAGGGTCCTTCGTCGAAGGCTTTCCGTGCGGCGTCGACGGCGCGTCGAGCATCTTCAACTCCCGCACGTGCTACGCGAGCCACGACAGTCTGATCGAAAGGGTTGATTGAGTCGAACGTTTGGTTCGATTTCGATTCAACGAACTCGCCGTTTATATAGAGCTGATATTCACGCATGGTAGGTACTTTTTCATTAGTAGACAGAATGTTTTACGGTTCTCCACTTCTCATTTGTTCATGGATCGCTCCAAAGGCTTGCCCCTTTGGCAGGTATTTTTTCCGGATTTTTGCAACCACCGTATAATTGGGATCAACGACCTGTGCGAGATCCACCTCTCCGACCTGTGAGGCAAGCTGAAGAGCGTCGTACGTATCCATTCCGTAGTCTTCCGTCATCCAGAGGATCAGCTCCTTGTAGGCAATCCTGAAGGCATCTTCCAGTGGTCGATAGCTTCCGACGGCCATAATGTAATCATCGTCTTCGACGCGGGGCCAGGCGATGGAGCGGTCTTTGATGAGCTCCACTTTAATTTTCACGTTCATCGATGCCTCGACCGCGGTGCCAATAATCTCTCCTTCTCCCTGAGCCAGATGACCGTCGCCTATGTACAAGAGTGCTCCTTCGACGTTCACCGGCAGGTACACCGTCGCGCCCCGCTTGATGTTGAAATTGTCCATGTTGCCGCCGTAGGCCTCCGGAGTGACTGTCCACCTCCACTCTCCGCGTTTCGGTGCTACTCCGATGCAGCCGAGAAAGGGAGACATCGGGATTTCGACGGTGTGCGTCCCCGTCAACGCCTTGTAACGGACTGTTCCTTTGGTGCGGTCAATCTCGTACCACCACAGCTTCTCAGGGAGCGGCTCATGGAGGAGCGCAGTGTACTCTGTCGTTGTTAGCGCGCCGAAGTGGGGAAACGAACTGCTGAAACCGTACGTCTTGTCCGGCTGCAAATCGATGATATGCACCACGAGGACGTTCCCCGGCTCGGCACCATCGATATAAAACGGCCCCGTTTGGGGATTATCGTGATCCTGTGGAATTAGCTCGCTCGGTACGTCCGTTGGTTTTGTTACTCGGCCGTCGTAGGAGTCTTGAATCCATGTTTCGAGTGTTGTTCCAGGTTTTAGTGTTAACACCGGCTTATGGTGACCGAACGTATACTTCAAATCTTCGGATCCAGGAGTGTATTTCAATGTTTGGGAGTAGATCAGAGGAACGACGAAGAACATGAGCAGCAAAGACTCGAAGATGCTAGTAAATAGTTTTGTCTTCATGATGATGACCTTCAGACAGGTTTGAAGACCGCGAGATAGAGGATAACAATGATGACGACGGTTTGAACAAGAAGGAACGTCGATTGCTGTCGGTTGTACTTTGCGAGTATCTCTTCTGCATTCTCACGGGTATTTCCCTCAACCATTTGTTCGATGAGTGCGGTTCGTTTTCGCATCAGAGGCGGGTTGACCATGCCGCCATTGACGACCAGCACGGCGAAGAGAATGATTTTTGCTGTGAGCCATCCGTGAGAGAAAACGGTATACCCGTCAAAATACATGTTTCCGATTCCGCTCAGGAGAACGATGAGAGATCCGAATGGGGAGAGGAGGCCGATTTGGCGAAATAGGCGTTGATACGTCAGTGCGACTATTTTTTCCGAAGCCTTGCGAATATTTCTCTCAAATATGGGGGCCGCGATGATCGAGGTGAGGAGGATGCCCATACCGATGTAATGAAGGAGGAGAAAAAGTCTCGACATCCGGAGGTCTCCTGTGTACTCTGCGGCGGGGAATGGTGTGAGTTGTAGGTGTAAGGTAAGGAATTCTTAGCACGAACTCAAGAAACTCAGTCCGCCAGACGGATCGATCGACAATTTGGGTTCGTCAAGGCATGGGCTGTAGCAATCGACCCGCCCGTGGAGCGGAGTAGCGGCGCCGCGAGCCGCGTTGGAAGCAACCACTGATATCTCCAATCACTCACGAAGTGATGCCTTCGGCAGAATTTCCCGAAGGGCGGCGAGTCCGCCCGCGAAGCGGTCCACTCACGAAGTGCGGCGAAGCCGCCACTTCGTGGATCATTTCGCCCCGCTTCACGGGGCTTCACGGAAAGGTTGGCGGACAAGCAGGGGACGCCGATTTCTCTAGTATCCAACCAACTTCAGTGCTTCGGCTCTCGGGATAGCGACGAGCGTTTCGGTGGAGGCGAGTTCCATCAAGCCACCCATGGCTTTCATGACAGACTTTTCGTCGGGCGCTTCGAGCGTCACTACAGCGTCATACTGGCCGAGCGTCCAGTAGGATGACACGATCTTCAGGCCGGCTTGCTGTAGTTTCTGAGGCGCACTATTGACCTCATCGGCTGTCGGCCTCCGACGGAATTTTACCAGAGTGATGAAGGTCATAAACGAATCCTCCTTTCAGTAGACACCCTCGCACTGAAGAGCTAAAGTTGCTAACGGAAAGATCGGTACACCCCGACTATGTCGGAGTCCCTCACAGCAGAGTAAAACTTGGAAGGCTCGACAGGTGGTCAACCCATCCATTCCACCACTGTCGCGATGCCCTGCCCAACACCGATGCACATCGTGGCAAGGCCATAGTGTGCTTTGCGCCGTCTCATTTCGTGAAGTAGAGTCGTCATGATGCGTGCGCCGCTGCAGCCAAGCGGGTGGCCGAGAGCAATCGCTCCTCCGTTTACGTTGACCTTCGAAGGGTCCATGTGAAGGTCGTGAATCACGGCGATGGATTGGGAAGCGAAAGCCTCATTCAACTCGACCAGTTCAATGTCATCCATCTCGAGGCTAGCCTTTTGAAGAGCTCGGCTGGCTGCAGGAACGGGCCCAATGCCCATGTAGCGAGGGTCAACACCGGCAACGCCCGTCGAGACGATGCGCGCCATTGACTTCATGCCGAGTTCCTTGGCTTTCCTCTCGCTCATGATGAGGACCGATGCCGCGCCGTCATTCAGCGAAGAGGAATTCCCCGCGGTCACGCTGCCGTTCTTCCGAAAAACAGGGGGAAGCTTTGCGAGCCTTTCTAACGAAGTGTCTGGACGTGGCCCTTCGTCCACCCTCACGAAAACAGGATCGCCTTTCTTGCTCGGAATTTCCACTGCCTCGATCTCATTCTGGAATTTGCAATCGGTCTGCGCCCTCACAGCCTTCATGTGGCTGTTGTACGCAAACTGATCCTGTTCTTCTCTAGTGATCTTGTACTTCTCGGCAACGTTCTCCGCCGTTTCACCCATGGTTTCCAGTGGAAACATCTGTTCCATATTTGGGTTGGGAAAACGCCAGCCAAGCGCTGTGTCATACGCTGTAAGGTTTCCATATTCACCCGTTAAATTTTTCGGAATCGAATACGGCGCGCGGCTCATACTTTCTACCCCCCCGGCGATGAGAACGTCTGCGTCATCAGACCAGATCGCCCGAGCTGCTTGATTGATCGCATCGAGGCTCGAACCGCAGAGACGGTTGATCGTATTGCCGGGGACATGATAGGGGAGTCCGGCGAGTAAGAGCGCCATCCTCCCGATGTTCCGGTTGTCCTCCCCTGCTTGGTTCGCGCATCCCCACAGCACGTCCTCGATGATGGAAGTGTTGATCTTCGTCCGCTCAACGAGCGACTTGATGACGAGCGCACTCAGATCATCCGGGCGCACCGGACGCAGCACTCCGCCGTACCTTCCGACCGGCGTTCGAATTGCGTCGATGATGACTGCTTCGCGTGTCCTCTTCATCTTTCCTCAGATCGAAGCATTTATTTCCATGCAAGCACCCTAAACTTCGTACATTTCTTGTCCCGCCGACCGGAAGGTCTTCTCCTTCTGCATCTCCTTGAGTTTTTGCAGCACTTCAACGATCTTTCCGACCTGTTCGAAGATTGTGTCGCAGCGCTCCTCCCGTTCCCGCTTTGGCAATTCTTTCCTTTTCAAAATGTCCGTTGCAAGCTGAATGGTTCCCAGCGAGTTGTTAATGCGGTCGTGGAGTGTCGCCGATAATCGTCGGATGGTGTCGAGCCGCTCGCGCTCAGCTTCCAATTGCTCGACCCGACGTCGGAGCTCGTAGCGCTCCCGGAGATTGATGAGCGTTCGGGGGATCATGCTCATCGGGAGTTGATCTTTCACCAAGTAGTCGAAAAGACCTGCCTTCAGCGCCTCGACGGCCGTGGCGAAGTCACGGTTGCTCGTGAGCAGAATCATTGGCGCCTCGACCTTCTTTTCCATTAGTTCCTTCGCAACTGTGACACCTGTGGTCTCGGGGAGCCAGTAGTCGATGAGCACAAGATGGGGGGCGGGAATTTTCGGTAGGAGGAGGAAACACTCTTCACTGGAGGTGGCGAGGGTGACGGTGAAGCTCGCCTGGGGAGAACGGAGCAAGACCTGCTTGACTGCTGCAGCGTAGGCCGGATCGTCCTCAACCATGAGGACGTTGATCGGGTCCTGCGTCGTTCTTCCCACGATTACACGCTTTGAAAAAAGTTTCGATGTGCGAACGCGCTCAAACTAACGCTTTCCTCGCTGAAGTGCAACTAACACGGATCATCTGTGGTGTCGAGCATCTCTGCTCGACACCTTGTAGATAGACACGTCGATCAGGTCCCGATTTACGGGATCCCGCTTATCTTAGATATTAATATGGAGCGGGAGATGGTCGGTGTCGCACCTGGCACGATCTGATGATCGATGAGTACACTAGTCCCTCACAGCGCAGTGTTGGTACTGGATCGCTGAGACTTGCGGCGCTTTAGGTGAATAGCGATCCTCTCAATCTGTCTCAGATGATTAATGTCGTGACCGGCTTCGAGGAGGGCCATGGTGCGCATGGTCTCCTTACCGCGCTCTTCGTGGATGCCGTAGAAAGACCACCGTGAACGCGGCATCATCCTCAGGAGTCTGATATTTGCCGCTCGGATGGCGCGGAACAGAGCGAAGGAATCCTTCGGGTCGATCGTGGTGTATTTGCCGGCGGATGCCCATGCCTCTTGGTCGAAGGCTTGAAGAGCGATCCCACTCTGACTCAGGACCTGCCGGTAACGGAACCCGATCGCCAGTTCTGTGTCCGCGAGGTGGGCGATGATTTCAGCGGCGGACCACTTCCGGGGTGCAGGACGTTGGCGCATCTGTTTTTTCGAGAGACCGCGGATGAGCCGCCTGATGTCATTCGGCGTTGCACGAAGGATTTTGAGTGGATCCTGGTTTGCAGAATAGCTGAGGATGCGCCGCTGGTATTGCTGAGGGGTTTCTTGCATAGGTGAGGCCGGTTAATTTATGATCGTTGATTTCTGATTGCTGATTGAATGAGTGCACTGATTGATCAAGTGAGTTCATTCCCTCCAAAACTCGCCCGAAAAGGCTAGCTGCTTTAGCAGAGGTGCGGGGCGGTATCGGTCCTCGCCGAGATCGTCGTGAATGGCCTTGACGACGGCGTACACCTGGTGCATGCCGATCTTTTCCCCCCACTCGATGGGACCGTACGGGTAATTCGTGCCGAGTTTCATGGCGGTGTCGATGTCTTGAGCAGAAGCGATGTTTTCCATCAGGGCGAAACATGCCTCGTTGATGAGCATGCACAGAATGCGGGGAAGGATCAGTCCCACACGATCTTGCACGACGGTGACCTGCTTTCCCATCCGGAGGAAAAACTCCTTCGTCTGATCGATGAAATCACTGGCCGTTCGGACTCCCAGCGAGAGCTCCATGAGGCCGGAGCCGAAAAGCGTCGGAAACGCTCCGAAACCGACAAGGCGCTCGGGAAATGTTGTCCAGGTCGCCTGCTCAGCGACGCTCACGGTGACTGACGATGTCAGTATGGGCGTGGCGCGACGGAGAGCACTATCGAAGGCTACAAGATTTTTCTTCTTTTCCTCCATCGAAGTGTTCGTTGCTTCAATCGCCATGACAACGTTCCTCGGAACTCTCTTGCCCGGACGAACGGATTTTGAGCGGTGGAGCGGCCCTTTGTATCTGGCGGTGTTATACTTGAGAAGAACATCGAATCGCTGGGAGCAACCCGCAACTATTTCGTCGACGAGCGGGGCTTCACCCATCACGAATATCTTCGGTCTCGATGGTTTCTTCTTCGCATTCAAGCTTCTGATTCCTGATTCTTCACTCATCACTGTTTAACCGTTTACCCTCTACTCTCCCTTATCACTTTTTCTCTCTGTATAATCATAGAAGCCCTTTCCCGTCTTTCTTCCGAGCATTCCTGTCTCCACCATCTTCTTTTGGATGGGGTGCGGTCGAAACCTGGGTTCCTGGAAAAACTGATCGTACACAGACCGTGTGACCGCAAGGTTTACGTCGATGCCGATAAGGTCCATCAACTCGAACGGTCCCATTTTGAATCCGCCTTCAAGTCGCACGATCCGATCGATTTCATCGACTGTTGCCGCCCCTTCACCGAGAAGTCGGAGCGCCTCGCCATAGAAAGGTCGAGCGACACGGTTTACGATGAAACCTGGCGTATCCTTTACGAGGACCGGTGTTTTTCCTAATTGTCGCGCGAACTCCAGCGTCTGCTCAGCCGTTTCGATCGCGGTCAGTTGACCCCAGACGACCTCGACGAGTTTCATAACCTGCGCCGGGTTAAAAAAGTGCATACCGACGACACGATGAGGATGCGCACTGGCAGTTGAAAGGGATGTGAGGGAGAAGGAGGATGTGTTCGAAGCAAAAACAGCGGTCTCTGAGCAGACGGTATCGAGGCGCGCAATCGTTTCGCGTTTCAGCGGAAGGTCCTCGAATACTGCTTCGATGACGAATTCGGCGTGGCCGAGGTCTTCAAGATTGTGTGTCGGATGGATCCTCGCAAGGACTTCCGCAACTTTCTGTTGCTCGATCTTTCCTCGTTCGATCGCCCTCTTCATGTCCTTCCGGATCCGTTCCATAGCCTTCTGGAGCGCATCAGGGGACACGTCGTGCAACAGCACTTCACATCCGTGAAGGGCGGCAGCATGAGCAATTCCCGCGCCCATCGTTCCAGCACCGACGACGCCAAGTGTTCTGACCATTGGAATGGCCTTGCGGATGAGAAGAGGAGGGATCAGGAATGAGAGTCCATCGCTGGGGCTACGTCCCGCCGATTATCCTGGAATTGCCGAATCTTCCGGAACCTTCTGCCAGTCGGGTGTCCACGTTGGGATCTTCAGTCCCCATTTATTGCAGTTTTCTTCGACCTCTTTTCGGAATGTTTGGCGCACCTCGTCGTTGTCGCGGTGCTTCAACCCCAGTTCGCGGTACCGTTTGTTTTTCCGAGATCCCGGTCGACCAAAGATCGCCATGATTCGGGGCCACCAGACGTCAAGTGCATGCTGGAGTCCGCCGTGGCTTTTCGGGTCGCGTGCAAGTCTCTTGACCCAGTAATCACCGTGCGCGATGTGCATCATCTCTTCTTTGAAGATCCGGTCGATCTCCCGCCTCCACGGGCCGTACGTGCTTTTCTTAACGTCTTCGAGTTGATGTCCGGCGCCGCGATCCATCAGAAAGTTAAACATGATGAAATCATCCCAGTTGTCAATCGGGTAGTAGAAGATGTTGACACGTTTATCGTTTGCTGCCCTCTCGCTGCCGAGGTATTTGTCTGAATCCACGCGGTAGGTGAAATCGTACTGCTCAACCCATTCGTCCACCGGAACCTCAACGTCCTCGAGCAGTCTGTACATCGCTCGAGCATGTCGCACCTCGTCACGAACGATGTTCGAGACGATGAGTTTTTCTTCTGTGGTGGGTGCCTGCATGATCCAAGGTACGTAACCGAAGCCGCCTGCAAGTTCGGAGTCGGCCTGTTGCAGCATCAGGTTCGTGAGATGATCGTAATACTCGTCGCCCATCTCGTCGATCGACTCGATCGACTCACGCTTGGCGAGCTTCTCCAGCATAAGTTCTTCGCGCTCTTTGGCTCGGACTTTTGATGGGTTGGACATACTAAGATCTCCTTTGAATTTGGTTGTGTCACTGAAATACTTTGAGGAATCTACACAAAATTTGCGTTTCAGTCAACCCTTACCTTCCCTTAAAGCGAGCTGGACGCTTCTCCAGAAACGCCTGAACCCCTTCTCGGTGATCTTCGGTCCGCGATGCGATTTCTTGAATAAACGCTTCATACTGCAGAATGGTATCGAGGTCGGAGAAGACTGCTTTGTTCAGTGCTCTCTTGATCAATCCGAAGGCTTTGGTCGGGCCCTGGGCGAGCCTCTCCGCAATTTTCATTGTCTCCTCTTCGAGCTGCTGCGTGGGCACAACCTTGTTCACCAGTCCTAACCGGAGTGCCTCGTCGGCTGGAATTTCATCTCCGAGCGATGCAAGCTCGAAGGCCTTGCCGAGGCCGACCAGTCGCGTCAAGAACCAATGAGATCCGGAATCCGGGACTAACCCGATTCGGATGAACACTTCGATCAGTCGAGCTTTGTCGGAAGCGATCCGCATATCGCACGCAAGGGCGAGACTGCAGCCTGCTCCGGCGGCCACGCCTTGGAGCATTGCAACCACGGGTTTTTCCATCGTCCGTATTCTTCGGATCATCGGGTTGTAGCTTTCCTCAAGCGAGTCTTTCAGCGATCGTTTTTGCGTCGTGTGTTCTTTCATGTCCTGGCCTGAGCAAAATGCTTTCTCGCCTGCGCCGCGAATAACCACGCAGCGGACCTCGGTGTCCTTTTCAGCCTTCTTCAACGCCTCGTTCATCTCTTTTTTCATCTGCTCGTTGAAGGCGTTGTACACCTCGGGACGGTTCATCGTGATAATGAGGATGCCGTCTCGTTTTTCGTAAAGGAGAGTCTGGTAGGGCATAGAAATTTGATGATTTCAAACGATGGGGTACTGAGGAATGATGATTGTCGATGACGACTGCTGAGTGTTAAGAGATTTCATTCGGATTCGGTGGAGAAATGTTCGATCCTTCAATTCTCGTCGTCTCCTCAGTGCTAGCACACTTGTTTCTCAACTGTGTTCGATCACAAATCCCAAATGGTTCCTCAGTTTCGTTTCTGTGTTTAATCGATAAATCGCACCAACCATCGATCCGCAATTGCCAATCGTACCTTACTTTCCCTTCCACTGCGCTTTCTTTTTTTCCATAAATGCCGTCATTCCCTCTTTCTGATCATCGGTGGCAAACAGGAGGTAAAAGTTCTTTCGCTCGAATTCCAGACCCCCCTCCATCGTGGTATCGAACGATTTGAGGACCGACTCTTTGGCAAGTCGGACAGCGACGGGAGGCTTGGAGGCGATCTCTTTCGCAAGAGATTTTGCTTCCTCCAGGTACATTTCCACGGGGACGAGTTTGTTCACGAGACCCCACTGATATGCCTCGTCCGCCGATATCATCTTGCCGGTAAGGATAATCTCCATCGCTTTGTATTTCCCGACGGCGCGTGTGAGGCGCTGTGTGCCGCCCCCCCCGGGCATGACGCCGATGTTGATTTCCGGTTGTCCGAACTTCGCTGTCTCCGAGGCGATGATGATGTCGCACGCCATCGAAAGCTCACAACCCCCACCAAGCGCGAAGCCGCTGACAGCCGCGATGAGAGGCTTCTTGATCTTACGGATCCGATCCCATCGTGCGAATTGATCACGCAGCAGCATCTCAACCGCTGACGCCTCTGCCATTTCTTTGATGTCCGCGCCGGCGGCAAACGCTTTCTCGTTGCCCGTGAGGATGATGCATCGTACGGATTCATCCTTGTCGAGGTTCTCAAACGCTTGAACGAGCTCTTCCATCAGCTTGATGTTCAGAGCATTCAGGACTTCTGGTCGGTTGAACTGGACGACGGCATAGCCATCTTCCTTGGTCACGATGATGTGAGCGTATGCCATAGTGGGGAAACAGTTAGTCGTGAAAAGTCAAAAGAGATTGAATTAAACGATTCCGATGTGGATAGGTGAAAACACACCGTCCGCGCTGACTACGAGAGCTTTTTCCCGCAGGATCCACAGTAGGCAAAATGTCCCGGCATCGCCGCGCTGCAGTGTCCGCACGTTTTGGACAAATTGGTCCGGAGTTTCCTATAATCGATACTTCGTTTCTCCGCGAACGCAGTGATCCCCTCCACAACCTCTGCCGAACCGGCGTGGATCGTCAACCAGTCTCGGAGATGTCCGATGGTCAGCCCCCACGAGAGGTCACGCCAGAAATTTGTCTGCTGTCGGGTGTACCGCATACTCTCTGGGAGTTTGTCCACGAGTTTCTCAGCCAGTTTGTCCACCGCGCTGTCGAGTTTGCGCTTCGGAACCACCTCATTGACGAGTCCCCAGTCGAGGGCTTTCTTCGCCGGGATTTCCTCGCACAGCCATAGAATTTCTCTCGCTCGGCGATCTCCCACGATCAGCGGCAGCCACTGTGTTGCGCCGGCGGCTGGCACACTTCCGCGCGCTGTGCCGATCTGGCGAATAGTCACGTGGTCAGCTGCAACGGCGAGATCGCACGCGATGTTCAGTTCATTCCCTCCTCCAACAACGATTCCGTTCAGCCGGGCAATCGTCGGCTTCCCGATGTTCCGCAGCCTGTCGTGCATCTCGATGAACGCGCCCATCCATTTGTAGAGGTCGTTCGGTCGACCGAGAAAATCTTCCTTCCACTCTTTGATATCTGCGCCGGTGCAGAACGCCTTATCGCCCGCTCCGGTCAGGATCACGACGGCTACATCGTCGCTCCAAGCGGCATCCTCAAAAGCCGCTGAGAGTTCTCGGACCGTCTCGAAATTGATCGCATTGTGAACTTGCGGACGGTTGATGGTTATGACGGCCCGAAAATTGCGCTTCTCGTACAGAATATTCGTGAAGCCGAGCTGAGCTGCTGTTTTTCCAGAATATTTGGCCATGCGCCCGTCCTGTGGACGAGGAGTTATCTCGTCAGTCGTCCGTGGCGTGGAAGAAGCCACGGAGGAGCCTCGACGGAGTCGGTAGTTCGCTCGCCTCGTGTCGCCCTTGGCGCCACCGGTTGAAGTCCAGATAGATCGACAGACTCCGGTGTACTCTGACGAGGTTCGTCGTGGTCTGACGACCGACTTTGGCATGCCGGACCGACCGAGGTCAGGTACCCATCTCTGAGGTCGAACTCCTGTCTCGCTCTCTACTCCTTTGTTTCCCCGTGGAACATCGTCACGAGGTTGGCAGCGAATCCCATGAGGTCCTTCGTCGCAGCCTTTCCCTCCGGAGAAGCCGCGGCAGCATTCATCGAATCCTCATCGTCGAAGTACATCTCTGCCATCATGTGGAACTTGGTGTCGCCGATCGGCGCGCCGGTGATTCTGGTGACCTCCAACTTCTTTAGCCCGGGCATCTTCCTGACGAGCGGGGTGTGCACTTGAAAGTAATGACTGTCGAAGGCTTCGACGTTCTCGGGATTGCGGAACAATGCGATGAGTTTGACCATGGTACGGTTCCAGGTTATTAGGTGGAAGCGAGCCACAAAGTGGCCACTTCGTGGCGGGTAACGACGCTTAGGTGCTCAAATTTAGGCATCGACCTCACAAAATGCAAGGCCATTCTCACGTGACGATCAGTTGATTTTCGGAGCGAATTTGACTATTAATAATGAAGTGCTGCCCGAAACCTGCCGTGCAAAGTCATCCATCGATGAAAGAGAAAATCCAGCGCGAAGCAAACTCGATCTTTAGGAAAGTCATCGCCATCCGGCGCGACCTCCACCAAAATCCCGAACTAGCCTACGAGGAAAAGCGGACCGCAAGGGTTGTCGCAGAGACATTGAAGTCGCTCGGTCTTGACGTTCAGATCGGTGTCGCGAAAACCGGCGTCGTCGGGACGCTCAAGGGAAAGCGGTCCCGCCCAGTGGTCGCGCTGCGTGCGGACATGGATGCACTTTCCATCCGTGAACAAAACAGAATTCCCTACCGATCAAGATTCCCCGGAAAAATGCACGCATGCGGCCACGACGTTCACACGTCGAACGTGCTGGGAGCTGCAATGATCCTCTCTCAGATGAGGCATGTCCTCGATGGGACGGTGAAGTTCGTTTTCGAACCGAGCGAGGAGCGAAATCCCGGTGGTGCCAGCCTCATGTTGAAGGAGGGAGTTGTCGACGACATCGACGCAATCTTCGGGTTGCACGTGTACACAAGGTCGGATGCAGGGACGTTGGGATTCCGCGCTGGTGCAATGATGGCAGCTGCCGATGAACTCTTTATCAAGATTAAAGGCAAAGGAGGTCATGGAGCACGTCCGCAGAACACGGTGGACCCGATCGTCCTCGCATCAGAGGTTGTACTCGCACTGCAGACCGTGGTGAGCCGCGGTCTGAATCCGTTCCAGCCCGTGGTTCTCACCATTGGAAAGATTGAAGGTGGTACAGCGCAAAATATCATCCCGGACGAGGTGCGCCTGGAGGGCACCCTGCGAACTGTAGAAGCCCAGACTCGAAAGAAAGCGCACGAACTCGTGAGACGGACGATCGCGGGATTGTGTGCCGCTGCTGGTGCGGCGTTTGACCTCGTCATTAACAGGGGAAACCCGCCGCTCATCAACCATCTGAGTGAGACGGAATTCGCTCGAGGGCGGGCCGTCGAGTACGTCGGCCGACGCAAGGTTTTCGAAGCAGATCAGGTGATGGGCGGAGAGTCTTTCGCGTACTTTCTAGAAAGAGTTCCCGGAACCTTCTTTCGCCTGGGGGTCGCGAATAAGAAAAAAGGAATTGTACACGACGTCCACACATCGTTGTTCGACGTGGATGAAGAGGCGATGAGAACAGGCACAGGTTTCTTCGCGTACCTCGCCTACGAGTATCTGAGGCAAGCCGGCAAACGATAAGCCGAACATTTTCTGTGCCGTTCTCTCTCGGATATCTATCGATCTCCACGTCATCCGCTGACCTCTCAACTCCCTTCTGTCTCATCGTCTTCGGTGTCTCGCTTGCTTTCTATGGCACGACGCTTGCACCGATAGTGAGCTTCGTTGAAGGCGGCGAGCTGGCCGCGGTTGCCAGCGTGTGGGGTTCTCGCATCTGACTGGTGATCTTCTTTAATTACTCTCCTCGGCTGGCGTTTGTGAAGAATTCCGACCGCTGAGACGCGAATTGCTCTGCAGAACGTTTTCGCTGCATTGCTGACAACTCCCGATGTCGTGGAGACATGCGCTGGTGGTCGTGTAGACGAGGCGTTGGTTCGTCGGTGCTGGGAGATCGAGCAGTTGGAGGGAAAGTATAGACGGCTGATCGTGAGGTTGGGGACCGGAGTGGAAGTGTTGCTGGTTGAGGTGGTGAAGTTCGAAAGTAGGTTGCTGTAGGACCCTCCTCTGGTCGAGTCTGGGTTCATGACAACGGTGAATGATGTCATGCAACTGAAAATGGGCGACTGTTGGGTCTAAGTGATAGGGGAGATGGAAAGGGAATTGTGGAGGCGCTCAGGGGGGGTGTTGGGACGGGTGGGTTAGCGGTGTGAGGGTGGAGGAGGTGTAGGGGGTGGTACGGAAAGTGCTTGAAGTGTGGGGACGGTGAAAGGGGGGGATTGGAAGAAAGGGTGCCTAAGCGTGTCGGTGTGGGGGTGGTAGTAGTGGGATAACATATTGTCAGGATGTAAGATAGGAGAATTATGGAGTTCGTAGGCTGGGTAATTGGAGGGTGTGGCGGGTGGGGGGTTAGGAGTGAGGAGACGAGCGTGAGGTCTGTGTATGCTTGACTTTTTGGATAGATTTGGTATATTATTAAGTTTGTGGATTTCGAGAGATCGTGGAGAATCTCGCGAAACCGTTTTTTTCCTCACTAGATTGCTTCCTGCACTGTTCGCTAAACGATTGCATGCGAGCGACATCTTTGTTGTGTCGCTCAAATCTTTATGCTGGCGTAGCTCAGTCGGTAGAGCAGCTGACTTGTAATCAGCAGGTCAGGAGTTCAAGTCTCCTCGCCAGCTCATGACGAGGCTTGGGCAGGTAGCGAAGCGGCCAAACGCAACAGACTGTAAATCTGTCGGCCAAGGGCCTTCGAAGGTTCGAATCCTTCCCTGCCCACAGGATTCAGGCATCGATGATCCAGGAGAAAGTTGCCACGAGGCAAGGATGGCGGGACGAAACGTTTCCCTGAGGGCATCTCTTTGGACTTCCCCGAAGAGATGGACGAAGTCCTTCGGCCTTCGGGGCTTTGCCACAGGTTAACGCGGGAGTAACTCAGTTGGTAGAGTCACAGCCTTCCAAGCTGTTGGTCGCGGGTTCGAGTCCCGTCTCCCGCTCCACAAGTCTAAAGATCGTATTCGTGAGCGCGGCTCAGGTTGGTACGCAGTCATGAGCAGACTGAGTGACTGCCGGACTCAGACTGCCTTCCCCCGACGAAGTCGCGGGCAAGGTTGCCGATTCCTGTGTCGTACGTCCCAGTTGGAAGAGGTAGCCCACGTAGCTCAGTTGGTAGAGCACATCCTTGGTAAGGATGAGGTCACCAGTTCAAGCCTGGTCGTGGGCTCGTAGGTCACGACCCATATGGCTCGAGAAATGCTTTCGGGACATTTCCCGACGACGGAGAGGTCTTCAGGGAGAGTGAAGAGTTACCGCTGTAACTGCATATCACGCATGAGAACATTTACAACCTGAAGCGGAGTTCGCACTGTGAGGGACATCATCACGTTAGAGTGTACCGAGTGCAAGCGGCGCAACTACTCGACGACGAAGAACAAGAAGAAGCAAAGCGGGAGAGTTGAGTACAAAAAATACTGTCGCTTTTGCTACAAACATACGACACACAAAGAAACAAAGTAATCGGTTTGAGGAGTTGCTTCACGAGGGTCAGCTTCCCTTCTTAGCATCTGCCGCGGCGCGACGATGATATACGTCAGTAGCTCAAGTGGTAGAGCAGCGGTCTCCAAAACCGCAGGTTGGGGGTTCGAGTCCCTCCTGACGTGCGAGCGGGGAGTAGAAGCGATACGTTGGTTGATGGGGGGAGCGATCTCTTAACTAGGGAGAGAATTCTGGGGACTTTGATCCATGAAAGAAAAGCTCATCAATTTTGTTACCGATGTTGTTCGTGAGATGAAGAAGGTGACGTGGCCAACGAAGGAGGAACTGCGCGAATCAACCATGGTTGTGGTCGTCGTGTGTCTCATCATTTCGGCATTTGTATATGTCGTCGATATGGTGGTCAGTGAAGCACTCAAGGGGATCCTGTAGTGGAGATAATTGAGCAGAAGACGGAAAAAAAGTGGTACGTGATCCGGACGTATTCAGGTCATGAGAATAAAGTGAAGGCGTACCTAGAAAACGAGGTGGCACTGGCGGGGATGCAGAACCGCATCGGCGATGTCCTCGTCCCATCGGAAAAGGTGTTTGAGGTGAAGGATGGTAAGAAGAAGAGCAAGACGAGGACATTTTTCCCCGGCTATATTCTCGTCGAGGCGGTTCTCGACAAAGAGACGACACACCTCATTCTCGAAACGCCATCCATCATCAGTTTTGTCGGTCCAAGGAACAACCCCGTACCATTGCATCCGGAGGAGGTGCGTCGGCTCATCGGAAAACTCGATGAGCGGAAAGACGTTGAAGTGGTTGAGATTCCGTACCGAGTCGGTGACCCGGTGAAGGTGATCGATGGGCCGTTCAACAATTTTTCTGCTTTCGTGCAGGAGGTGAACGGGGAGAAGATGAAGGTGAAGGTCATGGTCAGCATCTTTGGGCGCAAGACTCCGGTCGAACTCGATTTCAGCCAGGTTGAACCGGAGAAATAAGTCTCGGAGTCCCAGTGGCTCCTTCGGGGAAGTGATCCTTCCTGAAGGGACACTTCGTGTTGGATCGGACCTTCGGGATAAGAGGCGAGTGATTCAAAGAAACGACCTGGGATGAAGGTTTTCCCATGAAAAAAGTTGTTGGCTACATTAAGCTTCAAATACCGGGAGGTCAAGCCAATCCTGCTCCTCCTGTCGGCCCCGCGCTCGGTCAGAGGGGCGTGAACATCATGGAGTTCTGCAAGCAGTTCAACGCCCGAACGCAGGACAAGCAAGGCTTGATCATTCCTGTGGTTATCACGGTGTTTTCCGACAAGTCGTTTACGTTTATCACCAAGACGCCGCCGGCGTCAGTGCTCCTGAAGAGAGCGGCGAAGCTTGACAAGGGCAGCACCGACCCGCTTCGGACGAAAGTCGGCAAGGTCACGAAAGCTCAGCTGCGAGAGATTGCCGAGGTAAAGATGCCGGACCTGAATGCGCTCGACATGGAAGCAGCAATGCGGATGATCGCGGGGACAGCTCGCAGTATGGGCATCGTCGTCGAGGAGTAATCTTCATCAGTGCGAGTTCTGCCCTCCGTTTGCGGGACGGATCGATTGCACCACAACACGCGAGGTGGTATGCAGCACGGAAAACGGTATAGAAGTCTGGCCGCGAAAGTGGACCGGAACAAGGTCTATACGATAGAAGCGGCAGTCGAGATCGTGAAACAGATCGCCACGGCAAAATTCAATGAAACAGTCGATATCTCCGTTCGACTCGGTGTCGACCCGCGCAAAGCGGATCAGCTTGTCCGCGGTACCGTCGCTCTCCCGCACGGCATCGGCAAGGCGGTGCGCGTGCTGGTGCTTGCAAAACCTCCAAAGGACCGGGAGGCGCTGGAGGCTGGAGCCGACCATGCGGGGTTCGACGAGTATATCGCGAAGATCAAGGAGGGGTGGACCGACGTCGACGTCATCGTTGCTACTCCCGACGTGATGTCGGAAGTAGGTAGACTTGGGAAGATCCTCGGGCCGCGAGGGCTGATGCCGAACCCCAAGAGCGGTACTATCACGCAGGACGTTGCCAAGGCCGTCAAAGAAGTGAAGGCAGGAAAGATCGAGTTCCGTGTCGACAAAGCGGGTATTGTTCATGCAGCCGTCGGCAAGTCGAGTTTCGAGAAAGAAAAGTTGGTGGAGAACATCCGAACGTTACTGAACACCGTGCAACGAATGAAGCCTGCGTCTGCCAAGGGCCAGTACTTCAAGAGCATCGCGGTTTCATCCACGATGGGTCCTAGCTTCAGGATTGATCGGAACGAAGTCGCAGTGTAATTGAATTCAATACTCTCGAGTACCCAGAATTCTGATGGCGATCCGAAGGGACACTTCGTGTTGGATCGGACCTAGAGGAAACCATCGCTTCGAGAGAGGGGCTGATGAAAAGGGTAGAAAAAGAACAGAACGTCGCAGAGGTTACGGAGAAGTTGTCCCGAGCGTGTGCGCTCTACTTCACTGATTTTATCGGTATCACCGTGGAGGAGGCGAACGAGCTCCGGCGCGAATTCCGGAGGGCTGGCATCGACTACCGTGTGGTGAAGAATACCCTCACGCGAAAGGCGCTCACGGCAATCGGCGGCTACGATTCGGTGTTCGAATGCCTCCGCGGTCCTACAGGCATCGCCTTCGGGTACGACGATCCCGTCGGTCCTGCAAGGATTATCAAGAAGTTCTATGACAAGAACAAGAAGCTCGCGCTGAAACTTTGCGTCCTCGAACGCAAAGTGTACGACGGCTCGAAGTTAAACGAACTCGCGAAGCTGCTGTCGAAAAGGGAGAACATCGCCAGCATCCTCAGCAGTGTCGACTCACCGATCGCGGGGGTGGTGGGTACGATCGGTGCTGCCATCCGAGAGCTGGTGGGCGTCCTCGATGCCATCGAAAAGCAAAAGGCTCAGCCCGGCGGACCTCCAGTGAGCCTGGCATAATTGACCAGAAATGCTCGTTCAATCCAACCTACGATATGCAAGGAGAACAAGGAAATGTCTACAGTGCAGGAAATCGTGGAAAAAATAGAAAAACTGACCCTTCTTGAAGCTGCTGAACTCAAGAAAGCGCTCGAAGACAAATTCGGCGTAACGGCGGCTGCTCCGATGGCCTTCAGTGGACCGGTTGCTGCGAGTGGTGCCGCAGCACCGGCCGCCGAGGAAAAGACGGAATTCAACGTCCTCTTGAAGAGTGTCGGTGCGCAGAAGATCAACGTCATCAAGGTTGTGCGGGTCGCGACGGGTCTCGGTCTGAAAGAGGCGAAGGACCTTGTTGACGGGGCCCCCAAGCCGGTGAAAGAAGGGGTCTCGAAGGACGAAGCGGAAAAGCTCAAGAAGGAACTCGAGGAAGCCGGTGCTCAGGTCGAACTGAAGTAGATCATGCGTCAGGCGTTTCCATCGCGAACCCCGTTTTTTGATCCGGTCACGGAAGCTGTGATGTTGGCAGGGGGAAGGCATGCTACAGTAGGGGCGAAGTCACCTCGCCGCTCTGGGCAGAACAACTTGCCGTCCGATGCGAAACGAACAGATACGCCTATTGAGAAAAACGAAAGGGCTAGGCATCATCCCAGAACAACTTAGAGGAGTGGCGACCTTGAAAAATCAAGGAAATCTTCACTCGAACGGGCGAATTTCGTTCGCGAAGATTCCGCAGATCCTTGACCATCCGGATCTGCTGAACGTGCAACTGGAATCGTTCGAAAACTTCTTGCAAGCCAACGTCTCGCCGCACAAGCGGCAGAACAAGGGCCTCCAACAAGTATTTCGGATGAATTTTCCCATCACCGATGCGCGGGAGAATTACATCCTTGAGTTTGTCGAGTACTACGTCGAGAAGCCAAAATATAGCGTCGTGGAGTGTCAGGAACGGGGCCTAACCTTTGCGGTGCCCTTGAAGGCGAGCCTTCGCCTCTCCGCAAAGGCGGAGGATCGTAAGAGCTACGTCGACACCATCGAGCAGGAAGTCTACCTCGGAAACCTTCCCTCAATGACGGACCGTGGAACGTTCATCATCAACGGAGCAGAGCGCGTCATCGTCAGCCAGCTGCATCGGTCGCCCGGTGTGTTCTTCAGCGAAACACTCCACCCGAACGGGACCCCGATGTACTCCGCTCGAATCATTCCATTCCGGGGATCCTGGGTGGAGTTCAGTACAGACATCAACAACGTGATGTATGCGTACATCGACCGGAAGAAGAAGTTTCCAGTCACGACACTGCTCCGGGCACTCGGCTATTCCTCCGATGACGAAATCCTCCAGCTGTTCAATCTCGTCGAGGAGGTTGACATCAACAAGGTGGACCTGAAGAACTATCTCGAAAGGACGATTTGCAGTGACGTCGTTGATAAGAAGACGGGCGAGATTTTCATCAGCAAAGATACGAAGCTCACCGAAGACCTGATCAAGAAGATCAAGAAAGCCGAGCTCCGAAAGATTCGGTTCCTGAAGGTAGAGGACTCGACGGAAGGGTCGGTCATTGCGAATACGATTCAGAAGGATACCGCTCGATCGAATGAAGAAGCACTCGAGGCCATCTACCGCCAGCTCCGGTCCGGCGAGCCTCCAGACCTTGAGGCTGCGAAGAACTTGATCGACCGTTTGTTCTTCAACGAGAAGCGGTATGACCTTGGGAACGTCGGTCGGTATCGACTGAACGCAAAGCTCGGCGTGAATATTCCCTTCACCGTCACAACCCTGACAAAGGACGACATCGTCACGATCATCAGCTATCTCATCGAACTCCAGCAGGGAAAGCGTACTGTCGATGACATCGACCACCTCGGGAATCGGAGAGTTCGCACAGTAGGAGAACAACTCGCGCAGCAATTCAACGTTGGGCTCGCGCGGATGGCACGCACGATCCGCGAGCGCATGAACCTGCGTGATCAGGAATCGTTCACACCTCAAGACCTGGTCAATGCACGGACGATCACGAGCGTGATCAACGCGTTCTTCGGAACGAACCAGCTTTCGCAGTTCATGGATCAGACAAACCCGCTGGCGGAATTGACTCACAAGCGGCGAATGTCGGCGCTGGGTCCTGGTGGTCTGACGCGCGAGCGGGCCGGCTTTGAGGTGCGCGACGTGCACTACACGCACTACGGTCGACTCTGCCCGATCGAGACGCCGGAGGGTCCGAATATCGGCCTCATCTCCTCGCTCTGTATCCACGCCCGCATCAATGAGTTTGGGTTCATCGAAACGCCCTACCGGAAGGTACGAAGCGGACGCGTGAGCGATGATACCGAATTCCTCGCGGCGGAAAAAGAGGATATGTACACGATCGCACAGGCGAACGCGCCGCTCGACGGAAAACGTCGATTTGTCTCCGACCGGGTTGAAGCGCGTTTCAAAGGCGACTTCCCAATCGTGAAACCGGAAGAAGTGCAGTACATGGACATCGCCCCGAACCAGATCGTCAGCGCAGCCGCTGCGCTCATCCCCTTCTTGGAACATGACGACGCGAACCGCGCGCTCATGGGGTCCAATATGCAGCGGCAATCGGTTCCGCTCCTGCGGCCTGAGGCCCCCCTCGTGGGAACCGGTCTGGAGGGGAAGATCGCGCGCGATTCCCGAACGTTGATCCTAGCAGAGCGAAACGGCAGTGTCGACCACGTCTCGGCGGAGAAGATCATCGTCAACTACGATATCGATGACAACAGTATCGAGGCGCTCCTGAGCTTCGATGACAAACGGCGGGTCGAATATCGCCTCACGAAATTCTTCCGCACGAATCAGGATACCTGCATCAATCAGAAGCCGACCGTTAAGCCGGGCCAGAAAGTGAAGAAGGGAGACCTGCTGGCGGACGGGTGCGCGACGGATCAGGGCGAGCTGGCGCTCGGTCGAAACGTCCTCGTCGCTTTTATGCCGTGGCGTGGCTACAACTTTGAGGACGCGATCGTCATCAGTGAACGTGTTGTCGCGGAAGACCTGTACACCTCGGTGCACATCGAAGAGTTTGATCTTCAGGTCCGTGACACGAAGCGAGGGGAGGAGGAGCTGACCCGTGAGATACCAAATGTGAGTGAGGATGCGACGAAGGACCTCGATGAAAATGGAATCGTCCGGATCGGCGCGGACGTCGTGGAGGGCGACATCCTCATCGGGAAGATCACCCCGAAGGGGGAAACCGACCCGACGCCAGAGGAAAAACTTCTGAAGGCGATCTTCGGTGAGAAGGCGGGCGACGTGAAAGACGCCTCGCTCAAAGCTCCTCCCGGCATGAAGGGGATCGTGATTAGAACAAAGCTTTTCAGCCGCAAGAAGAAGGATGCCGAGGTCCGCAGGGAGGATAAACGTCGCAGCGACGCGCTGGACCGACAGCGGAGGAAGGAACTTAAGGAAACGTACGAGAAGCTTGCGAAGAAACTGGATCAACTGCTCGCCGGAGAGAAGTGTACGGGAATTCGTGACTCCGACGGCAGCGTGATCATTCGGAGCGGGATGATGCTAATGGAGGACACGTTCCAGACGCGGGAGAACGTTGAGAAGCTCGACCATAAACAGGATTGGGTGGAAGATCGACGGAAGAACAATGTCGTAACACGGATTTACGAGAAATACAAGGTGAAGGTGGAAGACATCGAGGAGGCATACAGGCACGAGAGGAACAAGATTCAGCTTGGGGATGAGCTCCCCCCCGGGATTGTCCAGCTGGCCAAAGTGTATATCGCGAAGAAGCGGAAGCTCGCGGTCGGCGACAAGATGGCTGGTCGTCACGGCAATAAAGGTGTCGTCGCGAAGATCGTTCCGCAGGAGGATATGCCCTTCCTTCCAGATGGCACACCCGTAGACATCGTGCTGAACCCGCTCGGTGTACCGTCGCGCATGAACCTGGGTCAGCTGTACGAAACCGCTCTCGGCTGGGCAGCCAAGGCCCTCGGAGTGAAGTTCGCGTCGCCCATTTTTGACGGCGCAACCTGGGAAAATGTGCGGGAGCAGCTCCGGGCGGCGAAGCTTAACGAGAATTCCAAGTCAATATTGTACGACGGAATCACGGGAGAACCCTTCGACCAGGAAGTGACTGCGGGGTACATTTATATCATGAAGCTCTCTCACTTAGTGGACGACAAGATCCACGCTCGGTCGATCGGTCCGTATTCGCTCATCACGCAGCAGCCTCTTGGCGGCAAAGCACAGTTCGGTGGTCAGCGCTTCGGCGAGATGGAAGTGTGGGCGCTCGAGGGATATGGTGCCGCCAAGGTGCTCCAGGAGATGTTGACTGTTAAGAGCGATGACGTGATCGGTCGTGCGAAGGTCTATGAAGCGATCGTAAAGGGAGAGAACCTTCCTGAACCAAATGTACCGGAGTCGTTCAATGTTCTTGTTCGAGAGTTGATGGGTCTGGGACTCGATCTGAAGATTGAGTAGGAAGTCACCACTTCTCGTCTGAATCGAGGATGGTCAGTCAATAAGAGCCCCGAAATTTTCGGGGCGAGCCCGCAAACAGGCTGGGAGGTATCCAGAATGCCGTACTTAACGCAAGAGTCACCAATCAGGAAAAACTTCACAAAGATTACGATCAGTCTGGCTTCATCCGACGCAATCCTTGCTCGCTCTTACGGAGAGGTGACGAAGCCGGAGACGATCAACTATCGTTCGTTTCGACCGGAGAAGGATGGGTTGTTCTGCGAGAAGATTTTTGGTCCGGTTCGAGACTGGGAATGTCACTGCGGAAAATACAAGCGGATCCGGTACAAGGGAATCATCTGTGACCGCTGCGGAGTCGAGGTGACGCAGAAGAGCGTTCGCCGGGAGCGGATGGGTCACGTTGCCCTTGCGGTACCCGTCGTTCACATTTGGTATTTTCGGTCGCTGCCGACCAAGATCGGGTACGTGCTCGGGATAACCGCGAAAGACCTCGAAAAGATCATCTACTATGAGTCCTACGTCGTCATCCAACCGGGCACGAGCGGATTGCGTGAGAAGGATCTGATCTCTGAAGAACAGTACTTTGAAATTCTCTCCTCAATGCCGGAGAAGAATCAGCAGCTCGAGGATGCTGACCTGAAGAAGTTCGTGGCGAAGATCGGTGGCGAAGCGATCAAAGACTTGTTGAGACGCGTCGACATTGAGGCACTCTCAGCGGAACTCCGCGCCCACATCAAGGAGGAGACTTCGGTTCAGAAGAAGCAGGAAGCGTTGAAACGAGAGCGTGTGGTGGAGGCATTTCGAGAGCGGGAGAACGGTGGAGTAGTCAACAAGCCCGAGTGGATGGTACTGGACATCATTCCGGTTATACCGCCGGAGCTTCGGCCGCTTGTGCCGCTGGAGGGAGGTCGGTTTGCCACGTCGGACCTCAACGACCTGTACAGGCGCGTCATCATTCGCAACAACCGCTTGAAGCGGCTTATCGACATCAAGGCTCCGGAAGTAATCCTGCGGAACGAGAAGCGCATGCTCCAGGAGGCGGTCGATGCTCTGTTCGACAACTCGCGCCGGGTGAACGCCGTCCGGAGCGACAACAACCGCGCCCTGAAATCGCTCTCCGATATGCTGAAGGGAAAGCAGGGTCGCTTCCGCCAGAATTTGCTCGGCAAGCGCGTTGACTATTCCGGACGCTCGGTGATTGTGGTCGGACCGGAGTTGAAGCTCCACGAATGCGGTCTGCCGAAGGACATGGCGGTGGAGCTGTTCAAGCCGTTTATCATTCGAAAACTCATCGAGCGCGGAATCGTCAAGACGGTCAAGAGCGCAAAGAAGCAAGTTGAGAAGAAGGGTCCTGAGATCTGGGAGATTCTCGAGCACACCATCGATGGGCATCCGGTGCTGTTGAATCGGGCGCCGACACTGCACCGTCTCGGCATTCAAGCGTTCCAGCCCGTGGTGGTTGAGGGGAAAGCGATTCGCATTCACCCGATGGTGTGTACGGCTTTCAACGCGGACTTCGACGGCGACCAGATGGCGGTGCACGTCCCGCTGTCGCTCGATGCTCAGCTTGAAGCGCGCATCTTGATGCTCTCGAGCCACAACATCCTGTCGCCAGCGAACGGGAGTCCGATCGTACACCCGACGCAGGACGAGGTGTTAGGATGCTATTACCTAACGAAATCGAAATCCGGCGACCGGGGTGAGGGAAAGATGTTCTCCTCTCCCGAGGAGGTCATTGTCGCCTACAACAACGGTGCCGTCGGGCTCCATACTCGAATCAAGGTTCGCGTCGAAGGAAATCTCCTCGAGACGACGACCGGACGCGTGCTCTTCAATCAGATCGTCCCGAAGGAGATCGGCTTCATTAACGAACTGCTGAATAAAAAGCGTCTCGTACAGATCATCGCGATGGCGTTCCGCAAAATCGGAAACCTCCGAACTGCTGAATTCCTCGACAACCTCAAAGAACTGGGCTTTCGGTATGCGACCGAAGGAGGCCTGTCGGTTAGCATTGATGATGTGGCGATACCGAAGGAAAAGGAAGAGGTCATCACGAAGGCCCAGCGCGATGTGGACAACGTACAGAACCAGTACCTTCGCGGGTTTATCACGAGTGGCGAGCGCTACAATAAGGTCATTGATATCTGGACGCGTGCGACGAACAAAGTTGCGGAACGTCTCTTTGATGCCTTGCAGCATTCGGTCGAAGGATTCAATTCGCTCTACATGATGGTGGACTCCGGCGCGCGCGGCTCGAGGGAACAGGTGCGGCAGTTAGCCGGTATGCGTGGATTGATGGCGAAGCCGCAGAAGAGTCTGTCGGGTGCTACGGGTGAACTCATCGAGAACCCGATCATCGCCAACTTCCGAGAGGGGCTGTCGGTCCTCGAGTACTTTATATCCACACACGGCGCGCGGAAGGGTCTTGCCGACACGGCCCTGAAGACGGCCGACGCTGGCTATCTGACGCGACGCCTTGTCGATGTTGCTCAGGATGCCGTCATCTCGGGGGAGGATTGCGGCACGATCCGGGGTGTGCTGACCGGTGCCTTGAAGGAAGGTGAGGACATCAAAGAGCCTCTTTCCGAGCGCATCCTCGGACGGGTGGCGGTGCATGACGTGGTCGATCCTCTCTCGAATGAGGTGATTGCCAAGTCGGGCGGGGAGATCGACGAGGCGATAGCGCAGCGAATCTCGGAGACATCGATCGAGGCCGTCGAAATCCGTTCCGTTCTCACGTGCGAGGCGAAGCGGGGGATCTGCGCGAAGTGTTACGGTTGCAACCTGACGACCGGGCAACTCGTTAACGTCGGCGAGGCTGTCGGCATCATCGCGGCACAGTCGATCGGGGAACCGGGGACTCAGCTCACGCTCCGAACATTCCACACCGGTGGGACCGCAAGCTTGATCGCCGCGCAATCGCAAATTCTCTCAAAGTTTGACGGGAGTGTGAAGTACGAGAATATTAAGTGCATTCGTTGGCAACATGATCATGAGGCGCGATTTATCGCGACCGGTCGGAGCGGGGTCATCAACATCCTCGACCAGGACAATCGGATGCTGGCGAAGTACGACGTCCCGTACGGCGCGACACTTCTCGTGCAAGATGGTGCACCGGTGGAACGTGGCAGTCTCATCTACGAGTGGGATCCCTACAACGCCGTGATTATCTCGGAACACCCCGGCCTGGTTCGATACCAGGACCTGAAAGAGAACGCAACGTATCGCGAGGAGCCCGATGAACAGACCGGTCACATCCAGAAGGTGGTCATCGATTCTCGTGACCGACAACTGAGTCCGCATCTGAATGTTGTTGGCAAGAAGAGCCAGAAGGTCGGCTCCTACATCATCCCGACTCGCGCGCATCTTGTCGTTGAGGACGGTCAGGAAATTAAAGCGGGCACTGTGCTCGTGAAGATTCCTCGGGATATCGGAAAGACGCGTGACATCACCGGAGGTCTGCCGCGCGTCACGGAACTGTTCGAAGCAAGAAGTCCAAGCGATCCAGCAATCGTGAGTGAGATCGATGGCGTCGTGCGCTTCGGCCAGCAGAAACGCGGTGCGCGAGAGGTGATCGTCACCAGCCACGACGGAAAAGACAAGAAGACGTATCTTATCCCACTCGGCAAACACCTCTTGGCGCAGGAGAACGACATCATTCGTGCTGGCGAGCGGTTGTCTGACGGAGCCATTGACCCGCACGACATTCTTCGCATTCGAGGTGTGGCCGCGGTGCAGGAATACCTGGTCAATGAAATTCAGGAAGTGTACCGCATGCAGGGCGTGAAGATCAACGACAAGCACGTTGAGATCATCGTGCGGCAAGTGATGCAGAAGGTTCGGGTCGTTGATTCGGCTGACACGCGCTTCTTGGAAGGGGATCATGTGGATAAGTCAAAGTTTCACGAGGAGAATGAAAGCATCAAGGATAAAGTGGTGATCGTGAACAAGGGAGATACGAAGTTCAAAAACGGTCAGTCAGTGCTCAAGACAAAGGCGCGCGAGGTAAACGGCGAGCTGAGGAAGAAAAGCAAGAAGCCGAGCGAGTACCGGGAAGCGGAAGCGGCGACGTCCGAGCCGGTGCTTCTAGGCATCACCTCCGCGGCGCTTTCGACGGATAGCTTCATTTCCGCAGCGTCGTTCCAGGAGACGACGAAGGTTCTTACGGACGCCGCTATCGAGGGGAAGGTCGACTACTTGATGGGTCTGAAGGAGAATGTGATCATGGGTGACCTGATTCCAGCGGGCACGGGACAGATGAAATTCGGTGATCTTATCGTGGTGCCGGAGGAAGCCGCAGTGGAGGAGGAGGTGAAAAAAGAGGAGACGGGGCGGGTTGGGGTGAAGGGTCGGAGGAAACGAATGAAAGCGGCGGTTTCGTAAGGGTTTTTTTGACATTGGACGGAAAAATTGTTAAATTGAAAGATTGTAACTTAAGCGCACACTCATACACAGGCGCCTTCAAATGCCGACGATCAATCAACTAGTCCGCGCGGGAAGACAAAAGGTCACGTGGAAAACAAAGTCTCCTGCTCTTGAAGGAAGCCCCCAAAAACGTGGGGTCTGCACCCGTGTGTACACCACTACCCCGAAGAAGCCGAATTCCGCTCTTCGTAAGGTGGCACGTGTCCGACTGACAAACGGCATCGAAGTCACTGCGTACATCCCCGGAGAAGGACACAACCTCCAGGAGCACTCCATCGTGATGATCCGAGGAGGAAAGGTAAAGGACCTGCCGGGCGTGCGGTATCATATCATCCGTGGCACACTTGACTCTGCGGGCGTCGACGACCGAAAACAAGGTCGCTCGAAGTACGGAGCGAAAAGACCGAAATAGTTCGGGTAGAATTCGATGAGAAAAAAGCGGGCACCGAAACGATTGATTGGGCCGGATCCAAAGTTTGATAACGTCCTGGCTGCGAAGTTCATCGACAACCTCATGCGGCGAGGAAAGAAACATCTCGCGCGCCGTATTTTCTATCAGTCGCTCGACGTCATCGGGGAGCGCACCGATCAGAATCCGGTCGATGTCTTCAAGAAAGCGATCGATAACGTTCGCCCGGTGCTCGAAGTGCGCGCGCGGAGAGTGGGAGGCGCGACGTACCAGGTTCCGACGGAGGTCCGGCCTGACCGGAGCGTATCGCTCGCCATGCGCTGGCTGATCACGTATGCGAAAGACCGAAGAGAGAAGGGGATGCCCTTGAAACTGGCTGCAGAGTTGCTGGACGCCGCGAGCAAGCAGGGAAGCGCGATCAAGAAAAAAGAGGATATGCATAGGATGGCGGAGGCGAACAAAGCGTTCGCACACTTCCGTTGGTAATGGCTTCTTAAATTGGGGAGAAAAGTAAGAGAGAGCAATGCCTCGGGAATATACATTGGAGAGAGTTCGGAACATCGGGCTCATGGCCCATATTGATGCCGGGAAGACCACGACGACCGAACGGATTCTGTTCTACACCGGCGTCCTGCACCGCATGGGCGAAGTGCACGACGGTGCCGCAACGATGGACTGGATGGAGCAGGAAAAAGAACGAGGGATCACGATCACGAGCGCAGCCACGACGTGCTGCTGGAAGGATCATCAAATTAACATTATCGACACCCCCGGACACGTTGATTTTACCGTTGAGGTCGAACGTTCGCTTCGTGTTCTCGACGGCGCGGTTGCCCTCTTCTGCTCCGTTGGGGGCGTCGAACCGCAATCCGAGACCGTGTGGCGCCAGGCCGATCGCTATGGCGTTCCACGAATCGCATTCGTCAACAAGATGGATCGCGTCGGGTCAGATTTCTTGAACGTCGTGCAGATGATGAAAGACCGTCTCGGCGCGAACGCAGTCCCGATCCAGCTGCCCGTCGGTGAAGGGGATATGTTCTCGGGTGTCATCGACCTCATCACGATGAAAGCCCGGATCTTTCATGGAGGAACGCTCGGGACGACGTGGGAAGACATCGACATCCCCCACGACCTTCAGAACCTCGCGAACACTTACCGAACGAAGATGCTCGAAGCAGTTTCGGACGTGGATGATACTCTCCTCGAGAAGTACCTTGAGGGGAAAGAGATCACGCCGGAGGAAATTATCCGCGTTCTTCGCAAAGCCACTATTCAGGTCAGCATTATCCCGATTCTTTGCGGTTCTGCCTTCAAAAATAAAGGAATTCAGAAATTGCTTGACGCGGTAGTGGATTTCTTGCCGTCACCGCTAGACCTCAACGATGGTGAGATCATCGGGCACCATCCGCATCGGCACGACCAGGTCATCCGGAAGGTTTCCGATGACGAGGAGTTTGCAGCTCTGGCGTTCAAGATCGTGAGTGACCCGTACGTCGGGAAGCTGACGTACTTTCGAGTCTATTCCGGTACCGTCAGAGCAGGATCGTACGTGTACAACGCCGTCACGGAGAAAAGAGAGCGGATCGCACGCGTGCTGCGTATGCATGCGAACCATCGTGAGGATATGGAAGAGGCGTACACGGGTGAGATCGTCGCAGCCGTCGGACTAAAGAAAACCCGAACGGGTGATACGCTGTGTAACGAGAGTGACCCGTTGATCCTGGAGAAAATGGAGTTCCCGGACCCTGTGATTTCTGTCGCCATTGAGCCAAAGACGAAGCCGGATCAGGAGAAGCTGTCCGAGGCGCTGTCAAAGCTCGCGGATGAAGACCCGACCTTCCGCGTCAGCTCCAACGAGGAGACCGGACAAACGCTCATCAGTGGGATGGGAGAACTCCATCTCGAGATCCTCGTCGATCGGATGAAGCGCGAGTTTCGCGTCGAGGCGATTGTGGGTCGGCCCCAGGTCGCGTACAAGGAGACCATCACAAGGAAGGTCCAGGCCGAGGGCAAATTCATCCGGCAATCAGGCGGCCGTGGCCAGTACGGACATGTTTGGCTCGAAATCGAGCCGACAGAACGTGGCAGCGGTTTTGAGTTTGTGAATGCAATCGTTGGTGGGGCTGTACCGAAGGAGTACATCTCGCCGGTGGAGGATGGCGTGTCGGAGGCGATGCGGAACGGCGTGCTCGCAGGCTATCCGATGGAAGACGTGAAGGTCACGCTCTTCGACGGATCTTCCCATGACGTGGATTCCTCCGACATCGCCTTCAAGATCGCTGGGTCGATCGGTTTCAAGGGAGCTGCGAAAAAGGCGGACCCTGTGCTGCTCGAGCCGATCATGGCCGTTGAGGTGGTGACGCCGGAAGAGTATATGGGTGAAGTGTTGGGAGATTTAAATTCTCGACGCGGGAAGATCGAAGGGATGACGCCGCGCAAAGATGCTCAGATCATCCCAGCGCACGTTCCACTCTCGGAGATGTTCGGGTACGCGACCTCACTCCGGTCGATGACTCAGGGTCGGGCGATCTTTACGATGCAGTTCTCCCATTACGGAGAGGTCCCTCGCAGCATTCGCGACCAGATCATTGAGCGGATCCACGGCAAAGAAGCAGTAGAAGCGTAACGGCGAAAAGGTTGACTAATCACATCCCATCGTTAACCTAGAAGGAGGTTCCAGAATGGCCAAAGAGAAGTTCGCCAGGGAGAAACCTCACGTCAACGTGGGGACGATCGGACACGTGGACCATGGGAAAACGACTCTGACTGCTGCTATTACCATGGTCTTGAGCAAGAAGGGGACAGCTCAGATTCGCACGTTCGATAGCATCGACAATGCCCCTGAGGAACGCGAGCGCGGCATCACGATTGCCACCGCCCATGTGGAGTACGCAACGGACAAGCGTCACTACGCCCACGTGGATTGCCCTGGACATGCCGACTACGTGAAGAACATGATCACCGGTGCTGCTCAGATGGACGGCGCGATCCTCGTCGTCGCTGCGACCGACGGTCCGATGCCCCAGACGCGCGAGCACATTCTCCTGGCTCGTCAAGTGGGCGTTCCCCGCATCGTGGTGTTTCTCAACAAGGTGGATGCAGTGGACGACCCGGAATTGATCGAACTCGTCGAACTCGAGTTGCGTGACCTTCTCAAACAGTACGACTTTCCGGGTGATGAAATCCCAATCATTCGTGGAAGTGCACTGAAGGCGATGGAGCGCGCAATGGACCCGAACTTCAAACTTGATGACCCGGCGCTCAAGTGCATGCACGACCTGATGGCCGCAGTCGACAGCTACATTCCGATTCCGCAGCGCGACGTTGAAAAGCCCTTCCTGATGCCGGTGGAGGACGTCTTCTCGATCACCGGACGTGGGACCGTTGGGACGGGTCGGATCGAACGAGGAAAGGTGAAGGTTGGACAGGAGACTGAAGTGATCGGCCTCGGGGCACATAAGAAGAGCGTCGTGACCGGTGTCGAAATGTTCCGGAAGGAGCTGGATGAGGGGATTGCGGGGGACAACGTGGGGATTCTCCTTCGTGGAGTCGAGAAAGACGAGCTGGAGCGTGGGATGGTCCTCGCAAAACCGGGATCGATTACTCCTCATAAAAAGTTTACTGCACAAGTGTACGTCTTGAAAAAGGAAGAAGGCGGAAGACACACGCCGTTCTTCAACGGCTACCGCCCCCAGTTCTATTTCCGAACGACAGACGTGACGGCCGTTGTCGAGTTGCCCGAGGGCACGGAAATGGTTATGCCCGGCGACAACGTCGACGGGATGAAGGTAGAATTGATTGCACCGATTGCGATGGAGGAAGGGTTGCGCTTCGCCGTTCGTGAGGGAGGCCATACCGTCGGTGCGGGAGTGGTGACGAAAATACTCGAATAGATTTCTCACAGGCTGTTCGCGAGTTGAGCGAACAGCCTTTTTTTGTGTACCGTCGTGATAGGACAACAAGGGGGTCTGCACCAATATGCCGGGACAGAGGATTCGGATCAAGTTAAAGTCGTACGACCACAGCTTGATCGACAAATCTGCAGAGAAGATCATCAGGACCGTTAAGTCGACGGGCGCCGTCGTGTCTGGCCCCATACCCCTGCCGACCAAGCGAACGCTGTATACGGTTTTACGGTCGCCGCACGTTGACAAGAAGTCGCGTGAGCAATTTGAGACGCGTGCGCATAAAAGACTGATTGACATCCTCAACTCCACGACTAAGACGGTTGACTCCTTGATGAAGCTGGACCTTCCGGCGGGCGTGGATGTAGAAATCAAAGTCTAAAGTTCACGTTTTTTCCTCTGCTGTCAGGAGTGTGCCCAAGCAAGATTGCTCCGCGCGTGTTGACTCTCTGACCTTCGTCAGGTTGGGAATCCTTCGGGAAAGATCGTATGTCAGGAATGCTGGGGAAGAAAATTGGGATGACCCAGGTGTACAACGACTTGGGCGAAGCTGTCCCATGCACGGTGATCGAAGTTGGGCCCTGCTATGTCACGCAGGTCAAGACGAGTGAGAAGGACGGCTACGAGGCAGTCCAACTCGCGTTTGCCGACGCGAAGGAGAAACGTCTTCCGAAACCGATCAAGGGACTCCTTGCGAAGGCAAATGTGAAACCGCTACGGCACTTTCGAGAGTTCACAGGATTTGACCCAAAATCCCTGGCAGTTGGCTCCGAGGTGAAAGTGGATACAGTGTTTGCGACGGGCGATAGGGTCAAAGTGGCTGGAACCTCGAAGGGGCAAGGGTTCCAGGGAGTAGTGAAGCGACATCACTTCAGCGGCGTTGGGATGACGAGCCATGGTCAGAGCGATCGCTTGAGAGCACCGGGCTCGATCGGCTCAAGCTCGTACCCGTCGCGCGTGTTCAAAGGCATGCGGATGGCTGGACGGATGGGAGGATCACGCGTGATGGTGCGCAATCTGAGGGTCATTCGCGTGCTTGCGGACTCCAACCTCCTCGTCGTTCAGGGTTCGGTGCCGGGCCACATCAACGGAATCGTCGAAATTACCAAACTGGCTGGTCGTTGACCGAGGATGAGTGAAGATACATGCTCGCGGATATCTACAAAACGGACGGATCGAAGACGGGTGAGCAGGTCACGCTCGTTCCCGAGATTTTCGAGATACAACCAAACGACCATGCCATTTACATGGCCGTGCGGGCGTACCTAGCAGCGCAGCGGCAGGGAACGCACAAAACCAAAACGCGCGGAGAAATCCGAGGGGGAGGCAGAAAACCGTGGCGCCAGAAGAAAACAGGTCGCGCACGGGCGGGTTCCTCGAGTTCACCGCTCTGGAGGGGGGGTGGTAGAATTTTTGGACCAGAACCTCGGGACTATGATATCAAGCTTCCTGAGAAGATGAAAAAGCTGGCGCGAAAGTCCGCACTGTCTCAGAAGGCAAGAGAGAACCAGATTCTCGTCGTGGAAGATTTCTCGTTCGATCAACCAAAGACGAAGCAAATGGCCGCGGTGTTGAAAGCCCTTGCTCTCGACGGAAAGAAAACGCTGCTCCTCGTTCCCAAGAATGATGGTGTCGTCGTGAAATCGGGACGCAACATTCCCTTGCTTCACATTCTCGAAGCGAACAAGGCATCCACGTACGATATCCTCGACTGTCGGATCCTCGTCATTCAGAGGAGTGCAGTCGGAGTTTTGCGGAACACGTTCAAGAACTGACCGAGTGGACTGTCAATCATGGCGAAGATTCTTCATCGGCCTCTCATAACGGAAAAAATCGTCGAAGCGAAGGACCGCCGCCAGTATGCCTTCGAGGTCGACCAGAGTGCAAACAAAATTGAAATTATCAAAGCCATCGAAATGAAGTTTCACGTGACGGTAACAAGTGCCCGTACGATGAACGTCAAAGGAAAACGGCGAGCGCAGCTGACACGCCGCGGGCGCTTCGAGGGACGTACTGCAGGCTGGAAAAAAGCGATCGTCACGCTGAAAGAAGGGGACAAGATCGAATTCTTCGAAAACGTCTGAGCGAAGATCAACTAGTAATGCCAGGAGAAGGTTTGTCACCGCGGACTTTCCTCAGGGGATGGTTTCGCGATGTGATCTGGCGGGGAACATGACTTTATGCCGTTACGAACATTAAAGCCGCGCACTCCGGGGACACGATTTATGGACGTGCCGACCTTCGAAGAGATCACGAAGGTGAGGCCGGAGAAGTCGTTAATTAAGCCCCTGAAGAAAACTGGTGGGCGCAATAACGATGGACATATAACCTCTCGTCATCGCGGCGGTGGTCACAAGCGCTTACTCCGGATCATTGACTTCAAGCGACAGAAGCGGGGTATCGGCGCGAAAGTTGCAGCGATCGAATACGACCCGAACCGATCTGCGCGGATCGCGCTGCTTTACTATCGTGACGGCGAGAAGCGATACATCCTTGCGCCGGACGGGTTGAGGGTAGGCGACATCCTCCAATCGGGCAAAGATGCGGAAATCAAAGTGGGGAACTCTCTTCCGCTCGCAATGATCCCGATCGGTACGTTTGTGCACAACGTGGAGTTGCGGCCGGGCAAAGGCGGCCAAATGGCGCGAAGTGCGGGGACATCAGCGCAGCTGATGGCGAAGGATTCGGGTCTCACGCAGCTCAGACTTCCCTCAGGTGAGATTCGCAACGTCCACGAAGAATGTTCTGCGACGATCGGGGTTGTGAGCAACATCGACCACGAGAATATTTCGTACGGAAAAGCGGGACGCATGCGCTGGCTCGGTATTCGACCGCAGTCCCGTGGTGTTGCGCAAAATCCGGTGGACCACCCGCACGGTGGGGGTGAGGGGAAATCCCCGCAAGGGAACCCGCATCCGGTTTCACCGTGGGGTCAGCATACTAAGGGCTTGAAGACGCGGAAGAAGAAGAAGCAGTCCAGCAAATTCATCGTGAAACGAAGACAGTAATCATCGGCACTGTCGCTGGAAGGTCTCATGGCGCGATCGACAAAAAAGGGGCCGTTCGTTGACCCAAAACTGTTGCAGAAAGTCCAGTCGTTGAACAGATCCAACCAGAAGAAAGTCATGAAGACGTGGTCTCGTGCATCGACGATCACGCCGGAATTCGTTGGTCATACGTTTGCTGTGCACAACGGGAACAAATTCATCCCGGTCTATGTCCACGAGGGGATGGTAGGACACAAGCTCGGTGAGTTTTCGCCGACGCGGCAGTTTCGCGGCCATCCGGGCCTGAAGTCGGAACGGACGACGAAGCCAGCACCGTAAGAGAGTGCATCAAATGGAGGTTCGAGCAATAAATCGGTACATCGGTTCATCTCCACGCAAGATGCGGCTGGTGATTGACCTCATTCGGGGAAAGTCCGTTGACGAGGCGCTGACGATTCTTTACTTTTCACCGAAGCATGCGTCGAAGGTGGCTGAACGAGTTCTCCGTTCGGCGATCTCAAACCTTCAGAACAAAGATGAAGCAGGCCGCGTTGAGATGAGCAACCTCTTTGTCAAGCAAGTACGCGTGGACCAAGGTCCAACGTTGAAGAGACTTCTTCCCGCGCCGATGGGACGCGTGTACCGGATCCGAAAACGGTCCAACCACCTCACGATCGTCGTGGCGCAGCGGGAGCGCACCAAGAGCGAGTTGCCGAAACCGGTGAAGAAAGTGACAACTCCGAGAAAGGCCGCGGCTGAGAGTGAAGTCGAAAAGGGCAAGCCCGCCAAGAAACGATCGGGGACGAAGAAGCTTAAAAGCGGTGGGAAGTCAGAGAATGCCTGATACCGATGGCGGACCTAGCCGAGCTGACTGGTCAGGTGGCTGATCACAGATTCAATTCTAAAATAAGGAGGAATCATGGGACAAAAGGCTAATCCGATCGGGTTGCGCTTGGGGATCGTCCGTAGCTGGGATTCGAACTGGTACGATGAAAAAGAATTCGCAGCGAAACTCCAGGAAGATTTGACGGTACGGCATTACATCCGAAGCCGTCTCAAGAAAGCCGGAATCTCCCGGATCCTGATCGACCGCACTCCAAGAATGGCGCGTATCACGATCCACACGTCCCGGCCCGGGATTGTGATCGGTCGAAGCGGAAAAGAAATCACCCAGCTGGAAGAGGAACTGAAGAAAATCACCAATAAGGATGTGAAGATTGTGATCAATGAGATTAAACGACCGGAGTTGGATGCATATCTCGTCGCTGAAAACATCGCCACTCAGCTGCAGGGGAGAGTATCGTTTCGTCGGGCGATGAAAACGGCCATCACGGCGGCGATACGCATGGGAGCGGAAGGGATACGCGTTATGTGTGCCGGTCGGCTCGGCGGCTCTGAGATGGCTCGGAGGGAACATTACAAGGAAGGGCGAATTCCTCTCCACACCCTCCGCGCGGACATCGATTACGCGCTCGCGACCGCCCAGACGATCTACGGGGCGATCGGAGTAAAGATCTGGATCTGCAAAGGCGAAGTGCTTCGTCAGGTTTCTCGACAATCTCATCCAGGGAGTTGTTGAACTATGTTGATGCCGAAACGCGTGAAGTATCGCAAAGCGCATCGTGGGAGGATGAAAGGGAAGTCGAGCCGTGGAGTGGCGGTCGCATTTGGAGATTTCGGCCTCAAAGCTCTGGAACCGGCATGGATCACGCAGCGTCAGATCGAAGCCGCTCGCGTGGCGCTCACCCGCTTCCTGAAGCGCGAAGGCAAAATGTGGATTCGAATCTTCCCCGACAAGCCCGTGACGAAGAAGCCGCTTGAAACGAGAATGGGAAAGGGGAAAGGGAATCCAGAATTCTGGGTGGCCGTCGTCAAACCTGGAAGGATCATGTTTGAACTCGGTGGAGTGAGGAGGGTTGTGGCGAACGAGGCGCTCACGTTAGCTGCGCACAAGCTGCCGATCAAGACGAAGGTTGTGGGCAGAACGGACTACGAGGGCGCCTGATCCAGAAAAGAAGTTCAATGAAAAGAGCCAAGGGCTCGTAAGGATCGATGAAGGCATTAGAACTGAGAGAGCTATCTGATGAGGAGCTGAAGAAGCGCCTGATAGATGAAGAGGAGAACCTTGCTCACATGCGCTTCCAGCATGCGACGGCACAGCTAGAAAGTTTCGCGAAGTTGCGGACGGGCCGGAGAGACATCGCTCGGATGAAGACTGTGCTCCATGAGCGTGAGCTCAAGGGGAAAACGGAAGTGGAGAAACCTTCAGGAGAGACTCAGCGAGAAGAATCGAAAACGCAGTCGAAGCGATAGTGGACATGGAAGAACGACGCACGAGGCGGCGGAAAGTCCGCGTGGGAACAGTTGTGAGCAATAAGATGCAGAAAAGCATCTTGGTGGCAGTAGAGCGGCGCGTTCCTCATCCGCTGTACAGGAAGTACTTCCGCCGTACAACCAAGCTCATGGCGCACGATGAGCGACGGGAAGCACAGACTGGCGACCTCGTGAAGATCATGGAGACGCGTCCGCTGAGTGCGCGAAAGCGCTGGCGTCTCGTCGAAATTATTGATAAAGCAAAGTAGCCCGGCGTACGTCGTTGGAAATCCGGCTCGGAATAGTGTATCATGATCCAGGAAGAAACGAATCTCGTCGTAGCCGACAACTCCGGTGCCAAGAAAGTTCGCTGCATCCGTGTTCTTGGTGGCCACGATCGGCGCTACGCCGGCTTGGGGGACATGGTCGTGGTTTCAGTGAAGAGTGCCATCCCCGGCGCTCCAGTGAAGAAGGGCGAGGTTTCGCGCGCAGTCATCGTGAGAACGAAGAAAGAGACTCGCCGCAAGGATGGGTCGTACATCCGGTTTGACGAGAACGCAGCGGTGCTCGTGAACGACCAGAACGAGCCGCGAGGGACGCGCATCTTCGGTCCTGTCGCGCGAGAACTCCGCGAGAAGCAATTCATGAAAATCGTGTCGTTGGCCCCGGAAGTTCTTTAAGGCAAAGAGAGACGAATGCGCATCCGGAAAAGTGACAGCGTGATGGTGATTTCGGGCAATGCGAGGGGAAAGACCGGCAAAGTGCTCAAGGTGTTTCAAGAGTCCGATCGAGTCATCGTTGAAGGCGTGAACATTATCAAGCGACACACGCGCCCGTCTCAGAAGAACCCACAGGGTGGTATCGTGCAGAAGGAAGCGACGGTTCACGCTTCGAACGTCATGGTGATCTGTCCAAAATGCAACACACCCACCCGGACGGGACATGAGGTAGTCTCGGACGCCACGTCCGGTAAGCGTCAGGTCATGCGAGTGTGTCGAAGCTGTGAAGAGATGTTTTAGGGTGGATGAGTAGCTCTAATGGCAAAGCAAGAAGCAAAAAAAGGCTCGACTGCTTCCGCCAAAGGCTCGGCTAAGCGCCAGAAGGTGGCGAAAGGGAAAGAAGCGCGCGTCGAAGAGAAGGGCGTACCACCGCGGCTGCAGGAACGATATCGGAAAGAGATTGTCCCGTCCCTGATGAAGCGCTTCAGCTACAAGAATGTCATGGAGGTGCCGAAGCTCGACAAGATTTCCCTCAACGCCGGTGTCGGGCAGGCTATCCAGGACCCAAAATTGCTCGACGCTGCGGCGAAGGACCTCGAAACGATCGTCGGTCAGAAGTCGGTAATCACTCGCGCGCGGAAATCGATCTCGAACTTTAAGCTTCGCGAGGGCATGCCGATTGGCTGCCGCGTGACGCTTCGCCGCACGCGGATGTACGAGTTCCTTGATCGGTTCATCGCTGTTGCCGTTCCCCGGATTCGGGACTTCCGTGGCTTCTCCGATAAGTCCTTCGACGGTCGTGGCAACTACACGGTGGGGGTGAAAGAGCAGATCATTTTCCCCGAAGTCGATATTGATACAGTTACTCGCATCACCGGAATGGACATCACGCTTGTCACGACAGCGAGAACCGATGAGGAGGCATACGAACTGCTCAAAGGCTTCGGCATGCCGTTTGTAAAGCGGGAAGAAGTTATCCAGCGGCCGGTTGACAACTTGCCGACTCCGTCATGACGAAGGAGAGAAAGACGCTTGGCACGACTTGCACTGATCGTTAAAGCGAAGAGGAAGCCAAAGTATAAAGTCCGTCAGAAAAATCGTTGCAGCATCTGCGGACGACCTCGCGGCTATCTGCGGAAGTTTGGAATCTGTCGAATCTGTTTCCGTAACCTTGCGATGGACGGGAAGATCCCCGGAGTCAAGAAATCCAGCTGGTGACAACTATCATTATGATGACCGATCCCATAGCAGATTATCTCACGCGAGTCCGGAACGCGATTCAAGCACGGCACAAGAAGGTTGACATTCCCGCATCGAACTTGAAGCGGGAGATTACAAAAATCTTGCTCCAGCACGGGTATATCGCGAACTACACGGACGTGAAAGACAACAAGCAAGGCGTTCTTCGCATTTACCTGAAGTACAACGAAGACCAAGCCGCTATCACCGGATTGAAGCGGGTCAGCAAGCCAGGCTTGCGAGTCTATACAGATGCTGATGAGCTTCCTCGCGTCCTCAACGGTCTGGGAATCGCGATCATCTCCAGTTCCAGGGGCATCATGACGGACAGACGAGCCCGGAAAGAACGGGTCGGTGGTGAAGTGCTGTGCTATGTGTGGTAACGAAGCAGAACTCAGAGGAGTGAAACCGTGTCACGCGTAGGTCGAAAACCGATTCCAATTCTTCCGAACGTTCAGGTGGAGAAGTTGAATGGCGAAGTGAAAGTCACGGGTCCGAAAGGGGAGCTCACGGCAAGAGTGCATCCCGACATCTCTGTGGAGATCAAGGAGAAGCAGGTTATCGTTTCCCGCAAGTCCGACGAGAAGCGCATGAAAGCGCTCCACGGACTCTGGCGCGCCCTTATCAACAACATGTTTCTTGGAGTAACGAAGGGGTACGTAAGGAAGTTGGCGTTGGTCGGAGTTGGTTATAAAGCGGAATTGAAAGGGAAGAAATTGCAACTGCAAATCGGCTATTCGCATCCAATTCTGTTTGCTCCGCCTGAGAGCATCAAGATCGAAATTCCATCGCCGACGAATATCATCATTAGCGGCATCGACAAAGCCCTCGTCGGATTGGTATCAGCGAAAATCCGCTCGTTCAGGCCGCCGGAACCGTACAAGGGGAAAGGGATTCGGTACGAAGGCGAGTACGTCCGCCGCAAGGCCGGGAAGGCTGCTGCTGTGGCTGGTGCGAAAGCGTAATTGGTGAGATGCTGGAGCGATGATTAAGAAAGATCGGTACGCGCAGCGTGCGCGCATTAAACAGCGAATCAGAAAGATCGTCGCGGGGACTTCCGAACGACCGCGTCTGACGATTTACCGCAGTCTCAAGCATATCTACGCACAGATAGTCGACGATTCAGCGGGGAACACGCTCGTTGCCGCTTCAACACGTTCGAAAGAACTGCGCGACAAGCTGAAGGCGACCAAGTCGCCGGTATCAGCATCGAAGCTCGTCGGTGTTTCGCTTGCGCAGAAAGCTCTCGAGCGGAATATCGACAAGGTTGTCTTCGATCGGAATGGATATCGCTACCACGGGAACGTAAAAGCCCTTGCTGACGGTGCCCGTGAAGGTGGACTGAAATTCTAAAGCCGAAGGCATGGCGGCGA